>CALRWE010000122.1:0-14413 GCA_943371745.1 Rhodoferax sp. OV413
ACCGCCAACATCGATCCGTTTTTCGAAGAAACCACGATGTTCCTGAGCTGCGACGTGGTCGAGCCCAGCGACGGCAAGGCCTATGACCGCGATCCCCGCTCGGTGGCCAAGCGCGCTGAAGCTTACCTCAAGGCTTCGGGCATGGGCGACACCGCATTCTTCGGTCCTGAGCCAGAGTTTTTCTTGTTTGACGACGTGCGTTGGAACACCGACATGTCGGGTAGTTTTTTCAAGATCGACGACTACGAAGCGCCCTGGAATTCCGGCAAGAAAATGGAAGGCGGCAACCGTGGCCACCGTCCCACCACCAAGGGCGGCTACTTCCCCGTGCCCCCAGTGGACAGCACGCAAGACATGCGCGCTGAAATGTCCCTGATTCTCGAATCCCTGGGCATCCCGGTTGAGGTGTTCCACCACGAGGTGGGCGCGCCCGGTCAGTGCGAGATTGGTACCAAGTTCAGCACCTTGGTGCAGCGCGCGGACTGGACGCAGGTCCTCAAGTACGTAGTGCAAAACGTGGCAAACGCCTACGGCAAAACCGCAACTTTCATGCCCAAGCCCATCGTCGGCGACAACGGGTCCGGCATGCACGTGCACCAGTCCATCTGGAAAGACGGCAAGAACCTGTTTGCCGGTGACGGCTATGCCGGCTTGTCTGACTTTGCGCTGTACTACATCGGCGGCATCATCAAGCACGCACGTGCCTTGAACGCCATCACCAACCCCGGCACCAACAGCTACAAGCGTCTGGTTCCCGGCTACGAAGCCCCGGTGAAGTTGGCTTACTCGGCTAGAAACCGCTCCGCCTCGATCCGTATTCCCTACGTGGCCAACCCCAAAGGCCGCCGCATTGAAGCCCGCTTCCCTGATCCGCTGATGAACCCGTACCTGGGTTTCGCCGCGTTGATGATGGCGGGCCTGGATGGCGTGGAAAACAAGATCCATCCTGGCGAAGCCGCCTCGAAGGATCTGTATCATTTGCCACCCGAGGAAGACGCCAAAGTGCCAACCGTCTGCCACAGCCTGGACCAGGCGCTGGACTGTCTGGATGTCGGCCGCGGCTTCCTGACCAAGGGTGGCGTGTTCACCGACAGCATGCTCGATGCGTACATCGAACTCAAAATGGGCGAAGTCACGCGCTTGCGCATGGCCACTCACCCGATCGAATTTGACATGTACTACTCGCTGTAATTCGTTACATTCGGGGACAAAAAAGGACGGCTTGGGCTGTCCTTTTTCAATTGACACGGACCTCCAACCTGGATTCAATAAAGACAGATTTCGTGTCTGTTGGCTGCGGCGAGCTTGTCTTTCCCCGGCGTGAAAAAACCTATAGAAGGGTCTGAATGAACTATGCCTTGTTGATTTCCCTGTTGGCGATGGTTCCAACTGCCCCCAGTTATGCCCAGGACCGTATTTACCGTTGCGGTAACGAGTACACCAACACGGCTCCGAACCCCCAGACGCTGGGCTGCAAACTGATAGAAGGCGGTAACGTGACAGTGGTGCAGGGCACGCTACCGGCGGCGCCGGCCCCCGCCAGGACGGTGGTATCGACTTTGGGCAGCGGGTCGTCGGGCGCGCTGCGGGTGAACGCCAGCGAGCAAAAATCTCGCGATTTTGATGCCCGTCAAATCCTGGAGTCCGAACTCAGGAAGGCAGAGACCCGCCAGACCGAACTCCTGCGGGAGTACAACAACGGCCTGCCCGACAAACGAAGCGACGAAACTAGCAACAACCGGAAATACCTGGATCGGGTGATGGAGCTCAAATCCAATTTGGCACGCAATGAAAGCGATATGGCCGGAATTCGCCGTGAGCTGGGCCGTGTACCGGCTGCGACTGCGGCAAAATAGGTCGCTTGAAGAACTCTGCACCTCCCCCTATTTCCCTTGCAGCCACAGCCGTCATGGCGCCAGCGCTGCGTTTTCAAACATTTGATCTGCTGGCCACACTGGTGGCTGTGGTCGGCGGTGACGGGGCCGTCCTGTTTGCCAATGCAGCGTTGGAAGACGCGCTGGGCATCTCCCGCCGGGCGATCGTCGGGTCCCACTTCCCGGACAGCTTTACGGAGCCTGGGCATTTGCAAACTGCGCTGCAGGGCGCTGGCGGCAACGAATTTGCCGCCTTGCGCTACGACGCCTGGCTCAGACGTCTGAACCACGATCCCATGCCTGTGCATGTGATCGTCACCCTGACCGAAACCGCGGGTGAGATCATTGTGGAGTTGCTGCCCCTGGAGCAGCAGGCCCGTCAGGACCGCGAAGAGCGACTGGCCGAGCAGGCCCAAGCCAACAAGGAGCTGATCCGCAACTTGGCCCATGAGATCAAAAACCCGCTAGGGGGAATTCGCGGCGCAGCTCAGTTGCTGGAGATGGAGATGGAGTCCCGCGAACTCATCGAGTACACCCAGGTCATCATTCATGAGGCGGATCGCCTGCAAACTCTGGTGGACCGGTTGTTGGCGCCGCACCGCCGGCCCCACCTGGTGGGCGACGTCAACATACACGAGGTGTGCGAGCGGGTGCGCTCGCTGATTCTGGCCGAGTTCCCCCGGGGTTTGAAGGTGGTGCGCGACTACGACACCTCCATTCCGGAATTCCGTGGCGACCGCGAGCAGTTGATTCAGACCGTATTGAACATTGCCCACAACGCCTGCCAGGCATTGACAGAGCAAATCGGACAAGGGGATGCTTGCTTGACATTTCGCACGCGAATCGCACGCCAGATTACTTTTGGCAAGCAGCGCTACCGGTTGGCACTGGAATTGCATGTTATTGACAACGGGCCTGGTGTTCCAGACTCGATCAAGGACCGAATCTTCTATCCGCTGGTGTCTGGGCGTGAAGGGGGGTCGGGGCTGGGGCTGACATTGGCTCAAACCTTTGTGCAGCAGCACCATGGCTTGATCGAGTGCGACAGTGTGCCGGGCTACACGGATTTCAAGATATTGATTCCGCTCCCATAAACCGTGCGAGTTGCCAGTGCAGCTTGCACTGACCAGAGGTGACGAAAAATTATGAAGCCGATTTGGATCGTAGATGATGACCAGTCCATCCGCTTCGTGCTGGAAAAGGCGCTATTGCGTGAAAACCTGCCCACCCGCAGTTTCACCAATCCGCGGGACGTGTTGATCGCCTTGAACGCTGCCAACGAGGACGGCGATGACAGCGGCCCACAGGTGTTGGTCAGTGACATCCGCATGCCAGGCGGCTCTGGATTGGACCTGTTGGAGAAGGTCAAGGCCAAGTACCCTGGCTTGCCGGTGATCATCATGACCGCCTATTCTGACCTGGACAGCGCAGTGTCGGCCTTCCAGGGGGGGGCGTTTGAATACCTGCCCAAGCCGTTCGACTTGCCCAAGGCAGTGGAGTTGATTCGTCGCGCCGTGGAGGAAAGCCAACGTGAGGAGGTGGCCGAGGAGCGCATGACGGACACCCCCGAGATGCTGGGCCAGGCTCCGGCCATGCAGGATGTGTTCAGGGCCATCGGCCGGCTGAGCCAGAGCAACGTCACCGTCATGATCACCGGCGAATCCGGCTCGGGCAAGGAGCTGGTGGCGCGGGCCTTGCACAAGCATTCGCCGCGCGCCCAGGGGCCCTTCGTAGCCATCAATACGGCGGCGATTCCGAAGGATTTGCTGGAGTCGGAACTCTTTGGCCACGAGCGTGGCGCTTTCACCGGCGCCCAGACCATGCGCCGCGGGCGTTTTGAGCAGGCCGACGGTGGCACGCTGTTCCTGGATGAAATCGGCGACATGCCATTTGACCTGCAAACGCGCTTGCTGCGGGTCTTGAGCGACGGACATTTTTACCGGGTCGGTGGTCACAGTGCCGTGAAGACCAATGTGCGCGTGATTGCCGCCACCCACCAGAACCTGGAGCAACGGGTCAAGGATGGCGTGTTTCGGGAAGACTTGTTTCACCGGCTCAATGTGATCCGGCTGCGCTTGCCGGCGCTGCGTGAACGCCGCGAAGACATTCCCATGTTGACACGCCACTTTTTACAGCAAAGCGCATTGCAGCTCGGGGTCGACCCCAAGCGGATTTCTGATGCCGCGCTGGTGTGGTTGGGTCATTTCAGCTTTCCCGGCAACGTGCGTCAGCTGGAGAACATTTGCCACTGGCTGACCGTGATGGCGCCGGCGCAAATGGTGGAGCCCAAGGATTTGCCGCCCGAGGTGGGCGTGGTTGGGGCTCAGCCGCCAGTTGATGCAGCTGTCATTCACCCCATGCCGACGACCCTTCTGCCTGATCCGTTACCTGCGGTGCTGCCAGCAGCAGATGTGACCATGCCCGGCTTGGCTGCCCAGAGTTCGCGCGCAGCCGAGCCCCTTTCTGGGGGTAACTCTGCTCTGGCGCTCAGTGCCGCCGGTTGGGAGTCAGGTCTGGAGGCGGATGCCGTGGCTCTGCTGGCGAGTGGCCGGCATGATGTGTGGGACGAGTTGACTCGCCGCTTTGAATCCCGGCTGATTCAGGCAGCGCTGGCTGCGACCCGCGGTCGGCGCATCGAAGCTGCCCAAAAGCTTGGTATTGGTCGCAATACCATCACGCGCAAGATCCAGGAGCTGGGTTTGGAGTGAAAACGGGCCTAAGCCAGTGCTATATCGCCTTGGCAACGACCAAAACGGTCGATTTTTTCAAGCGTCGCGCAGCTCGAGGATCACTGGCGTGTGATCACTGGGGCGCTCGTTTTTGCGTGGGGTTTTGTCAATCACACAGCTTGTGACATCGGCCTTGAGGGCGTTGCTCACCAGAATATGGTCAATGCGCATACCGCGGTTGCGGCGAAAACCAAAGTCGCGGTAGTCCCACCAAGAGTAGCTTTTTTCAGCCTGCGGAAACAAGCGGTAGGCGTCATGCAGCCCCAGTGCCACCAGAGCGCCCAGGTGGTAGCGTTCCTCGTCGGTGCAATGGATGGTGTCTTTCAAACCGATGGGGTCCCACACATCGGCGTCGTCAAAGGTGATGTTGTAGTCGCCCATCAACACCAGCCTGGGGTGGGCGACCAACTCGGTTTTGATCCAGTCACGCAGGCCCTTGAGCCAGTTCATCTTGTAATCAAATTTGTCCGAGCCCGGCTCCTGCCCATTCGGAAAATAAGCCCCAATCACGCGTACGCCATTGACCGTGCCACTGATCACCCGCGCCATGTCGTCAGAGAAGCCGGGGATATTTTTGACGACGTCGGTAACCGGTGCCTTGGAGAGCAGGGCCACACCGTTGTAGGTCTTCTGGCCAAAGCAATGGGCGTGGTAGCCTGCCTGGGTGAAAGCGTCAAACGGAAATTTGTCGTCTGTCATCTTGAGTTCTTGCAGCACCAGCACGTCGACCGGATTGGTCTGAAGCCAGTCCAATACCTGCGGCAGGCGTACCGTGAGGGAGTTGATATTCCAGGTGGCAAGTTTCATAGTCAAATCGGTCTCTGGCCTGCGTTTTTTATCTATTAATTACTATTAAACATGTAGCGAAGCCAGGATGCCGACGATCAAGCCGATGCCCCCTGTTGCAAACATGGCGTACTCCAGCCACTTCTTCTTGGTCAGCAGCGCGATGGCTGCCAATGCAATGCACACCTGAAGCACAGTGGTGGACTGCGCCCAACGGTGGTGCTGGTGCATTTGGTCATCGCTTTTTTTATCCCATTCGGTGGCGTCGGCCTCCAGCTTGTCGGCGACCAGTTTGATCTCGTTTTTTTCTTTTTCGTAGCGGTCGACCTTGACTTGGTAAAACGCCTTTTTATCCTCAGCCGCCAGATCACGGGCCAACTCCGCCAATGATTGTTTGGTGCTCTTGGACTGGAAGAAGTTCCACTGGTTGGAGGCCTCCGTTTTCTTGATGGCCGCATTGTTCTTATACAAGCCGGCATTGGCCTGTGTGGCCCCGCCCATGTAGCCAAAAATGGCCCCCACGGTGGCGACGATGGCCGTAAACATGGCAATCTGGTTGATCATGCCGCCCGAGTCGCCGTGGCCGCCGCCCTGTTGGGCGTGTTCCAGTTCGTGGTCGTGGGGGCCGTGTACGTGAAATCCGTGTCCTGACATGTCAAACCTTGGCGTTATTAAGATAAGTGACAAAACTGAAACTCAGTCCTGTGGATGAAGTGTGGCGATCGCGGGCGATCTCGGTCCACTGCGAGCCGAATTCTGGCGCAAAAGCGTCGCCTTCAAAATCGGCGTCAATCTCGGTGACCACCGCTGTACTGGCCAATGGCAGGGCCTGGGCATAGATCTCGGCCCCACCAATCACCCAGGCGTTGCTGTCTGGCGGGCACAGCGCGCAGGCCTCTTGGAGGGAGTGGGCCGTCAGCGCGCCGTCGGCCTGCCAATCGGACTGGCGGGTCACCGCCACATTGAGGCGTCCCGGCAAGGGTCGAAACCTGGGCGGGAGGGAATCCCAGGTCTTGCGGCCCATGATGACCGGGCAGCCCAGGGTGGTGCGTTTGAAATGCGCCATGTCTTCCGGCAAGTGCCAGGGCAGGGCATTGTTTTTGCCGATGATGCCATTGGCAGCGCGGGCCAGGATGAGGTGGAGCTTCATGCAGTTTTTACTTTCGAGCGTGCGGGTAACAAGACGGCTGCAATAGCGGCCATCACGAACCCGACCGCTGCAAAATCCTGCCAGTGTGGGGATTCGCCAACGATGACCGTGGCCGTCAAAGTGCCCACCAGCGGTACCGCCATCACGCTCATGGCGCTGGTGGCGGGCGGGAGGTTGCGAGCCAGTCCGGACCAGATGATCTGGGCAAAACCGTAGTTGATGAAGGCCCCGTAGGCCAGGCTGATCCACATCAGGGCAGAAAACTGCCAGACCGGCCAAGGCTCGCTGATCCACGCAATGCCCCACAGGCAAATGCTGGCCAAAATCATCATCCAGACCGTGAGTGTTTCTACCGGCAGCGTCAGGTGGGCGCGGCGCATCATCAGGGTCCCTACCGCCCAGAGCAGCGCGGCCAGCCCCATCCAGGCCACACCCACCGGTCGTCCGGCCAGCGTGGTGAATTCGTTGGCGGTGAGCAAGGCGATGGCTACCGCCACGGCAATGGCGGCAAACGCGACGCGGCGGGTGAGTTTTTCACCCAGAAACAGCACGCTGATCAGTACCGTCCAGATCGGCATGGTGAAGCCCAGAATGGCCGCCCGTCCGGAGGCCAGTTGCTGCACGCCCAGAATCGACACCGTGTGCCAGCCCAGCATGTTGGGAAGCCCCAGCAGGATGACGCTTCGCCATTCCGTGCCCTGGGGCCACATGCGCAGGCCCCGGGCGCGGTAGAAGACATACAACCACAGCGCGCCGCAGGTCATGGTGAGGGCCCGAAAATACAGCGGCGAAAGCTCGCGCAATGAGAGTTTCATCATCGGCCAGTTCACGCCCCACATCAAGGTCAGGGCAACCAGTGCCCAGAGTTGGCGACGGCTGATCACACGGCCACCGGCGCCTTGATGGCGGGGTGGCACTCGTAACCGATCACCTCGAAGTCTTCAAACTCGTACTCAAATATCGATGCGGGCCGGCGTTTGATATTGAGCGTGGGGTAGGCTAGGGGCACGCGGCTGAGCTGCAACGCCACTTGTTCGCCATGGTTGCTGTAAATGTGGCAATCGCCCCCGGTCCAGATGAAGTCGCCCACGTCCAGGTCGCATTGCTGCGCCACCATGTGGGTGAGCAGGGCGTAGGAGGCAATGTTGAAGGGCACGCCCAAAAAGATGTCGGCGCTGCGCTGGTAGAGTTGGCAGCTCAAGCGGCCTTTGCCGTCCAGTGAGGTGGCCGGGGCCACATAAAACTGAAAGAACGCGTGGCAGGGCATGAGTGCCATCTTGTCCAGGTCGGCCACGTTCCAGGCGCTGACGATGATGCGGCGCGAGTCGGGGTTGCTTTTTAGCGTCTTGATGACCTCGGCGATCTGGTCAATGTGGCCGCCATCGGGCTTGGGCCAACTGCGCCATTGCACGCCGTACACCGGTCCGAGGTCGCCGGTTTCAGGGTCAGCCCACTCGTCCCAGATCGACACACCGCGCTCTTTGAGCCAGTGGTTGTTGCTGGAGCCGGTCAGAAACCACAGCAGTTCCTGAATGATGGAGCGCAGGTGCACCTTTTTGGTGGTGACCAGCGGAAGGCCCTGCGTCAAATCGAAGCGCATCTGGTAGCCAAACACGCTCTTGGTGCCGGTGCCGGTGCGGTCGGGTTTGAACACGCCGTGGGTGTCCACATGGCGCATGAAGTCTTCAAATTGGGAAGGGATGGGCGTTTGCATGTCAGTAAGAACCAAAAAGAGTGTCCAGAGCGCCCACGATGTCCTCACTTTGCGCAGAAAGACTGGTTACGGGTTGCTTGAGGCCCGCTGCTGGGAAGGCGGCGAGTGCAGCGGTGTCGAGCACGAAAGTTCTGCCAGCGATTTCAAACACGGGGTTCAGGTCGCGCATTCGGGGTCCGAAAGCGAGTTCCTCGCGCATGGGAATGACCACGCGGCTGGCGACCCGGTCAATGAAATTGTTTTGCACATCGAGCAAGAAAGGCGTGGTGGAACGCATCGCCACTTCGGGATGCGAGTAAACATCAAAACGAGCCATCAATGCCGCCGGTCAAAACGTTCGGTACTTGGCCAGGGGCAAGCCCTCGCGTTCGATCCGGGCGTTGTAGTGGTCAATCGCTAGGGCGTTTTCCTCATTCCACTTTTGCCAGTAACGCCGCTTCACCTCTTCCTGCAAAAAAGCGTCGACGGTTTTGGACAAATTCATGCCCAGCTTTTTGGCCTGTTCCAGCGTGTGAGCATTGATGGACAGGTTGACCGGGCGTTTGCGGGTGTCGGTGGTGTGGTTTCGCATGGTGTGCCCCTCAGAGGTGTGCATCGTTCATGCGCGCGATTTTAGGCGCATAGAGGGGGCACGGCACCGCCGTCAGTCAAACTCTGACGACGCGTCCCGGATTCATCAAATTGTGCGGGTCCAGCGCTTTTTTGATGGCGCGCATCATGCTGAGTGCCACGGGCGACTTGTGCTTCTCCAGTTTGTCGACCTTGAGGCTGCCCACGCCGTGCTCGGCCGAGATCGAGCCGGCAAAGGCGTCGACTGAGTCGAACACCAGCGTATTGACCTGGTCCTCAAAGTCCCGCAAAAAGACTGCACTGTCCGCACCCTCGGGGGCCTGCACGTTGTAGTGCAGATTGCCATCCCCCAGGTGACCGAAGTTGACCAAACGCACGCCGGGGATCGCTTGCTGCAGCAAGGCGTCGGTGCCGCGCACGAACTCGGGGATGCGCGACACCGCGATCGAGATGTCGTGTTTGATGTTCAGACCCTCTTCAGCCTGGGCCATCGGAATGGTTTCGCGCAGATGCCACAGGTGGTTGGCCTGGGACAGGTTCTCGGCGATGACCGCATTGCTGATGATCTCTTCTTCAAGGGCAGTCTCCAGTAGCCCTTCAAATTGCGCCCGGGCATGCGCTTCGCTTTCAAAGTCGGAGTTTTCCAGCAAGACAAAAAAAGGTGAATCCAGCGGCAAGGGCAGGTTCAGTTGGGGGAAGTGCCGGGCTACCAGGCTCAAAGCAAAGTCGCCCATTACCTCAAAGCCGGTCAGGCCGGCGCCCAGGCGCTGGTGGGCCAGGCCCAGCAACTGCACGGCGTGGTCCAGCGAGGGCACGGCTGTCCAGGCGGTGAGCTGGGCGGCAGGCAGGGGGTAAAGCTTCAGGGTGGCAGCGGTGATGATGCCCAGCGTTCCTTCGGAGCCGACCATCAGGTTGCGCAGGTCGTAGCCCGTGTTGTCCTTGCGCAGGCCGGTCAGGCCATGCCAGATCTCGCCTTGCGGGGTGACGACTTCCAGCCCCAGGCAAAGGTCACGCGTGTTACCAAACCGCACGACCTGCGTGCCGCCGGCGTTGGTGCCGAGGTTGCCGCCAATGGTGCAGGTGCCCTCGGCCGCCAGGCTCAGTGGAAACAGCAGGTTGGACGCCTGCGCGTGCGCTTGCAGGTTTTGCAGGATGCAGCCCGCCTCCACCGTCATGGTGAGGTTGGCCGCGTCCAGCGCGCGAATGGTGTTCATGCGCTGCAAGCTCAGTACGATCTGGTGGCCCGAGCTGTCGGGCGTGGCGCCTACAGCCAGGCTGGTGTTGCCGCCCTGGGGCACGATGCTCAACGGCGCGTCGGGGTGGAGCGCCACGTGAGCGGCGCAGGCTCTGACGACCCGGGCGACCTCTTCGGTGGAGCCGGGGCGCACCACGGCCAAGGATTTGCCGCGCACACGTTTGCGCCAGTCTTGCTCCCAGGCGCTCAGGTCGCCATCAGTGAACACATGGGCGGCGCCCACGATCTGGCGAATCTCGTTCAAAAGGTTGTGCATGGGCTCAGCTCCCTTTAACCACGTTTTTCAGGCGCAAGCGCACGTGCATGGCACATGCCACAAACAAGGCCAGGCACAAAGCCACCTGGATCATGGCGAGGTAATTGCCCGGTGCTTTGTCGCTGTAGGCGCGCACCACGCCTTCGGTGAAATACAGCCAAACCAGCAGGGTGACCCAGCGGTAGGTGTACATGCGGTTTTTCAGCAAGCCCGCCAGCGGCACGCACAGCGGCAGCACTTTCAGGGCGATCCAGGATCCGCCCGGGCGCAGGGGGGCGAGCACCAGCTCCCAGGCCAGGCCCAAAATGATGAGGCCCAGCAGGCTACCCACGGCAAGAAACCGGGTGGTGGTCACCAGGGAGGAGGACGATTGTTGATCTGCGGCTTGGGGTGTATTCATTGGAATGGCATCATACCGGCCATGAAGCTGAATGCGCCCCCGACAGGCACAAGGCCCCTGCGGCTTGATGACTTGCTCAAAACCCTCTCCGAGTTTCCCTGGAAAAGCACGGCGCGTACGCTGCGCGAGCGCTTTTCCGAGGACCGCCTGGGCCTCACGGCCAGCAGCCTGACCTTCACCACCATCATGGCCCTGGTGCCTTTTGTGACTGTGGCCTTGGCGGTGTTTACCGCCTTCCCCATGTTTGCCAAGGTCCAGGGCGGACTGCAGCAGTGGCTGGTGGCCAGCCTGATTCCTGACAACATCGCCCGCCAGGTGCTGGGCTACCTGACCCAGTTCGCAGGCAAGGCCAGCCAGCTGGGCGTGGTCGGCCTGGCGCTGCTGCTGGTGACGGCTCTGGCGCTGATTTTGACCATTGACCACACCCTCAACAGCATTTGGCGCGTGCGCAAGCGGCGCCATTTTGGGCAACGGGTGCTGGTGTATTGGGCTGCCATGACCCTGGGGCCGCTGGTGCTGGGCGTGAGTTTGTCCGCCACCTCGTATGCGATTTCTGCCTCCAAGGGCCTGGTGGGTGTGATGCCGGGTGGGGTGCAGATTGTGTTGGATGCCCTGCAGTTTGTTTTGCTGGCCGGTGGCATGGCCGCCATGTACCACTATGTGCCCAATGCCCATGTGAAGTGGCGTCACGCCTGGGCTGGCGGCCTGTTTGTGGCGGCGGGCATTGAACTGGCCAAGAAATCGCTGGCGGTCTACCTGGGTATGGTGCCGACCTATTCCGTGATGTATGGCGCCTTTGCCACTGTGCCGATTTTGCTGATCTGGATTTATGTGGCCTGGGTCATCGTGCTGCTGGGGGCGGTGATTGCGGCTTACTTGCCCAGCTTGATTTCAGGCGTGCGGGTCCGGGCCCGCTCGCAGGGCTTGCCGTTTCAGCTCGCACTCGAGACCTTGCAGCAGCTCCATGAGGTGCGTGGCGCCGTGGAGAAAGGTTTGACCGTGGAGGCACTCGCTTCGCGCTTGAGGGTGGATGCATTGCAACTGGAGCCCGTGCTGGAGGTGCTGGGCGAGTTGGACTGGGTGGGGCGGCTGGATGAAGAGGTCAGGGGTCAAACAGCGCGCTATGTGATGCTGGCTGACCCTGGCACCACCCGACTGGAGCCGCTGCTCAACGCGCTGCTGTTGACAGAGGATGAGGCCATTCGGAATTTTTGGATAAACAGCTGCTGGCCGTCTTTATTATTGGATCAGGCCATCTAAATCGATAGCGGATGATGCCCTCGGCTCGCAGGCCGCCGCCGCACGGCGATTGTTTCGTCATCTGTAACAGAGTAGTGACTCGTTTGGGACTGTGAACGCCAGTTGATCGCGTCTATAGTGAGTGGTTATCTACCGATCAACCGATACCGAAAGAACAAGCATGTCAGACCTCCTGCAAAAGCTCCAGTGGCGCTATGCCACCAAAAAAATGAATCCCGCCAAGCCGGTGCCGCAGGAAAAAGTGGACCGTATCCTGGAGGCCGCTCGCCTGGCACCGACCTCCAGCGGCCTGCAGCCTTTTGAGATCATTGTTGTCAAAAACAAGGGCGTGCAGGAGCAAATCAAACCCAAAGCGTGGGGTCAGGGTCAAGTGACCGATTGTTCCCATTTGCTGGTGTTTGCCGCCTGGGACAACTATACCCCCGAGCGCATCAACATGATGTTCGACCTGACCAACACCGAGCGCAATTCAACCAACGAAGGTTGGGAAAATTACCGCAAGATGTTGCTTTCAACTTACCCCGCGCGTGACGCTGAGGTCAATTACCAGCACGCTGCCCGTCAAGCCTACATTGGCCTGGGTGCCGCCTTGATCGCGGCCGCTTTTGAGGAAGTTGACAGCACGCCCATGGAGGGGTTCGATCCCAAAGCCATCGATGAAATCCTCGGCCTTGGCGCCCGCGGCTTGCGCAGCGTGGTGATTCTGCCCCTGGGTTACCGTGAAGAAGACAAAGACTGGCTCGTGAACCTGAAAAAAGTCCGCCGTCCGAACGCGCAGTTCATCTCGACCGTCGAGTAAGAAATCCGCCAGCCTGGCCACTCAGGGCTTGCGCTGGCGCACCGGTTGTCCCTCGGCCATGCTGCCGGGGTACAGCACCACGGTGTCACCAACCCGCAGGCCCTCCTTGATCCAGGCGACATCGGTGTTGCGGTCCTGCATTTGAACCGGCCGGGCGCGAGCCCGGCCAGCCTGGACCACGAAGACCTGCCATCGCTCACCCTGTCGCACCAGCGCGGCAGTGGGCACCAGCAAGGCGCCGGCTTGCGAGAGCACCAGGATACGGGCATCCACCCGAAAGCCGTCGCCCAGGCGCTGCGCCTCTGAGGCGGCCAGGTCCACGATCACATTGACGCGCTGCTCCTCGATGCCCAATGCAGACACCTTGGTGAAGGCCGCCGGCTCAATGCGCGATACCCGCCCCGTCAGGGGTTTGGCGCTGCCACCCGCTGACATGTGAACCGCAGCACCCACACGGATTTGCAACGCCTCGCTGGACAAGACATCGATCACTGCTTCCAGTTCGGCTGTGTCGCCAATGTCAAGCAAGGGCTGGCCGCCGGTGACCGTTGTGGCGCTGTCCTGGTGCAGTTTCAGCACCTGTCCATTGACCGGGCTGGTCAGTGTCCACACACCGGCTGCCGGGCTCCCGGCGTTGGGCTCCGAGCGGCTGAGTGCTGCCCGGGCTTCAGCCAGCGCAAAGTCGGTCGCACTCTGTTCGGCCCGCGCGGCATTGAGCGCCTCTTGCGCCGTCTGGCGCGCCAAGGTCGCCTGGTCACGCGCCGAGGAGGCAATGAAGTTGGCCTGCGCCAGTTGCTCGGCCCGCTGGGCTTCCAGCGTGGCTTGCGCCAGGGCGGCCTGCAGCTTGAGCACCTGGGCGGCGGCGGCCTGGCGCGCCGCGTTGGCGCTGCCCGCCCGCTGCTGCAGTACCGTGCGTGTGCGTGCATCGATCATGGGTGGCGCCACAGGGACCAGTGTGGCCACTGCATCGCCAGCGCGCACGGTGTCACCCACCTTGAGGGAGGGACGCAGCAGGGCCGCCGAGGTGGGGGCGGTCATTACAAAGCGGTTTTTCAGGCGCAGCTGGCCGTCTTCCTCGATGGCCTGCTCAAAGGTGCCCAAGCGAACGCGGGCCACCTCCACGTCGAACGGTCTGGGCCGGTAGGCCACATAGGCCAGTACGGTGGCCACCAGCAACAGCGCGGCCATCAGGAGCCAGCGGCGCCGCTTTTTGGGAGGGGTGGAGTGGTTCATTCGCGTACCTTTAAAACAGCCACCAGGTCCAGCCGGTCAATCTGGCGGCGCACCAGCAGCGCACTGGCCAGACCGGCAGCCAGCACAATCAGGGCCGCAGTGGCGTAGGTGGAGGGCTCGATCACCACCGCAAAGTCGATGCTGTCGGAGGCCATGAGCCGCATCATCAGGGTGGCCAGCCCCCAGCCGGCCAGCGCCCCCAGCGGCAGGGCCAGCAGCAACTCGGCCCCCAGTTCGGCCAGCAAGAGCACCGAGACTTCGGCCCGCGTCATGCCCAGCACCCGCAAGCTGGCCAGTTCCCAGGCGCGCTCGGACAGCGCGATGCGCGCCGTGTTGTAAATGATGCCCACTGCCATGGCCACGGCAAACAGCGTCAGGATGCCGCTG
>CALRWE010000123.1:0-14277 GCA_943371745.1 Rhodoferax sp. OV413
AGCGTCACGGGCTGGCCTGCATCCGCAGGGGCCATAAAAAACGCGTTGTCCGCCAAAAAGTCGTCAATCAGCCAGGAGGTGGTGAACAGCGGGCGCAGCAGGGCCTGGGTGTCTTCGGTATCGACCGCGTAAAAGGGGTCGGCGTTAGAGCGCACATACTGGTTGTAAACCGGGTGCAGGCTGGCGCGGTGCGCCGCACCGTCGGAAAACCCGGCGGGCGATGTGCGCGCAGGCTGCAGCACCACACTGCTGGACATGGGGTAATAGCCATAGAACCGCTCGCCCAGCGCCACGTCGGCCTGCTGCGACTCAACCACAGTCCCAAACCCCCAGACCGGAATGCGCCCCCAGCCCTCGTCGCTGGGCGAACTGACCGGGAAGAACGCCCAGTAATTCATCGCATCCCCAAAAGCGGCATAGGTGATGTTGTTGGAAGTCAGGGCAAACGAGTCAATTTTCATCCGGATTTCACCCGGGTTCAAGGGCACTTGCGGCAAATGGCGTAGCTCGGTGGTGGTGAGCTGGTCTTTGCGAATGAGGAAGTCGAGGGTGGTCATTCAGGGACCATAAACGAAACGGCCCGCCTCGACAATCGAAGCGGGCCGCCAAAGCGACAGGCCGGATGCGCCAGCCTCGGGTTGCGCTTACGCCAGGGTCAAGGTCACTTCGATGTTGCCGCGTGTTGCATTGGAATAGGGGCAAACCTCATGCGCCTTGGTGATGAGCGCCTGGGCCACTTCGCGGTCCATGCCGGGCAAATGCACCACCATTTGCACCTCAATGCCAAAGCCGGCCGGAATCTGGCCAATGCCCACGGTGGCGTCAATCGACGCATCAGCCGGCATGGCGATCTTTTGCGCGCCAGCGACAAATTTCATCGCACCAATAAAGCAGGCGCTGTAGCCTGCAGCAAACAACTGCTCCGGATTCACACCGCCGCCCGCGCCGCCCATTTCCTTGGGGACGCTGAGCTTGAGGTCCAGCAGGCCGTCCGATGTTTTGGTGCTGCCGTCACGTCCGCCGGTGGAGGTGGCGTGGGCTTGGTAAATGACTTTTTCGACTTGGGTGACCATGGTGTTGCCTTAAAAAAATGCTTCTTCGCGAAGCGGGTTGAAAACAGGGATGACTGAAGTTGTCAAAAAAAGGACGGCGCCATCAATTGGCAAGCCGGCTGCGCAGCGCCTGTACCTGGCGCGTGAGCACCATCAGCTCGGACACCGGGCAGTGCGTGGCACTCACCACGCAGCCGGGCACGCTGCCCGCCTGCCCCTTGAGTTGGTGGCCCGTGGGCGTCAGGGCAATCTGCACCCGGCGCTCATCGTCTTTGGCGCGGGTTCTCACCAGCAGGCCTGCGGCTTCCATGCGCTTGAGCAGGGGTGTCAAGGTGCCAGAGTCCAAAAACAGGCGATCTCCCAGACTTGACACGCTCACATCGTCTTGCTCCCACAGCACCAGCATCACCAGGTACTGCGGGTAGGTGAGCCCCAGGACCTCCAGCAGCGACTTGTACAGCTTGGTCATGGCCAGGGACGTGGAATACAGGGCAAAACACAGCTGGTTTTCCAGCAAAAGAGCAGGATTGGCGTGAGTGGCTTTGTTGTCAATTGTCATGAATGAACTTTATCACAATTTAATTGTGCACAATTTAATTGCGTAAAATAAAAGTAGGAAATCATGGATGCCTGACCGTTCAGCGGCTTTGCGGTAACGTAGCGGCTGATCACCTCTGAAAAACCACCCTCCGGTGCCAGGAGACACACTTGTTCGACTACATCATCATCGGCGGCGGTTCGGCCGGCTGCGTGCTGGCCGCCCGACTGACCGAAGACCCCAACATCACCGTGGCACTGCTGGAGGCAGGCTCGGCCGACAGCAGCGTGCTGATCCACTGCCCCGCCGGGCTGGCGGTGATCGCCAAGACGGGGCACGCCAACTGGAAATTCGACACCGTGCCACAGCCCGGACTGAACGGCCGCAGGGGCTACCAACCCCGAGGCAAGGTGCTTGGCGGCTCCAGTTCAGTCAACGCCATGATCTACGCTCGCGGCCACCGCGACGATTACGACCACTGGGCGGCCGAGGGCAATGCGGGCTGGGCCTATGCCGATGTGTTGCCTTATTTCAAGCTGGCCGAGCACAACGAACGCGGCGCCAATGCCTTTCACGGCAGCGGCGGGCCACTCCATGTGATGGACCTCAGAAGCCCCAACCGTTTTGGCCAGGTGTTCATCAAAGCCGGCCAGCAGGCGGGCTTGCACCACAACCCGGACTTCAACGGCGAAAGCCAGGAAGGCGTGGGCCTGTTCCAGGTGACGCACAAAAACGGCGAGCGCTTCAGCGCGGCCAAGGCTTACCTGACGCCCCATTTGGCGCGACCCAACCTGCGCGTGTTCACGGGTGCGCACACCACCCGCATCCTGCTGGAGCGCAAACGCGCAGTGGGTGTGGAGTTTCACCACGAAGGCGAACTCAAGCAACTCAACGCCAAGCGGGAAGTGCTCTTGTGCGCAGGCGCCTTGCAATCGCCCCAGATCCTGATGCTCTCCGGCATTGGCCCGCACACCCACTTGCTGGAAAACAACATTGCCACCTTGCACAATCTGCCCGGCGTGGGTGCCAACCTGCATGACCACATTGACGTGGTTCAAGTGGTGGATGCGCCCCAGACCAAAGACTTGTTTGGCCTGTCACCCTCGGGGGTGTGGCGCATGCTGAAGGGGGTGTTTGAGTGGCGCCAGCTGCGCAGCGGCATGCTGACCACCAACTATGCCGAAGCCGGCGGGTTCATCAAGAGTCAGGGCAGCGAGCCCATCCCGGACCTGCAACTGCACTTTGTCATTGGCAAGTTGCTCAACCATGGGCGCACCACCACGCTGGGGCACGGCTTCTCGTGCCACGTCTGCCTGCTGCGCCCACGCAGCCGGGGCAGCGTGCGTCTGGCCAGCAAAGACCCGTTTGCCGCCCCGTTGATCGACCCCAACTTCTTGGGCGACCGCGACGACACGGACCGCCTGGTGCGCGGCTTCAAGCTCATGCGCAACATCCTGGCGCAGCCCGCCCTGGCAGCGGCACAGGGCCGTGAGCTGGCGGCGTCGGCCCAGGCGCAAACCGATGCCCAAATTGAACGATTCATCCGGGATCATGCCGACACCATTTATCACCCGGTGGGCACTTGCCGCATGGGCTCCGGCGCCATGGACGTGGTGGACGCCCAACTGCGCGTGCATGGCCTGGCCGGGCTGCGCGTGGTGGATGCATCCATCATGCCGCGCGTAGTCGGTGCCAACACCAACGCCCCCGTGATCATGATTGCCGAGAAGGCAGCCGACATGATCCGCACAGCACAAATTTAGCCGCCGCACCGGGCGCCAGCGCACACAAAGGTCATAAATAAATAGCACCTGAACGAAGCAGGGACTGGGCTAGACTGGCTTCATTGATCATGGCCAAACGCACCACCAACCCTTTTTTAAGTCGCTCGTTCCAGCGCACGCTCAACGCCATGACACGCACGGCCATTCGCGTTGGCACCAAGGCCCTGAAAAAGGCATTGCACACGCCGCCAGCAGTGACCCAACCACCCACCGCCAAAACAAGCGCCACCAAGCCACTGCCCACAACGGCCGTGGGTCAGTGGACCTCGGGCAGTGCCCCTGCGGTGCCGGGTGCCAAACGCTACCGCCTTTACAAGCCACCCGGGGTTCAACGCGGCGAGCGCCTTCCCTTGCTGGTCATGCTCCACGGCTGCTTGCAGGACGCACAGGAATTGGCTGATGTGAGCCAGATGAACCGGATTGCCGCACGCGAGCGCTTTTTTGTGCTGTACCCGGAACAAGACCGTCTCTCAAATGCCCAGCGCTGCTGGAACTGGTTTGAGACGCGGTCGGGCCGCGCCCAAAGCGAGGCCGATGCGATCCAGGCCACGATTGACCAGGTCTGCCTGAAGCAGGCCATTGACCCCGGCCGCATGGCGCTGGCCGGCATGTCCGCGGGCGCCAGCATGGCGACTTTGTTGGTCACACGCCACCCATCGCGGTTTCAGGCGGTGGCCATGCATTCGGGCATTGGGCCCGGTGTGGCGCATTCCTCGGTCACCGCGTTTGGGGCCATGCGGGGGCAAAAACAGCCCGGCCTGCCACTGGCGGTGCTGCCTGATGGCAAGCATCTTCCCGCCCTGCTGGTCATTCAAGGCGGTGCAGACTCCACGGTGGCACCCAGCAACGGGCCACAAGCAGCACGCCAGTGGGCCAACACCGAAGGCGCCAAATCAGGCCCGCCGCGCGCGGTGCAACGCGGTGCGCGCTACGCGGCCAAGGTCACCGATTTCAAAGCGGGCAGCCGGCTGGTGAGCACCTTGTGCGAGGTTCGGCGGCTGGGCCATGCCTGGAGCGGTGGCGCCAGCGGCTGCAGCTACAGCGACCCGAAAGGCCCCGATGCCTCCCGCATGATCTGGACCTTTGTGAGCAAACAATTTACCCGCACTCGCCCAGCCGACACGCAACCGGGCTAAACCTACGGACGCTGCGGAGACCGCCCTCAGCGACCGCTCAGGCCCGAAAGCGCTTGCGGGTCAGCGCCAGCGCGATCCAGAAGCCCCCCACGGCATAGGCCATCAATACACTGGCATGACGCAGGGGCTGAGCAGGCCATTGGTCCATGAACAGCGGGCGCACCAGCTCCACAGCATTGGTCAGCGGCAGCCACTGGGAGATCACTTGCACCACGGGCGGCAGCTGGTCCAGCGGAAAGAAAATGCCGCTCAAAAACATCATGGGCGTGAGAAACAGCGTGAAGTAATAGGTGAAAAAGTCATAGCCCTTGGCCAGCGCGTTGAAGATCAGCGCAATACAGCTGAAGGTGATGCCCACCCCCAGCAGCACCGGCCAGGCCACCAGCAGCTTGGGGCTGTGGCTGATTTGCAGCACCAACATCACGCCCAAAATGGCCGTCACGGTGAACAGCGACTTGAACGCTGCCCACAGCATCTCGGCCAGCACGATGTCGTCCAGATTCACCGGCGCGTTCATGATGCCGTCCCAGGTTTTTTGCACATGCATCCGCGAGAAAGCCGAGTACAGCGCCTCAAAACTGGCCGCCTGCATGGCGCTCATGCAAATGGAACCACTGGCCAAAAACAGGATGTAGGGCACCGGCACGCCGCTCACATTCACCTCGCCAATAAGTGCCCCCATGCCGTAGCCAAAGGCCACCAGCCACATCAGCGGCTCGGCAATATTGCCAACCAGGCTGGGCAGGGCCAGCTTTCTCCACACCAGCAGGTTGCGCAAAAACACCGGCCAGAACCGCATGGAGAGTTGGGGCGCGCGCCAGATCGACAAGCCTTTTTGGCTGAAATCCAAGCCTTTTAGACCTCTAGCCTGCGTATCTATTGCCTTGGTAGCTTCTGTTTTCATAGTGTTTAGGCATCTTCCCTGATTTGGCGACCGGTGAGTTTGAGGAACAAATCCTCCAGGTTCGCTGGCCGATGCAGCGTGCGCAATTGCGGATAAGCCGTGAGCGCCTGCAACAGGGGCTTGGCGTCCACGGTGTAGAAGAATACGGTCTCGCCACTCACCTCCACCCGGGCGGCCAGCGCCTTGAGCGGCGCGTCATTCATAAGCGCCAACGCGCCGGTGCCATACACCTCCACCACATCGGGCTCCAGATGCTGGGCGATCAGATCACGTGGCGTGCCTTCGGCAATTTTGCGGCCATGGTCCAGCACCAGGAGACGGGAGCACAGGCGTTCGGCCTCGTCCATGAAGTGGGTGGTGAGCAAAATCGACTTGCCCTCGGCCAGCAGCAGTTGCAGGCGCTCCCACATCAGGTGGCGGGCCTGCGGGTCCAGCCCGGTGGTGGGCTCGTCCAGCAGCAGCAAACGCGGGTTGTTGACCAGGGCGCGGGCCAGGCTCAGGCGGCGCTTCATGCCGCCGGACAACTCGCCCGGCTTGGCCTGCGCCTTGGCGGTGAGCGAGGCAAATTCCAGCAGCGCCGGGATGCGCTCGCGGATCTGCGCGTCCTTCATGCCAAAGTAACGGCCATACACCAGCAGGTTCTCGGCACAGGTGAAGTCGGGGTCCAGCGTGTCCATCTGGGTCACCACGCCAATCTGGGCTTTGATGGCCAGAGCATCCGCCGGCATTTGCAGGGCATCGCCGCCTAGCGCGCGCTCAAAGTAGCTCAGGGAGCCGCCGTCCGGCGCGGTCAGACCCAGACACATCCGGATGGTGGTGGTTTTGCCGGCCCCATTGGGGCCAATGACCCCGAGGCACTCGCCAGGGGCAATGTCAAATGACAAGCCATCCACCACAGTGGCCTCGCCATAGCGCTTGCTTAAATTTTGTACCGATAAAATCGCGTTTTCCATGGCCGGATTGTCACCCAGGCGCCTGCGCGCAAGCCCGACGACCTGGCTTGACCTTCAGCCTCACCCGACGCCTCACCGCGCACCTCTATGACCACTCTCGGCACGCCCCTCTCCCCCCACGCCACCAAAGTCATGCTGCTGGGCAGCGGCGAGCTGGGCAAAGAAGTGCTCATTGCGCTGCAGCGCCTGGGCGTGGAGACCATCGCCGTGGACCGCTACGACAACGCCCCCGGCCAGCAGGTGGCGCACCACGCGCGCACCATCACCATGAGCGACCCGGCGCAACTCAAGGCGCTCATCGAGGCCGAGCGGCCCCAATTGGTGGTGCCCGAAATTGAGGCCATTGCCACCCCCATGCTGGAGGAACTGGAAGCCGCAGGTGTGGTGCGCGTGATTCCTACCGCCCGCGCCGCCCGCCTGACCATGGACCGTGAGGGCATCCGCCGCCTCGCCGCTGAAACCCTGAGCCTGCCCACCAGCCCCTATCAATTTTGCGACTCACTGATCGAACTGCAGGCCGCCATTGATGGCGTGGGAGGCCCCGGCATTGGCTACCCCTGCATCATCAAACCGGTGATGAGTTCCTCCGGCAAGGGCCAAAGCAAGATCGACGGCCCCACCGACGTGACAGCCGCCTGGGACTACGCCATGGCGGGCGGCCGCGTGGGAGCCGGACGCGTGATTGTGGAAGGCTTCATTGACTTTGACTACGAGATCACCCAGCTCACCGTGCGCGCAGTGGGTGCCGATGGTCAGATCGAAACCCATTTTTGCGAACCCATTGGCCACATTCAGGTCAGTGGCGACTATGTGGAAAGCTGGCAGCCGCACCCCATGCCCGCCCGGGCGCTGGCTCGCTCCCGCGAGATTGCCAAAGCCGTGACCGACAACCTGGGCATCGGCCTGGACGGCCGACCCTCCGGGCTGGGCCTGTATGGCGTGGAGCTGTTCGTCAAAGGCGATGAAGTCTGGTTCAGCGAAGTGTCTCCCCGCCCGCATGACACCGGCCTGGTGACGCTCACCACCCAGGTGCAAAGCGAGTTTGAGTTGCACGCCCGGGCGATTCTGGGTCTGCCGGTCAACACCGCCCTGCGGACGCCGGGCGCCAGCGCCGTGATTTATGGCGGTGTGGACGCGGTGGGCATCGTGTTTGACGGCGTGGAGGAGGCCTTGCGTGTGCCCAACACCGACCTGCGCCTGTTTGGCAAACCCGAGAGTTTTGTGAAGCGCCGCATGGGCGTGGCACTGGCGTTTGACGCCGATGTGCAAGTGGCCCGCACCCGCGCCAAGCTGTCGGCATCCAAGGTTAAGCCGCGCAAGGCCTGAGCCAGACGCCATATAAAATATAGCTGTCAAGGCAATAGATTCGACGGCTAGAGCTTTTTTTCTCCTCAGATTCGTCCAAAACAACGCCTACGGCCTACTGAAACGCCACCTCGGCAAAACTACGCAGCTTGCGACTGTGCAGCTGGTCCAGCCGCTCTTTGCGCAGCAGCTCAATGGCCCGCATGCCAATGCGCAGGTGCTGGTCCACCCGCTCGCGGTAAAACTGGTTGGCCATGCCGGGCAGCTTGATCTCGCCGTGCAGGGGCTTGTCACTCACACACAGGAGCGTGCCGTAGGGCACCCGAAACCGGAAGCCGTTGGCCGCAATCGTGGCGCTCTCCATGTCCAGCGCCACGGCCCGGCTCTGGCTAAAACGGCGCTGCGGCCCGTTGTCGGGCAGCAGCTCCCAGTTTCGGTTGTCGGTACTGGCCACCGTCCCGGTGCGCATGATGCGTTTGAGCTCAGCCCCCTTGAGCTGCGTGACGTCCGACACCGCAGACTCCAGCGCCACCTGAATCTCGGCCAGCGCCGGAATCGGCACCCACAGCGGCAGCTCTTCGTCCAGCACATGGTCTTCGCGGACATAGCCGTGGGCCAGCACATAATCACCCAGCTGCTGGGTGTTGCGCAGCCCGGCGCAGTGGCCCAGCATGATCCAGGCATGCGGGCGCAACACGGCGATGTGGTCGGTAATCGTCTTGGCGTTGCTGGGGCCCACGCCAATGTTGACCATAGTGATGCCGCTGCGGTCGGCACGCACCAGGTGGTAGCCGGGCATTTGCGGCAGACGCGAGGGCACCTTGCCCAGCTCGTCACCAGCCACCGGCGCGCTGCCCTCCCGGCGTGTGACCACGTTGCCGGGCTCGACAAAGGCGATGTACTCACTGGCCGGATTGGCCATGGCTTCATGGCCCAGGCGCACAAACTCATCTATATAGAACTGGTAATTGGTGAACAACACAAAGTTCTGGAAATGCTCGGGCGCCGTGCCGGTGTAATGGCGCAGGCGGTGGAGCGAATAGTCCACGCGGGGCGCTGTGAACAGACTCAAAGGCTGTGGCTCACCCGGGCGCGGCTGGTGGGTGCCATTGGCAATGCCATCGTCCATGGCGGCCAGATCGGGCAAATCAAACACATCGCGCATCAGCTGGCGCCGCCCGGCGCTCAGGCTGCCCTCAATGTGGTCATGCTCGGCAAATGAAAAATGCACGGGGATGGGCTGGGTGCTGGTGCCCACCTCCAACTCCACCTGGTGGTTTTTGAGCAGCAGGGTGAACTGCTCCAGGTAGTAGCTGGCGTACAGGTCAGGCCGGCTCAGGGTGGTCTCAAAACGCCCTGGCCCCGCCACAAAGCCGTAGCTCAGGTGCGACACCTGGGCTGAATTCAGACGCGAGACGGTATCGGTCTGCACCCGCACAAAGGGATAGCAGGCACGCACATGGCCGGGCAAGTCGTCCCCCGCCACAAAGCGCTGCATGGCCTCGCGCAGGTGGGCAATGCTGGCATCATAGATTTCGCGCGCCTTGGCCAGCGCGGCGGCCGGGTCGGTGAAGCGGGAGGGGGCGATGAAGGCGGGTAAATTTGGCATGGGCTCATTGTTTCACGGTCCCGTGACACCGCCATTGAGCGGGGATTTCCGCTTCTTGCTGGGTCAGCACTCGCGTTTGGACTGTTGACACCAACAAGACAGGCCAATAAGCCAAATGGCGGCACCATGCGGTTTTTCATCTCAGGCCCCACACCATGAATCGTGTCCTTGCCCACACCGGCGCCAAATACCCCATCCTCCAGGCCCCCATGGGCTGGATTGCCCGCACCGCCCTGGCGTCCGCCGTGTCCCGCGCGGGCGGGCTGGGCATCATCGAGACCTCGTCCGGCGAAACCGCGAACTGCCAGGCCGAGATCACGAAGATGAGCGCCCTGGGCCTGCCGTTTGGCGTGAACCTGCCCATCCGGTTTCTGAAAGACGACGCCATGCTGCGCTTTGTGTGTGCCTCGGGCGTCAAGTTTGTGACCACCTCGGCCGGCAGCCCGGCCAAGTTCATCGCGCCCCTGAAAGACGCCGGCATTGTGGTCTACCACGCCGTGCCCACGGTGGACGCCGCGATGAAGTGTGTGGACGCCGGCATTGACGGCCTGGTGGTTGAAGGGGCCGAAGGCGGCGGCTTCAAGAACCCCGAAGAGGTCTCGACCCTGGTGCTGCTGCAGGCCATTCGCGCCCGCACAGATGTGCCGCTGATTGCAGCCGGCGGCATTTGCGACGGGCGCGGCATGGCGGCAGCCTTTGCGCTGGGCGCTGAGGGCGTGCAAATGGGCACCCGGTTTGTCAGCTGCCTCGAGAGCCCCGTGCACGCCAATTACAAAAACGCCATCGTTCAAGCCAAGGAGACCGGTACGCTGGTGCTCAACAAAATGGCCACACCCTGCATCCGCTCATTGAAGTCTGAGCGGACCCAGGCCATCTATGCAGCCGGCGTGATGCCGATGGATGCACTCTCGGGCATCTTGCAGGTCTACTTTGGCGGCGACATGGAAGCCGCCCCAGCCCTGGCCGGGCAGACCGTGGGGCTGATCGATTCGGTCAAGTCAGCGCGGGACATCATTGACGAGACGGTAGCTGAGTTTTTTGAGATTACGGAGCGGCTGGGAGCGCTGGCGCGGAGTCGTCACTTTGGGTAATTGACGATTCAGGTCTTTATTGCCACCGGCTCCCGCATCGTCACAAATTCTTCCGCCGCTGTGGGGTGAATGCCGATGGTGCTGTCAAACATGGCCTTGGTGGCTCCGGCTTTCATGGCCACGGCAAAGCCCTGCACCACCTCGCCTGCATCCGTGCCCACCATGTGCAGGCCCACCACGCGGTCGGTGGCGTCTTCCACAATCAGCTTCATGAGCGTGCGCTCGGTACTGCCGCTCAGGGTGTGTTTGAGCGCCTTGAACTCGCTACGAAACACCGTCACAGCGCCAAACTTCTCCCGCGCTTGCGCCTCGCCGTAACCCACGGTGCCGATGTTGGGGTGCGTGAACACGGCCGTGGGAATGAACTCGTAACTCATGCTGCGCGGGGGCTTGCCCTGGGCGGGCCCCAGCAGGTGATCCACCAACACCATGGCCTCACCCAGAGCCACCGGGGTGAGCTGGATGCGGGCGGTCACGTCGCCCAGCGCGTAAATGGATGGCACATTGGTCTGGTAATCATCATTCACCACCACTGCACCCTGCGCGCCCTGGCACACGCCCACCGCCTCCAGCCCCAGGCCCTGCACATTGGGCACGCGCCCGGTAGCATACAAAATGGCATCCACCGTCACGCTGCTGCCGTCCTCCAACGCCACCTCCAGGCCCTGCTCCGTGCGGTGAATGGAGAGCACACCCGCGTTCAGGCGCAAGTCCACGCCGGCTTTGGTCATCTCGCCTGCAAGAAAATGACGCACCTCGTCGTCAAACCCGCGCAACACCTGCTCGCCCCGGTACAGCTGCGTGACCTTGGCGCCCAGCCCGTTGAAGATGGACGCGAACTCGCACGCAATGTAGCCCCCGCCCACCACCAGCAAGCGCTGGGGGAAGGACTCCAAGTCAAACATGTCATTCGATGTGAGCACGTGCTCACGGCCCACCATATGCGGCACATGGGGCTGTCCGCCCGTGGCAATCAGGATATTTTGGGCTGTAAAACGCTGGGGCGTGATGACACCGTCCATATTCACCGCCACCTCCACCGTGTGGGCGTCAACCAGCCGGGCAAAACCATTGAGCACCGTGACCCCGGCGCCCACCAGCATGTTGCGGTAGACGCCATTGAGGCGCGAAATCTCCCGCTGGCGATTGGCCTTGAGGGTGGCCCAATTGAGCTTGGGGGCCTCGCCCTCCCAACCAAAGCCATGCGACTCCTCAAAACTCTCGGCAAAGTGCGCCGCGTAGCTGTAGAGCTTTTTGGGAATACACCCCACATTCACACAGGTGCCACCCAAACCCTGCGTGCCGCCGGCTTCGGCCATGGCCACACGTGCTCCGCGCTGCGCTGCCATGCGCGCCGCACGCACGCCGCCACTGCCGCCACCCACCACCAACAGATCAAAATCAAAAGTCGTCATGAAAATCTCGCTTTAGCCAATAAGTACACCCGCCTAGGTTAACCACGAACCTGATTGTGCGTTCCAGCTCAGGGCGTCTGCCCCCAAAAACTGCCATACTGCGGGCCGTTTGACTGAAGGATGAGAGACGATGTTGAAGTTCACATGCTGCGATGCGGTGGGTCAGTTTTCAAAGCGTGGGCAAGCCCAGCTGCTGCGCGGCATCACCCGGGGCTACGAGCGTGAATGCCTGCGGGTGGACGCCGCTGGCCGACTGGCGGCCACCCCCCACCCCACGGCGCTGGGCTCCAAGCTAACGCACCCCTGGATCACCACCGATTACGCCGAGGCCTTGCTCGAATTCATCACCCCTCCGTCGCAAGACCCGGCATTTCCTCTGGCGTTTCTGCGCGACATCCACCGTTTCACGGCCCCGCACCTGGCGGGCGAAACCCTGTGGGCCGGCTCCATGCCCAGCTTGCTGGGCAACGATCAGGACATCGTTATTGCCAACTACGGCAGCACCAACTCCGCCAAGATGAAAGCCGCCTACCGCGAAGGCCTGGGCGTGCGCTACGGCCGCAAGATGCAGACCATTGCCGGGGCGCACTACAACTGGTCCTTGCCCGACGAATTTTGGGCATCCCTGAAAGACTGCTGCCAGGCCAACGCCAACACGCAAGACTTTGTCAGCGAGCGTTACTTCGGGCTTATTCGCAACTTTTTGCGTTACGGCTGGCTCATTCCCTACCTGTTTGGCGCCTCGCCCGCCTTGTGCGAGTCGTTCCTGGAAGGCCGCAAGTCGGACCTGCTGGAATTGACGCCCGGCACCCTGTATGGGCCCTACGCCACCAGCCTGCGCATGAGCGACCTGGGCTACCAGAACCGCGCGCAGGCGCAGTTGCACGTCAGCTTCAATTCGCTCAATGAGTACACACAGGCGCTGGAGGCGGCCATTCGCACGCCAGACCCGTTTTACGAAAAAATCGGTGTGCGCGACGGCGACCACTGGAAGCAGCTCAACGCCAACCTGCTGCAAATTGAGAACGAGTTTTACGCCGGCATTCGCCCCAAGCGCATTGGCAAGCACGGTGAGCGCCCAGCCAAGGCGCTCAAGACCTACGGCGTGGAGTACGTTGAGGTGCGCCTGTTTGACCTGAACCCCTTTATTGACATCGGCATTGCGCCTGAGCAAAGCACGTTTGCCGACGTGCTCCTGCTGATGTGCCTGTTCCGGGACAGCCCGCCCATCAGCAGCCGGGAGCAAGCCGAAAACGACGAGAACAAAAACCGCGTGGTCACCCGCGGCCGCCAGCCGGACCTGAGCCTGCTGGTGCACAACCGCGAGCAGCCCTTTCGTCCGCTGGCGCACGAGTTGTTTGACGACATGCAGCCCTTTGCCGAGATGCTCGACACCGCCTACGGCGGCACGGGCTACGCCACTACCCTGCAGCGCCTTCGCAACCGCATTGACCACCCGGACACCACGCCCTCGGCCCAGATACTGGAGGCCGCGCGGGCCAACGGGGGCTATTTCAATTGCGCACTGCAGTTGTCACAGCAACACCATCAGCAGCTGTTGGCGCAGCCGCTGGATGAAGCCGCGCAAGCCCGGTTCACCGCCAGCGCGGCCGAATCGTTAGCGGAGCAGAAAAAACTTGAAGCGGTGGACCAAGGGAGCTTTGAGGCGTTTGTGGCGCGTTATTACGCCTGAATTTGAGGTTGTTCTTTCGACATTTTTCAAGCCTCTGGCCGGCATCCTTTTCCCTTTGATGAACAATGCAATGTGCATACAAATAGGCGGTCAACCCTGCAAAAACGAATGACGATCACCCTGGATGAGGCTGTTTACGATGGTTTGATGCGTGTGGTGGGACGCGGCAAGGTGAGCCACTTTCTGGAGTCGCTGGCCAGGCCGCACGTGTTCGACACAGCGCTGGACGACAGTTACGCAGCCATGAGCCAAGCGCCTATTTCCCGGTGAGGCCTATGTGAGCGTAGCGGGCTCCCCAAGCAAGGCCATGGCGGATCAGTTCATGACCGCTGATAAAGCGCGGCTTAAAACCCGGGTGGGCGAGTTGTCCAAAGCAGACATGCTCGCCGTGGAAGCCGCCATGCGGGTGCAATTGGCGCTTTCAAAATAACCGATCTGCTGCAAGTCATGGCGAGTCAGCGCAACTGCCCCACCACCGCCAACACCGCCAGCAACACACTCGCCCCCAGCTTTTTGGAGCGCTCGCCGTTCCAGCCCACACGGTCATCGGGCAAGTCAGCGTTGTCCTTGAAGGGCATCTCGATGGTGAAGGCCAGGCAGTCAAAGTTTTGGCCCACCCAGTTGGTGGCCAGGGCCTGATTGGCGGTGCCCGCTGGCGTGGTGCCGTAGCCCCGCGCAGTCTGAAAATCAGGGCACGTGGTTTGCCAAGCCGTCTTGAAGGTGTTTTCAAGCGTCTGCAGGCGCGGCGAGTAGCCGGGGTTGCCTTCGGTCCCGGCCACAAAGTTGTAGGGTAGCCC
>CALRWE010000124.1:0-14241 GCA_943371745.1 Rhodoferax sp. OV413
ATTGGATGTCGCAGAGACTGCGGCAGCAATGGGTTGCTCTGAGGGCAGCGTCAAGACACACTGTTTCAGGGCCGTTCAGGCACTGCGCAAGGCATTGAGTGCAAAGGGAATATCGCTATGAATACAGGGCGTCACGAAAAGGGTCTGAATGATCAGGATCAATTTGGCTTGTTGGTTGCAGCGCGTCTGAATGGGGCCGTAGAGGATTTGCCGCACGATATTACAGAGCGGCTGCGCGCTGCACGGGTGAGAGCGGTGGCCGCACGGAAGGTGACTGCAACAAAAGCCGCACCCTACGCGTCCGCAAACAACGGTACTTTGGTGATGGGCGGTGAGCATTTGGGCGGCTGGGGTCGTTTGGCAGCCCTCGCGCCACTGGTTGCTCTGGTTTTGGGCCTGATATTTATTTCAATAGTGCAGGATGACAACCAGGCCAACGAATTGGCTGAAATCGATGCCGCCATATTGACCGATGACCTCCCACCCTCTGCCTATGCGGATGTTGGTTTTACGGAATTTGTCAAACTGAAATCGGGAAAAATCAGCAATTGAAAACGCCTCGCACTTTCCCCATGGCACTTGGCCGCAGCAGCGCAAGGCTCCTTCGTTCATTAACGCGGCGAATGGCGGCCGGGGCTTTAATAGCCTCAAGTCTGATGGCTTCGATGGTGGCAGCGCAGGCGGCGCCAGAGAAGCCGCTGCAAGCCCACCCGACGACCAAACCGCAGACCAAAGGGTCTGAGGTGAACAAGCCCGGAGCACCGGTGACAACGTCAGGGCCGTCGTGGCAAGATTTGACGCCAGCGCAGCGCGTCTCGCTGAAACCCCTGGCGGCCAGCTGGAACCCGCTTGAGGCGGCCCTTAAGCGAAAGTGGATCGCCCTTGCCGCCAACTACCCCACGCTCACACCGGCAGAGCAGGCCAAACTGCACAGCCGCATGAGTGAGTGGTCCCTGCTGAGCAAGCAGGAGCGCGCCCAGGCAAGATTGAATTTCGCGGAGTCCAAAAACCTCACCCCAGACCAAAAAGTGGCGACCTGGGAGGCGTATCAGGCGCTTGATCCTGAAGAAAAGAAGAAACTGGCAGCATCCGCGCCACCAAAGCCTTCTGGAGCCGCAGGGGCTGCCAAACCGGTAGCACCTCAAAAATTGGCGACCGTACCTTTGAGCCGAAAAAACCAAACTCAGGCGGCAACCATCACGCCACCCCAAAAGGTGATCGACAGCAACACCTTGCTGCCCTTGCCGGTTCCAGCGACTGAGTCAGCCCCGAAGTCTGAATAACTGAACGTCATCCATCCAATCACATGAACTACGAGTTGAAAACACCGGGCCTGGCGCGCCGGATGGCCTGCTGGATGTACGAGGGAATGCTGATGTTTGGCGTGGTTTTTATTGCCGGCTATCTCTTTGGAACACTGAGTCAGACACGAAACGCCATGGACAACCGCCATCCATTGCAGGCTTTCCTGTTTGTGATTTTCGGTATTTACTTTGTCTGGCTCTGGGCCAAGGGGCAGACACTGGCCATGAAAACCTGGAACATCCGTGTGGTGGATCGGGCTGGCAAGCCCATCACCCAAAGCCGAGCTCTGCTGCGTTATGTGCTGAGTTGGCTGTGGTTCTTGCCGGCTTTGGCTGCGGTTGCGCCGTTTGAATTGAGCGCTCCCGGGTCGCTGGTCATCTTGACCGGCTGGGTGCTCGTGTGGGCGATTTTGAGCCGGTTTCACCCGGACAAGCAGTTCTGGCACGATGCCTTGGCAGGTACCCGGCTTGTCTCGACGCCGCATGTAGCGCCCAAAATCCGGTAAGTTCTATTCAGATCGCGGACTCGTCGAGTTCACCGGTGCGGATGCGGACAACCCGCTCAACACTGGTGACAAAAATCTTGCCGTCGCCGATTTTTCCAGTGTGAGCGGCTTTGACGATGGCGTCAACGCAGCGGTCAACTTCGTCGGTCTTGACGACGACCTCGACTTTGACTTTGGGCAAGAAATCCACAACGTATTCAGCCCCGCGATAGAGCTCGGTATGGCCTTTTTGACGACCGAAGCCTTTGACCTCGGTGACCGTCAAGCCCGTAACGCCGCACTCGGCCAGAGCCTCGCGCACTTCTTCCAACTTGAACGGTTTGACGATGGCCGTGATTTGTTTCATTTGTATCTCCTGATGAGTAATTAGCACGATTGGGCACGCCGGGGCTTGAAAGTTGCCGCCCCGAGAGGGACTTCTAACCCCGAAAACGATTGGTTATAGGATAACGCCAATCTTTGCCAAAGCTGCGATGCGTCACCCGAATACCCACCGGAGCCTGACGGCGCTTGTACTCGTTGATTCGAATAAGACGGGTGACTTTTTCCACATCGGCGCGGGGAAATCCGGCGGCAATGATGTCGTCAATGCTCTGGTCGTTCTCCATGTAACGCTCCAGAATGGCGTCAAGCACCTCGTACTCAGGCAGGCTGTCCTGGTCTTTTTGGTCTGGTCGCAGTTCGGCACTGGGTGGACGGGTGATGATGCGATCAGGGATCGGCTCTGTGCCGCTGCCGTAGGGGTCGTTGGCATTGCGCCAGCGTGACAACCTGAACACAGTGGTTTTAGCCAGGTCCTTGATGACGGCAAAGCCACCGGCCATGTCCCCGTACAAGGTGCAGTAGCCCGTAGCCAGCTCCGATTTATTGCCCGTGGTGAGCACAATGCCACCGAATTTGTTGGACAAGGCCATCAGCAGCGTGCCGCGAATGCGGGCCTGGATGTTTTCTTCTGTGGTGTCTTCGGCGAGATTAGCAAACTCCCCGGCCAGCGATGCCTTGAAGGCTTCGAACTCTGGCACGATGGATATTTCGTCGTAGCGCACGCCCAGGCGCGCCGCCATCTCGCGCGCATCAATCCAGCTGATGTCGGCGGTATAGGGTGAGGGCATCATGACGGTGCGCACCCGGTCTTTGCCAATGGCATCCACCGCCAGCGCAAGCACCAACGCTGAATCGATGCCGCCGGAGAGCCCCAGAATCACGCCGGGAAAACCGTTCTTGCCAATGTAGTCGCGAACCCCCAGCACCAGGGCGTCCCACAGGTCGGCATCGAGTGAGCGCTCTGGCGCCACATCGCCGGCCAACACCAGGCCCTCGGGCGCCCGGTTGACCTGGACCAGCAGACTGCTTTCGACAAAGCTGGGCGCCCGGCCCGCCACTGAACCATCGGCGTTGAGGGCAAATGAATGGCCCTCGAACACCACTTCATCCTGCCCACCCACCAAATGGGCGTAAACCAACGGCAAGCCACAGTCTTGTACCCGGGCGCGCATCATCTGTTCTCGCTCGTTGCCTTTGCCAATGTGAAACGGGGAGGCGTTGATGACCACCAGCAACTCCGCACCGGCGGCCCTTGTCAGTCGGGCGGGTTCCTCAAACCAGGCGTCTTCACAAATCAACAGACCCACCTTGACGCGGCTGTCAGCCTCGCCCGCCTCAAAGACGCAGACGCCCTGCCCTGGCGTGAAATAGCGGCGCTCGTCAAACACCTGGTAGTTGGGCAGCTCCCGCTTGGCATAGGTGGCCACAACAGCACCCTCGCACAGCACGCTGGCCGCGTTGTGGCGGCTCTGGACGGCAACAGACCGGGTTCGGCTGTCGCCCCCGCTGGGGTGCCCGACAACAACCATGAGGTTCTTTAACCCGGCCAACTCGCGGGCCACTGTTTTCACGGCATCATCACAGGCTGTGATGAAAGCCGGGCGCAAGAACAGGTCTTCAGCGGCATAGCCGCAAATGGAGAGTTCGGGCGTGAGCACCAGACGCGCGCCTTGGGCGTACGCCGACTGGGCGGCCTCAATGATTTTTTTTGAATTACCGGCCAGGTCGCCCACGACAAGATTGAGTTGGGCAACGCAAAGTTTAAGTGTCATCACAGGTCTAAAAAAGGGAATGAAAAGGCGTGAGGCAAGTGTCAAACAATTATGTCATTCGAATATTGACATCTGCCGATGAGGTGAATGCCACCGATTGGAACGAGCTCCTGAATATCCAGACGGACGCCACGCCATTCATGCGGCATGAGTACCTGGCGGCCCTGCAGAAAAGCGGCAGCGCTACCCCCGAGACCGGCTGGACAGCGCGTTACCTGATGCTGGAGCTTGACGATGTGCTGGTGGGCGCGTGCGTTCTGTACATCAAGGACCATTCTTACGGCGAGTATGTGTTTGACCACGCCTGGGCCAATGCGTACCACCAGCATGGCCTGGCTTACTACCCCAAGGGCGTAGTGGCTGTGCCCTTCACACCGGTGCCCGGCACCCGTTTGTTGGCGCGCACCGCTCAAGACCGTGCGGTGCTGGCCCAAGCCCTGATTGAATGGTGCGCGCAGGAAAAGCTGTCGTCATTGCATCTGTTGTTTTCAAGTGCTGCGGATATTGAGGCTTGCACCGCGGCCCGCATGCTGCTGCGGCACACGGTGCAGTTTCACTGGACCAACACCAACCCGGGCTATGCTGATTTCGATGCGTTTCTGGCGTCACTGGCGCAGGAGAAGCGCAAGAAAATTCGCCAGGAACGGCGCAAGGTCTCGGATGCCGGGGTGAGCTTTCGCCATGCCCAAGGTGCTGACATCACGGGGGGAGACTGGGATTTTTTCTACCGCTGTTATGAGCGGACCTACCTGGAGCACGGCAACGCACCGTACCTGAGCCGCGATTTCTTTCAGCGCATGGCCGACACCATGCCGGAGAACTGGCTGCTGTTCACGGCAGAGCGCGCGGGCATGCCGATTGCTACTAGTTTAATAGCTATAAACCCTTTCACTACGTCGGCTGGAGGCCTAAAAGACTTAGATAACCATCAGGGAGTAGCCTATGGCCGTTATTGGGGTGCCCTGGACCGCGTGGACTGCCTGCACTTTGAGGCCTGCTACTACCAGCCGCTGCAGTGGTGTATCGAGCACGGCTACCAGCGGTTTGAAGGGGGTGCCCAAGGTGAGCACAAAATGGCCCGGGCGCTGCTGCCGGTCAAAACCACCAGCGCCCACTGGCTGGCCAACCCTTCATTTGCGGACGCAGTAGACCGGTACCTGGAGCGAGAAGGCCAAGGTATCGCCCAGTACATGGACGAGCTGCAGGACCGCAGCCCGCTGAAAGCCCGGTTGGCTTAACGGGCGTGGCCCATACCCAGTTCGGCGTTGCTCATCAGGGCCTCGATATTCATCACGATCAGCATTCGGTCGGCCAACGAGGCCAAGCCAGTGATGAAACGGGCGTCAATGGCAGTTTCAAACTGAGGTGCGGGTTTGATGGACTGCTGCGTCAAGGTCACCACGTCCGACACGGCGTCGACTACGGCGCCCACCACCGTTCCGCGCACGTTGAGAATGATCACCACCGTGAACTCGTTGTAGTCCACCGTGGCGATGTTGAGCTTGAGGCGCAGATCCACAATGGGAACAATCACCCCCCGCAGGTTAACCACACCTTTGACAAACGACGGCGCATTCACCATGCGCGTAGGCTCCTCATAGGAGCGGATCTCCTGCACCCGCAGAATATCAATGGCGTAATCTTCCGTCCCCAGCCTCAGGGTCAGAAACTGGCCGCCATCCGGCACCACTTGGGCGCCCGGCTGAGCGGTCTGAAATCCGCTGGTCGGTTTTCTTTGTAGGGTTTCCATGGGTGTTTGCGCCGGTCTGATTGAGTTGCGCAAATGATACACGTGACCCTCGAAACCCCGGTGGCGCAACGGACGAGAGAAGGTTAGGCTTCCGGCTGGAGATCCATCAAAAATGCACACACTCAGCGGCCTGGATGCCTTGTTCCTCTACCTGGAGACGCCACAGACGCCGATGCACATCGGGTCCTTCTCCCTGTATGCCCCGCCTGAGTTGCTCAAGGGGAGCTTGCACAAGGCCATCAAGGCACACATTGCCAAGCGCTTGCACCTCGCGCCGGTCTTCAGTCGCAAGCTGGGATTGATGCCGCTGGACATGGGGCACCCGGTTTGGGTGGACGCCGAGACGGTGGATCTGAACTTTCATATCCGGCAGGTCAAGGCCAACACGCTGACCGTGCGGGAAGCTGAAAGCATCTGCGCGGAGTTGCACAGCCGCTTGATGGACCGCAGCCAGCCGCTGTGGGAATTTCACGTGTTTGAACACATTCAGCGCCCGGACGGCAGCCTGTGTGCCGGCGTCTACTCCAAAATTCACCATGCGGCGCTGGACGGCAAGGGCGGTACGGTGCTCACCAACGCCATCATGGACGTGGGCCCGGTGCCACGCGATGTGCCGCTGCCCAGGAGATCGCGCCGCGCCAGGGCGGCCCCGGCGCTCAATACCGGGGCGATGATCAGTGCGGTGTTGTCGACGTCGCTGTCGCAGTATGTCAACCTGATCAAGGCCCTGCCCCGGGCGGCGCGCGCGTTTGGCAGCACGCTTGTCAAACAAACAGCGGCTGGCAACGGTCAGGGCGGCCGGCGCAAATCGCCGATCCAGCTGGCGCCCATGACCGATTTCAACGTCGCCATCACGAACGAGCGCAGCTTTGGCACGGCACGCCTCGCGTTTGCCGACTGCCGTACCCTGGCCCGGGCCACCGGGGGCACTTTCAACGACATTGTTTTGTGGATTTGCGCCACCGCCCTGCGCACCTACCTCAAGAAACATGGCGGCATTCCGACCAAATCGCTTTTGGCCGCCATGCCGATCAATTTGCGCGAGGAAGGCAATGAAGACTTCAATACGCAGGCCTCGATGACGGTGGTGGAGCTGGGCACCCAGTGGGCCGACCCGCTCAAGCGCCTCAAAACCATCATGACATCCACAGCCAAAGTCAAAACAGCCCGCAGTGACTTGAAAGACGTGATCCCCACCGATTTCCCGTCCTTGTTGGCGCCCTGGGTGGTTGGCGGCGCAGCCAAGGCAGCGTTCAAGGTGTACAGCGCCGCGGGACTGTCCCACCACTTGCCCATGATGGCTAACCTGGTCATCAGCAACGTGCCCGGCCCCAAAGCGCCGCTGTACATGGCTGGCGGCAGGATGCTCACCTTTCACCCCCTGTCCATCGTGATCCATGGGGTGGCGCTCAACATCACGATCCAGACCTATGCCGGCCAGGTTGATTTTGGGGTGATTGCCGACAAGCGGGCCGTGCCGGAGGTACATGACCTGACCAACGCCATTCTTCAAGCATTTGAGCTAGGCCGGCAGGTCTTAACCCCCAGCCCCGTGCCAATGGCGAACCCGACACCTGTGCTCGCTGCGCCAGTGCCCAAAAAAGCCGGAAAAAAGGCCATTTGAGGTTTTTTATATTTGTTTTTGAACGGCCCCACACCGGACATACTCTCCAACATGACGCTCAAGCACAACCTTCACGACAGCAAACCGCACGCCGCGCCCAGCCCCTGGCTCATGGCCCTGGAGTTTCGGGCCGCCTGGGAACTCGGCGCGCTCCTGCCTGCGTGGTACTTTTTAAGAAACGCACCTCGGGGTGATGGGCACTCGGTGATTGTCTTCCCGGGTCTGTCCGCCAACGACGGCTCCACGGCACCACTGCGCGGATTTTTTGACAACCTGGGTTACGACGCCTCAGGCTGGAATCAGGGCTTCAACTTTGGCCCACGCGCCGGCGTGCTTCAGGCTGCGCGGCAGCAAGTCATTGACACCTGCCAGGCCTCGGGCAACAAGGTCAGCCTGATTGGCTGGAGTCTGGGCGGCATTTACGCTCGGGAACTGGCCAAAGAGTTACCCGACTGCGTGCGCAGTGTGGTGACCATGGGCACGCCGTTTGCCGGATCGCACCACAGCACCAACGCGTGGCGCCTCTATGAGCTCACCAGTGGACAAAGCATTCACAGCGAGGTGGAGAAGTTTGATTTGCCCAAGGCCCCACCCATGCCGACCACGTCGATCTTCTCGCGCACCGATGGCGTTGTGGCTTGGCCCGCCAGCGTACAGGCGCCTTGCCCTGTCAACCCGCTGACGGAAAACCTGGAGGTGATTGCGAGCCACCTGGGCTTGGGCATGAACCCCAGCGCCTGGTGGGCGCTGGCCGACCGGCTCTCTCAACCTGAGGGCGAATGGAAGCAGTTCGAGCGCCGGCGTGGCCTGCATGGCATGATTTTTCCGGACCCTGACCGCTGAGCAGGGACTGATCCAGAACAAAAGCGCCTGCGGTGGTCACCGGCAGGCGCTTCTTTTTTTAGAGCTACCAAGGTATTAAATACTCTGGCCTGAGCCCCAAAACATCATCAAATATTTTTTGCTTTGTTGTAATTGGCAATACCGTCAGTGATCTCTTTTTTGGCGGACTCGGGGCCTTCCCAACCCATTATCTTGACCCACTTGCCTTCTTCCAGGTCTTTGTAATGCTCAAAGAAATGAGCAATGGTCTTCAGCCGCACGGGACTCAAATCTTCAGGCTTTTCCCAACGGGTGTAGAGCGACAGAATTTTGTCGATCGGCACGGCCAGCACCTTGCCGTCTTCACCAGCTTCGTCGGTCATCTTCAGGATGCCGATGGCGCGGCAGGTCACCACCACACCAGGAATCAGCGGCACCGGGGTGATCACCAGCACGTCCACCGGGTCGCCATCGCCCGAGATGGTCTTGGGCACATAACCGTAGTTGGTCGGGTAGTGCATGGCGGTGCTCATGAAGCGGTCCACGAAAATAGCACTGGTTTCCTTGTCCACCTCATACTTGACCGGGTCGGCATTCATCGGAATCTCGATGATGACATTGAAGGATTCGGGGCAGTTCTTGCCAGGGGTAACGTTATCAAGTGACATAGTGGATCTTTGGATTGAGTTGGATCATTGGCAGCTAAGGATTAACCCTGATTTTACTTACTTGCCACTTGCTGAATTGTTAAAAGAGGACTTTTGACGTTAAAGTAAATCGTTGGCCAATTGTCTGCATCATTCCTGGATTGATGTTTTGCAAGGAAGCAACGCAGCGGTGGTGCCGCTTGCGTTGCACCCCTACTCAGCGAAACAACAGGAGATATTCATATGACAGGCAATTCAGCGCTTATTTTGTCGCTCGTGTGCGGGTTCATCGCCGTGGCCTACGGTTTTTGGGCCCGAAGTTGGATTCTTTCCCAGGACGCCGGCAATGCGCGCATGCAGGAAATCGCGGCAGCCATCCAGACCGGTGCCGCCGCCTACCTGGCCCGACAGTACAAAACCATCGCCGTTGTGGGCGTGGTGCTGACGATTTTGATCGCCGTATTTCTGGACTCCCTGAGTGCCGTGGGCTTCGTGATCGGGGCGGTGTTGTCGGGCGCCTGTGGCTTCATCGGCATGAACGTTTCGGTTCGAGCCAATGTGCGTACAGCCCAAGCGGCCACCAAAGGCATTGGCCCAGCGCTGGACGTGGCCTTCCGGGGGGGCGCCATCACCGGCATGCTGGTGGTGGGCCTGGGCCTGCTGGGGGTGACCGCTTTTTATTGGTTTTTGGTGGGTAACGGCAACCTCAAGCCCGACACGAACCTGGCCAAGCTGCTTAACCCGCTGATCGGCTTTGCCTTTGGCTCCTCGCTGATTTCGATTTTTGCCCGCTTGGGTGGCGGCATTTTTACCAAGGGTGCGGACGTGGGTGCCGATCTGGTGGGCAAGGTTGAGGCGGGCATTCCTGAGGATGACCCGCGCAACCCGGCGGTGATTGCCGACAACGTGGGCGACAACGTGGGCGACTGTGCCGGCATGGCCGCTGATTTGTTTGAAACCTACGCTGTGACGCTGATTGCCACCATGGTGCTGGGCGCGTTGCTATTGCCGGCCCTGGGTACGGTGGCGGTCATCTACCCGCTCACCCTGGGCGCGGTGTCCATCATTGCATCCATCATCGGCTGTTCCTTTGTGAAGGCCACGCCAGGCATGAAGAACGTGATGCCGGCTCTGTATAAAGGCCTGGCGGTCGCTGGCGGCTTGTCGCTGGTGGCTTTTTTCTTTGTGACCCAGTGGCTGATGCCTGACAACGCCGTCACGGCCTCGGGCAGCCAGATGAAATTGTTTGGCGCCTGCGCCGTCGGCCTGATTCTGACTGCCGCACTGGTCGTCATCACCGAGTACTACACCGGCACGCAGTACGCGCCAGTCAAGCACATTGCAGAGGCATCCACCACGGGCCACGGCACCAACATCATTGCAGGCCTGGGGGTGTCGATGCGCTCGACCGCCTGGCCCGTGATGTTTGTGTGCATTGCCATCTGGAGCGCCTACGCCCTGGCTGGCTTGTACGGCATTGCCATTGCAGCAACGTCCATGCTCAGCATGGCCGGGATTGTGGTGGCATTAGATGCTTACGGCCCCATCACTGACAACGCCGGTGGCATTGCCGAAATGGCCGAGATGCCCAAAAGCGTGCGTGACATCACAGACCCGCTGGATGCGGTGGGCAACACCACCAAGGCGGTGACCAAGGGCTACGCCATTGGCTCAGCCGGCCTTGCGGCTTTGGTCCTGTTTGCCGACTACACCCACAAACTGGAAGGCTACGGCAAAGTCATCAGCTTTGACCTGAGCAACCCGATGGTGATCATCGGCCTGTTCATTGGCGGCATGATTCCCTACCTCTTTGGCGCGATGGCCATGGAGGCGGTGGGCCGGGCTGCAGGGGCCGTGGTGGTGGAGGTGCGCCGGCAGTTCAGAGACATCAAGGGCATCATGGAAGGCACGGCGAAGCCTGAGTACGACACGGCGGTAGACATGCTCACCACCGCGGCCATCAAGGAGATGATGATTCCATCCCTGTTGCCGGTGGTGGTGCCGATTTTGGTGGGGCTGGTGCTGGGCCCGGCGGCCTTGGGTGGTTTGCTCATGGGCACCATCGTCACCGGCCTGTTTGTCGCCATCTCCATGTGCACCGGCGGCGGGGCGTGGGACAACGCCAAAAAGTACATTGAAGATGGCCACTTTGGCGGCAAAGGGTCTGAAGCGCACAAGGCCGCAGTGACGGGTGACACCGTGGGTGATCCCTACAAGGACACGGCCGGCCCGGCGATCAACCCACTGATCAAGATCATCAACATCGTAGCGCTGTTGATCGTGCCAGTGATGATGCAGATTCACGGCTGAACGTGGCCTGACCCCCTTGAAAGCCCGCCTTGGCGGGCTTTTTCAATGCCGCAGCGCACCGATTTTTCTGCAGCGAGGATGAATGCGGCACACATTCAGCAACCTTGATGAATGTCAATCAGCTGACGCCAGGTTGAATTAGCATTTCCGTCAGTCTGTTCGTTAAACGGGATGCGCAGCGATTTTTTGTTTTATTCAGCCAGGTGACCATTTGAACCATCACGAGCTCACCCGCAGGGCATTCCTGCTCGCCTTGGTCCTTGCGCTGGGCGGATGCACCTCCATGCTGCCGCGCGTGCGCAGCTTGTCCTCACCGTTTCAGACCTTTGAGGAAGCACGCCAGGCCATTGACTCGCTGGTTCCCATGCGCAGCCATGCCAATGACCTGAGGCAATTGGGCATAGACCCATTCGGGCAACCCAATACGCTGATCTTGACGCACGCCGACATCGTGCGCCGATTTGTGCCCAGCGCCCTGCTGCAAAGGGCCGACCTCGATCCAGGCGTATTGGTCTGCCTGGAGGCGCGGGACGCCTGCCGTGGCTGGGAGATCAACGCGGCAAGGATCTCCCGCAAGCGAACCGGCAATTTTTTTTCCGACTTCACCAATTTCTCGCGCCGCACGGAAACCACGGGTTGGCGCTTCAACGCGCTGGTGCTGCTGGTCAACGATGTGGTCGTCTACCGCGCCTGGGGCGGGCAGCCCAGTATCAACGAGACTGAAATCAAAACCAACCCTTTGGGACCGTTACAGGAACTGGGGCCCGCGCTCGTCACCAATTGACAGCCGGAGCCGTGCACAGCACGGACGTTTTTTGACAGAAAATCGCTGCCATGCAATTTAATTACATCGCCAACGCCTCCATCCCGTCTTCTTCGGGCCGATCCATTCCCATGCTTGACCCGTCTGACGGCCAGGCGTTTGATGAGATCCAGCGCAGCAACGCGGCCGATGTGGACTCAGCGGTTCGCGCCGCACGCCAGGCCATGGAGTCGGTCTGGTGCAAGCTGGGGGCGGCAGAGCGGGGGCGCCTGCTGATGCGCCTATCGTCGAAGATCACCGAGAACGTGGCAGAGCTGGCTGCCATTGAGCAGCGCGACTGCGGCAAGCCCACCACCCAGGCCCGCGCCGACGCCACCGCCTTGGCCCGTTATTTCGAGTTTTACGCCGGCGCCTGCGACAAACTGCACGGCAAGACCATCCCCTACCTGGATGGCTACAGCGTGCTGACGTGGCGCGAGCCGCATGGTGTGACGGGCCACATCATTCCCTGGAACTACCCGATGCAGATTTTTGGTCGCAGCGTGGGCGGGGCTTTGGCTGCCGGCAACGTATGCGTGGTGAAACCTGCCGAAGACGCGTGCCTGTCACTGATCCGGGTGGCGCAACTGGCGGCAGAGGTGGGTTTTCCGGCAGGGGTGATCAACATCGTGACCGGCTATGGGCACGAGGTGGGTGACGCGCTGGCGCGCCACCCCGGGATTGACCACATCAGCTTCACCGGCAGCCCCACCGTGGGCACTCTGATACAACAGGTGGCCTCTCAACGCCACTGCCCCGTTACGTTGGAGCTGGGTGGCAAAAGCCCCCAGATTGTGTTTGCCGACGCCGACCTGGACGCGGCCATCCCCGCCATCATCAACGGCATCGTGCAAAACGCGGGGCAAACATGCTCCGCCGGTTCACGCCTGCTGGTGGACCAGGCCATTTACGAGCCCCTGCTGGAGCGCCTGGGACAGGCGTTTGAAAAACTGCGCGTCGGCCCGGCCGCCATGGACCTGGACCTGGGCCCGCTGATCCGCCAGAGCCAGCAACAACGGGTCTGGGATTTTTTGAGCGATGCCCAGGTGGCCAACATCCCGATGGTCGCCCAGGGAAAAATCGTTGACGATGCCCCCGAAACCGGCTTCTACCAGGCCCCAACCTTGCTGCGCGATGTCCCCGTAACGCACCGCCTCACCCAGGAAGAGGTGTTTGGTCCGGTGCTGGTCGCCATGTCATTCAAAGACGAGGACCACGCGGTGACCTTGGCCAACGCCACGACTTTTGGACTGGTCACTGGCGTGTGGACCCGGGACGGCGGGCGGCAGTTCCGCATGGCCAAGCGGGTGCGTGCTGGCCAGGTGTTCATCAACAACTACGGCGCAGGCGGTGGCGTGGAGCTGCCGTTTGGTGGCGTCAAATCCAGTGGACATGGTCGCGAAAAAGGCTTTGAGGCGCTCTACGGCTTCACCACCCTGAAGACTGTGGCCATTCGCCACGGCTGATCGGGTGAACGCCTCACGCCAACCAAACCGTGACAGCTGAACACCGGGGGATGTCCAAGGCGCACGGCATCCGCAAGGCTGCGGATCAAATCCAGGGCCTCGTCCCGGGACTCTCTCACAGGCACACCAAACTGAAGGGTATTGGTGTTGACCAGCGACCTGATTTGCGCAGATCGGGCTCTTGATGATCACGCCCAGTGAGGCACAAGAAGGTGATTTTCGCAGTCCTGGGCAGGACCCCATTTGAGGCAAGCAATTCTTCAAGTGTCATGGTTGACAGCCCTTGTTGTTCATGCAGCAAACGCCCGCGCGTTATCTGCCAAGCCCTGCCCCCGAAAAACATGCCAAAATCAAGTTGGAGAGTTAAAGGCAGGCCGACGGCACAGGCCGCTTGAACATCTGAATATTCATCACACCACCTCTTTTAACCTCTACACAGACACCAGACCATGCGCGTCAAAAACAAAACCATCATCGTGACAGGCTCAGGCGGCGGCATCGGCGAGGGCATCGCCAAACGCCTGGCCCAGGAGGGCGCCAACATCATTGTCAATGACGTCAATGTGGCTTTTGGCGAGAAAGTCGTGGCCGACATCGTGGCCGCGGGGGGCGTTGCGTCGTTTTTTGCCGCGGATGTGACCCGTTCCGATGAGGTCCGGGCCCTGGTGCAAGCTGCGGTAGATCGCCATGGCGCGCTGGACGTGATGATCAACAACGCCGGCTGGACTCACCGCAACCGCCCGGCGCTGGAGGTCAGCGAAGACGAGTTCGACAAATGTTATGCCATCAACGTTAAGAGCATCTACTTGGCTACGGTGCACGCCACTCCGGTTTTCAGGGCCCAGGGTGGCGGCAGTTTCATCAATATTGCATCCACTGCAGGCGTGCGTCCCCGCCCTGGTCTGACTTGGTAT
>CALRWE010000125.1:0-14229 GCA_943371745.1 Rhodoferax sp. OV413
TTCTCGCTCAAGAAACCATAGCCAGGGTGCACCGCCTGCGCGCCGGTTTGTTTACAAGCCGCAATGATCTTGTCGGCCAGCAGGTAGCTCTCGCGGCTGGGCGCGGGACCGATGTGGACGGCTTCATCGGCCAGCATCACATGGCGGGCGTCGCGGTCGGCATCGGAATACACGGCCACGGTTTTGATGCCCATTTTTTGGGCTGTCTTGATGACCCGGCAAGCGATTTCGCCGCGGTTTGCGATCAGGATTTTTGTAAACATGTTCTTGGTCTCCTATTTTTTTACAGCGGAATGTTCCCGTGCTTGCGCCATGGGTTCTCAAGCTTCTTGTCGCGCAGCATCACCAGGCTGCGGCAAATGCGCTTGCGGGTCTCGTGCGGCAGGATCACGTCGTCAATAAATCCCCGGGCGCCAGCGACAAACGGGTTGGCAAAGCGAGCCTTGTACTCGGCCTCCCTGGCGGCCAGCTTGGCGGGGTCGCCCTTGTCTTCGCGGAAGATGATTTCCACGGCGCCCTTGGCGCCCATCACCGCAATCTCGGCGTTAGGCCAGGCAAAGTTCACGTCGCCACGCAAGTGCTTGGAGCTCATCACGTCATAGGCGCCACCGTAGGCCTTGCGGGTAATCACCGTGATTTTTGGCACTGTGCACTCGGCATATGCATAGAGCAACTTTGCGCCATGCTTGATGATGCCGCCATACTCTTGCGAGGTGCCGGGCATGAAACCGGGCACATCCACAAAGGTGATCACCGGAATGTTGAAAGCATCGCAAAAGCGCACAAACCGTGCCGCCTTGATCGAACTCTTGATGTCCAGGCAACCCGCCAGGACCAGGGGCTGGTTGGCCACGATGCCCACCGTCTGGCCTTCCATGCGGCCAAAGCCGATCAGAATATTTTTCGCATACTCGGGCTGCAACTCAAAAAAGTCACCATCGTCGAGCGTTTTGACGATGAGTTCCTTCATGTCGTAGGGCTTGTTGGCGTTGTCGGGCACCAGCGTGTCCAGCGAGAAGTCCATCCGGTCGGCCGGGTCGCCGCTGCGGCGCACCGGCGCTTTTTCTCGGTTGTTCAGTGGCAGGTAGTTGTACAGGCGGCGCAGCATGAGCAGCGCTTCCACGTCGTTCTCAAAGGCCAGGTCGGCCACGCCGCTCTTGGTGGTGTGGCTGATGGCACCGCCCAACTCTTCGGCCGTCACGTCCTCGTGCGTCACGGTTTTCACGACCTCGGGGCCGGTCACAAACATGTAGGAGCTGTCTTTCACCATAAAGATGAAGTCGGTCATGGCGGGTGAGTACACCGCGCCGCCCGCGCAGGGCCCCATGATCATGCTGATTTGCGGCACCACGCCGCTGGCCATCACATTGCGCTGGAACACATCGGCGTAGCCGCCTAACGACGCCACACCCTCCTGGATACGGGCGCCGCCCGAGTCGTTCAGGCCGATCACCGGTGCGCCCACCTTCATGGCCTGGTCCATCACCTTGCAAATTTTCTCGGCATGCGCCTCGCTCAAGGCGCCACCAAACACGGTGAAGTCCTGGCTGAACACAAACACCAGGCGACCATTGATCATGCCGTAGCCAGTGACCACGCCATCTCCCGGAATCTTGTTTTCTTCCATGCCGAAGTCCACGCAGCGGTGTTCGACAAACATATCCCACTCTTCAAACGTGCCTTCGTCCAGCAGCAGTTCCAGGCGCTCCCGGGCCGTGAGCTTGCCTTTTTTATGCTGGGCGTCAATGCGCTTTTGGCCACCACCCAAACGTGCAAGTTCACGTTTGGCTTCGAGTTGTACAAGGATGTCGTGCATGGTTTTTCTCTCTTTGCAAAGGGCTTGGATACGTTGGGATTTACTAATTTAATAGCAGTCTAATTAATGATTACGCCGGCCAGAAGCAGATTTCGTGCTGCAGTGGAGGCCGGCACACGCCCGGCCATCACCGCCTCGGTCAACTCAGGCAACAGTTTTTGCACCTGCGGGTGCTGGCGAAACGCCTGCTTCAGGCCCGCGTCAATGCGCTCCCACATCCAGGCCAGGGCCTGCTGCTGGCGGCGCGCAGCCAGGCGGCCGTTCGCCGTTTGCAGGGTCTTGAATTCGGTCACGGCAGCCCAAAAGGTGTCGACGCCCTGCCCGTTCAAGGCGCTGATCTGCATGGCTTTGGGGTGCCAAAGGGTCTCGGCATGGCTGCCAAACATGCCCAGCAACTGCATGGCGGCGGTGATTTGCAACTGCGCGCGCTGGGCGGCCAGGGCGTCAATGTCAGCCTTGTTGATGACCACCAGGTCAGCCAGCTCCATCACGCCTTTTTTAATGGCCTGCAAATCGTCCCCTGCGTTGGGCAACTGCATCAGCACAAACATGTCGGTCATGCCCTGCACCGCCGTCTCGCTTTGGCCCACACCCACGGTCTCGACAATCACCACGTCATAACCGGCAGCCTCACACACCAGCATGGCCTCGCGGGTTTTCTCGGCCACACCGCCAAGCGTGCCGCTGCTGGGGCTGGGGCGAATGTAGGCGCGCTCATCCACGCTCAGGCGCTCCATGCGCGTCTTGTCGCCAAGAATCGAGCCGCCCGACACCGTGCTGGACGGGTCAATAGTCAGCACCGCCACGCGCTGGCCCTGCTCAATCAGATACAAGCCAAGCGCCTCGATAAAGGTGCTTTTGCCTACGCCCGGAACACCGCTGATGCCCAAGCGAAACGAGTGGCCGGTGTGCGGCAGCAGGGCTGTCAGCAGTTCATCGGCCTGGACGCGGTGGTCCGTGCGGGTCGATTCAAGCAGGGTGATGGCTTTGGCAATAGCGCGGCGCTGCGGCATGGGCTCGCCGTTCAGAACGGCAGCTTGCAATGGTGCCCATTGCGCTGCCTGCGATGCAGATGACGCTATTGAATCAGGTGCTACTTGCAAATACGGTACGGGGGCTAGAGCCATATTTTCTACAATATTTCAAAGGCGCACCCATCGGGCAGCCGATACCGCGAAAAATCGCGTACATCCAGCGTCATGATGCGGTTTACGCCCGTGTCAGAGGCGAGCCACAGCAAAGAGGCGTCGGCCAAATCCATCTCAGTGCGCGGTGCCTCGGTGTAGCGGCGCATCAACGCCACCATGTCTTCCAGCGCCTCTTGCGCAAAGGGAAACACCGCCACCGCACCAGCCCCCACCCAGCGCAGCAAGGTGTAGCGCTGAGGTGGCGAAAGCAAATAACTCGCCTCCACCACACAGGGCCAGGTCGTGGCTAAAGACCATTGCTCGTCGGATGCCAGCTTGAATAACGCCTGATATCGCGCGCCATGCGGCTGGTGCTGCCCAAAGGCGGCAACCAGCGGCCCGGCGTCAACCAGCGCTGCGGCCACTGTGCTTGTCCTGGAGTTTGGCGATGAGCACATCGCGGGAACTGTCGGTGTCGTAGGCTTGCTCCGTCCCTGTGAATGCCTGCGCTACCGAATAGTCAGAGGCCGCCTCCTGGGCCTTGAGACTCACCATGAGCTCGTAAGGATTCTTGCGCCCCAACGCACGCTCTACCGCGCTGATGATGAACTGGGACTTGGTAAGCCCCATGCGCTTGGCGGTCAGCTCCAACTCTTTCTCCAGCAATGAATCCATGCGGACTGAAATGGCCATGATTTACTCCAATTGAAATACGGTATTACAGTATAGCAACCAGGTCAGGCCAGCGCTTTTTTGATCTGCGCCAGCACGTCCTTGGCGCTGGCCGGAATCGGTGTGCCGGGGCCATAGATGCCTTTGACGCCGGCTTCATACAGCATCTCGTAGTCTTGCCGGGGAATCACACCGCCCACGAACACGATGATGTCGTCGGCGCCCTGTTTTTTAAGCTCGGCAATGATGGCGGGCACCAGGGTCTTGTGGCCTGCGGCGAGGGTGGACACGCCCACGGCGTGCACGTCGTTTTCAATCGCCTGGCGGGCGCATTCTTCAGGCGTCTGAAACAGCGGGCCCATGTCCACGTCATAGCCCAGATCGGCAAACGCGGTGGCCACCACCTTGGCGCCCCGGTCGTGGCCGTCCTGGCCCAGCTTGCTGATCATCACCCGGGGGCGACGGCCCTGGGTTTGCGCAAACTCGGCAATTTCGGCCTTCAGGTCGTTCCAATAAGTCATGGTGTCGGCGTGGGTGGAGTCTGTGTCATATGCGGCGGCATACACGCCGGTCACCTTTTGGGTGTCGGCGCGGTGGCGGCCGTAAGATTTTTCCATGGCATCACTTACCTCGCCTACCGTGGCGCGCAGACGCATCGCCTTGATGACCAGATCCAGCAAATTGCCGGTGTTGGTTTCTGCCGCCAAAGTAATAGCATCCAGGGCAAGCGTGACGCCGGCCAGGTCCCGTTTTTGCTTGATTTCTTGCAAGCGGGCGATTTGACCGTCCCGCACGGCCACGTTGTCAATATCCCGGGTCTCAATGGCGTCTTCGGTTTTGAGTTTGTATTTGTTGACGCCCACAATCACGTCTTTGCCGCTGTCAATACGGGCCTGCTTTTCAGCGGCGGCCGCTTCAATTTTCAGCTTGGCCCAACCGCTGGCCACGGCCTTGGTCATGCCGCCCATGCCTTCGACTTCTTCGATGATCTTCCACGCTGCATCGGCCATGTCTTGGGTGAGCTTTTCCATCATGTAGGAGCCGGCCCAAGGGTCGATCACATTGGTGATGTGGGTCTCTTCCTGGATGATGAGCTGCGTGTTGCGCGCAATGCGCGAGCTGAATTCGGTGGGCAGCGCAATGGCTTCGTCAAAGCTGTTGGTGTGCAGGCTTTGTGTGCCGCCAAACACCGCCGCCATGGCCTCAATGGTGGTGCGCACCACGTTGTTGTAGGGATCTTGCTCTGTCAAAGACCAACCGCTGGTCTGGCAGTGGGTGCGCAGCATCAGCGACTTCGGGTTCTTGGCGTCAAAGCCCTTCATGATGCGGCACCACAGCAGGCGCGCGGCACGCATCTTGGCCACCTCCAGATAGAAGTTCATCCCCACCGCCCAGAAGAAGCTCAGGCGCCCGGCAAATTCGTCTACATCCATGCCCTTGGCAATGGCGGTCTTGACGTACTCCTTGCCGTCGGCCAGGGTGAAGGCCAGCTCCAGCGCCTGGTTGGCACCAGCTTCCTGCATGTGGTATCCGCTGATGGAGATCGAGTTGAACTTCGGCATGTTCTTGGCCGTGTACTCGATGATGTCGCCAATGATGCGCATACTGGGCGCGGGCGGGTAGATGTAGGTGTTGCGCACCATGAACTCTTTCAGAATGTCGTTCTGAATCGTGCCCGAGAGCTTGTCTTGTGAGACGCCCTGCTCTTCGGCGGCCACCACATAGCCCGCCAGCACCGGCAGCACCGCGCCGTTCATGGTCATGGACACGCTCACCTTGTCCAGCGGAATCTCGTTAAACAAGATCTTCATGTCTTCGACCGAGTCAATGGCCACACCGGCCTTGCCCACATCCCCCGTCACACGCGGGTGGTCGGAGTCATAACCCCGATGGGTGGCCAGGTCAAACGCCACCGACACGCCCTGCCCGCCAGCGGCCAAGGCCTTGCGGTAGAAGGCATTGGATTCTTCGGCGGTTGAAAACCCTGCGTACTGGCGAATCGTCCAGGGCCGCACGGCATACATGGTGGCCTGCGGGCCGCGCAGGTAGGGCTCGAAGCCGGGCAGCGTGTCGGCGTAGGGCAAGTCAGCTGTGTCGGCCGCCGTGTACAGCGGCTTGACCGTGATGCCGTCTGGCGTGTGCCAGTTCAGGGCATCTACATTGCCGCCGGGCGCGGATTTGGCGGCTGCCTTGGCCCAGGCTTCAAGGCTGGCGTTCTGGAATTCAGGAGTTTGTTGGGTCATGACAGCGGCCGTTGGCGGTGAAAGGGTGTAAAAAATCGGTTCTTAAGTTTACATTATTTATAATTATTGATTCAAAATATTATTTCAAGCTTACAATTCCGACCATGGCAGCTTTATCTCTTTCCCCCCGCGCACTCTATGAAGATGTGGCCGAACTGCTGCGCCAGCGCATATTCAGCCGCGACCTGGAGCCCGGCAGCTGGATTGACGAACTCAAAATTGCTGAAGCCTACGGCATCAGCCGCACGCCCTTGCGCGAGGCGCTCAAGGTGCTGGCCGCCGAAGGGTTGGTTACCATGAAGGTGCGCCGTGGCGCCTATGTGACCGAGGTGTCCGAGCGCGATCTGTCGGACGTTTACCACCTGCTGGGTCTACTGGAATCTGATGCAGCCGGAGTGGTGGCCGCCACGGCCACAGATGAACAAGTGGCCGAGTTGCAAGCCTTGCACCGCGAGCTGGAGACCGCCGCCCAGGCAGGCATGGCCGGGCACGACCGGTTTTTTGAGATCAACGAGCAGTTTCACACCCAGCTGCTGGTCATTGCCAACAACCGCTGGCGCGACCAGATGGTGGCCGACCTGCGCAAGGTCATGAAGCTCAACCGGCACAATTCCTTGTTGAAATCTGGCCGCATCGAAGAATCCCTCCAAGAGCATCGCTGCGTGATGGACGCGATTGCGGCACGCAATGTCGCGTTGGCGGTGCGGCGCATGCAGGAGCATTTCAAGAGCGGCCTGCAGGCCGCCAACACCGCCGCGCCTCAAAAAGCGTAAAACGGCCCCATACCCAGGCTGGAAGGCTGCGCCTGAATGCCTACAAACACCCGGCGCCCGTAAAAGAAGGGCAAGCCCCAGTCAAATGTGCGGGCATCCCCAATCGGGCCGGACAACCCCGGCAGCACCGCAAACGGGTAACTGGAAAACAAATTCACTGCGTTGTTCACGGCATAAGGCACAGGCACTCGGGTTCCGTTAACCCCGACATTGGTCGCCTCCAAGGCCTCGGGCCCGGGCGGGCAATAAAACCCGGAAGCCCGCGCACCGCACTGAGCAATGCTGCCCGAATCAAAAAACAGCGCGTTGGAGCCGGTATCAAGAAAGCTGGTGTTCAAGCTGCGGCCCGCAAGCACGGTGGTGATGTAACCCAGAAAGTCTGTTGTCAGTAGCGCCTCGGTGCCCAGCTGGTTATTGGCCTGGGTTGCGATGCCAAAAATCACCGACCCCGTCATGCTGACCGAGCCCTCCGGGCTCACCGCCGGCAACTGGACCATCAGCCCGTTGTTATCGCTGTCAAACAAGGCGACAGGCTGCTTCACCTGCTGGGCCAGGCTGGCTCGAATGGGCTGGGTTGCCGTGCAAGCGGCATCGGCACAAGTGTAATAAAACCCGTTGCCCGTGACCGACGCGCAGCCCGTACCGCAATCCTCCTTGAACAAGCCCAGCCCCAAAATGCCATTGGCCCCCAACGTGGTCGCCGTGTTCATCTCGGTGCCAGACGAACAGGCGCCGGACAAGGGATCAAAGGCCGGGCTGCCCGCCAGTTGCATGGGCACATTGCGCGCTGTTTTGCCACCCAGCACCACATCAGCCGCCACCACAGGCCCCCAGGTAAAGGTGTTGTCCACAAACTGGGCACAGTTCAGCAGTGGCAAGCCACTGGATCCACTCATCGGGCTCAGGCTCAGGCTTGGCCCGAGGGAACTGGCCAACACCCGCAGGCCGGTGGAGCCCGTGTCCACCAACACATGCGGGATGGTCCGGCACTGCGTCGGGTCACCGGGGCGGCACAGGGTGACGCTGGTGTACAGCCGGTTGACGTTGTAGCCCGACTCCGGTGGCCCAGCGTCCACCGTCACCGGCAGCACATTGGCCAACAGCACGGGCGCAGGCTGCGTGGGGGCGGTGGCCTCGGTGCTGCCCCCACCGCCGCCCCCACAGGCGCTCATGACAGCGGTGACAAAAACGGCCAGGGCAGCGGCACGAACCCGGCGCCAGGAAGGCTTACTGGAGCACATCTTGAAGCACATCATTGATATTGACCACAGAGGGTACCAACGCCGGCACATAGGCGTGACCAAAGAAATTTCGCATGCGTCCGTTGGAGCGCACCACCAAATCCGACTGCACCAGATTAATGGGGGCACCTCGGCGCCCTGCCACGCGCTGCTGATCTGTCTCCTGCCTGAATTCCCCGAAATAACCGCCCAGCCACTGGCTAAAATCCGGCAACACCGGGCCACGCCAGGTCAAGGCAAACACCTGACCCGAGGTGCCAGCAAACTCACGCACTACCGTGCCGGTTTCAAGCTGCACTTCATGCATCGTATAGGCCGCCGTGGTGAGCGCCGCACCTGATGCCAACAGCCGGGGCTTGGGCGCCGCTGAGCCAGACACCACCGGCGCTTGGGCAAAAGGCGCCTGCCCCAGCGCCGCCAAGCCATCGCTAGCCATGGTCAGCGCCAGCAAGGCGGACCCAAACAGACGCGCCAAGGTGCTCATTTGTCATCCTGCTCAAGCTGCTTATGCTGCAAGGCTGCGTCCACCGCCAGAGCGACCACCATACTTACCAGTCCTAACATACGCATATCCAGCTCCTTAAGTTTCTGAGGAGATTATTGACTGCTTGCCGTGCCGGTTATTGACGCACGGTCAACCGGAAGCCTTTGTCCCGGCAGCAACTCGCTTTATTACCTGGGGCGCTATCGAAAAGGGAATTTGAAATTGGAGGGCTAACGGCGGGCGAGGGTCCAGCCAAATGAATCTTCTGCGCGGTAACGCTACGCCTCTTGCACCTTGTCTTGAATCAAGCGCAAAAGCATCCCCGGATTTTCTAAAACCGTCTGCCCGATCCGGGCCCGATATCCCACCCGTTGCGAGTCAATCGTCAGCACGGACATCTCCGGTTCAGCCGAACGGCCCGGACCCAGACGCCACAAGATATCACGAGCGTCAGTCATTGGGATTATGGTAGGGCCAACCTATGCACCAAGAGTTTGGAAGGGTAAATAACAGGGGCCCTATGTGTCTTTTTGCTTCTCTTAACATTGAAATGTTTGATTGCTGAGTGATTTCTTAAAAGGTCCTCAGGTCGCAGCAGCGTCTCGATACCGTTCACTGGTCCAAACGGTAATACCTTTGATCCGTAATTTTTTGGCATCCCTCACATGATTCATTCTTTGGCAATTTTGAGTACCGCTCTGCTTTTCGGCGGCATGACGTTGTATTCGTTCGGTTTCGCGGCGTTTTTGTTCAGTGCTTTGCCAGCAGTGACCGCTGGCAAAGTTTTACGTCAAGCTTTTCCCTGGTTTTATGGCTTTGTGATCGCAACGGCTGGGCTGGGAGCCCTGTTTTGGTGGCCAGAAAACATGGTGTCGGCTGGCACGATGGTCGCTATCGCTTTGACGACTGTTTTATTGCGCCAGATGCTGATGCCCGCCATCAATGCGGCCACCGACACCGGACAGCGACGGCGGTTCAAATGGCTGCATGGTCTTTCGGTTGTAGTCACGCTTGGTCACATTGCAGCCACGGGCTGGCTGCTTGTAACGGTAAGCTAAACCGGCGCCTTTTGTGTTGCGCGAAACCAAACGCAAGTTTCAACACACGCTGTCAGTGATGACCCTTTGGCAGCAGCCCGAATGAGTCTTGATCTCTGTCATTCCGACTGAAGTTCCAATATTTAAAAAGGATTGATCAGCATGAAAACGCTTACCACCGAACAACGAATTCGTGGCGCACTGTGGGGCATGTTTGTTGGCGACGCACTCGCGATGCCGGTGCATTGGTACTACGATCCGGACGCCATCGTGCGCGATTTTGGAATTTTGAAAGGCTACCAAGCGCCCAAGTTGCATCACCCGAGTTCCATCATGGCGTTAGCCAACACTGGCAAAGCAGGACGTGGGACGCAGGACGGCGATGTCATTGGCACAGTGATCCTCAAGGGCAAAAAAAAGCACTGGGGCCAAGCGAATCGCCACTACCACCAAGGCATGCAGGCCGGCGACAACACCCTTAACCTGCAGTGCTCACGTGTTTTGTTGCGCACGTTGAACACGACTGGACGATACGACCAAGCTGACTTTCTGCGGAACTACGTGGAATTCATGACGACGGAGGACAGCCATAACGACACTTATGCCGAGTCTTACCATCGAGATTTCTTCGCAAATTATGCAAAGGGAATTCCTGCAGAACGATGCGCAGGCGCGCAAGGCCATGACACCGCGTCAATTGGCGGCTTGGTTGGTTTGCCGCTGGTTATTTTTTCGGCCCTGCATCACAGTTCGCTGGAAGAAACAACCAAGCTTGCTTTGACCCACCTGAGGCTGACGCACCTCTCAAGCGAGTTGGAGCGCTATGCCAGCGAGCTGGTTGGTCTGCTGTACCAATTGATCCAAGAGCCGCCAACTCCCCTTGCGCCGTTGGCGCGCGCCACTGCTGAGCGGTTGGGTTTTCCGCTGACAGCGGTACTCCAGAAGGTGAGTGCAGACAAGGGACAGGACCAAGACGTGATAGGCCGCTGGCTCAGTTCAGCTTGTTACATTGAACATTCATTTCCTTCTGTTTTGTACCTGGCTGGGCGTTACGAAGATGACTTTGAGTCAGCGCTGGTTGCCAACACCCAGGTTGGCGGAGATAACTGTCACCGTGGCGCTGTGCTTGGCGCTATCCTGGGCGCGGCGTTGGGCTTGGAGGCTATACCCGAACGTTGGGTTCAGGGGTTGACGGCGCACGCTGCACTGGCCGAAGAAATAGACCGCTTTTGCGCCCAGTTTTCTTGATCGTAGCCTCCCCTGAACTCTTACCGCGAGCCAATGCTGTCGCCTGTGATGGCTCCCAACATGATGCTGCATCACTTTTTGTGTTTCAGATTAGCTTGCGGTGCCTGTAGGCTACCTTAGCCCTGACTGAGAACGCACACTCTTCGTCTCGGCTGTCAACGCTGTCACCTTCGACGCCTTGCCCTTGCCGCGACGGCGTTGAGCCATCAACCGGCGTTGGCAATCCTAAGCCAACGCGCGCACCTCCGGGCTGATCAAGGTCTTGGCAAAGACCTGCGATCATCACTTGCTTGACCACAGGCGCACTGACCTCCAGCGCTTTGGTGCTCCAAGCCCGGCTGCAGCTTGAGCTGCGCAGCGACACCATAAACCAGTCACCACGGGCGTATCTGTCAATGTAGTTGTCGGCGCAGTGCCGCATATCCCGTCCCTCGGTCCTGATTTCCAGCTTACTGTCCAACATGATGGCCTGGATATCAGGGCCGTCCAGCGTGGCTGGGTTCGCCGGATTCGCTGAATCAGCCGGATTGCCCAGCTTGGTTTGCTTTGTTTGCTTGACCAGAGTGAGGCTGTACCCGGTGCGCCAGAACTCTGCGCCTGTCAGAAGCATGACATCGAGTTTTTGCTGCGCGTCCACCCTGCCAATCAACCCTCGGAACATTGCACGGGCGTGCATAGCCGGTGGGCATCGACTCCACGTAGTGTGAGGTCCAACAAAAAAAATGCATTACCTGCTCCTGCATCCACGCCAGGATGAGACAAGGAATCTGGCAAGGATGTTGTTGGTGTATCGAGACTGACGCCGGTCACACCGACCTAGCACGCGACGTTGAGGCCGACATCATCAGGGAATTGTGTTCGCGTAACGAAATCAAATCAACATGACCGCAACGGAGAGCTGACAGAAAAAAATAGATTTAGATTGGGAATACAAACTAATTTGTACCCCGGGGTGTCCGTTACCCCGACGTCACCCTGAACTCCGGCGCTACTAATTTTATAGCTGCAGAGCTTTTTTGTGGTCTACCCGGAGGGGATCGAACCCCCGACCCACAGCTTAGAAGGCTGTTGCTCTATCCAACTGAGCTACGGGCAGAGATCGAGAGAAATTATGGTCGGGGCGAAAGGATTCGAACCTTCGACCCTCTGGTCCCAAACCAGATGCGCTACCAGGCTGCGCTACGCCCCGACTAGCCTTAATTGTAACGGGTCAGGAGCCAGTTTCTGAATGAAAGCTCAGTTTATGACTTTAATAATTGCAGGTCCGTCACTTAAGGCGACTTGCTGCATGGCGAGCAAGCATGAGATACAGTGCAACGATGTCACCTCAACGCGAACCACTCACTTGGCTGGCGCCGGGCGAAAGCTTTCCAAATCCCAGCCAGGCATGGGATGAAAACTCCCCTGCCCCTGGATTGCTGGCGGCGGGTGGCGCGCTGGATGTAGAAACATTGCGCCGGGCGTACAGCGCTGGAATTTTCCCGTGGTATGGCGACGAACAGCCCATTCTTTGGTGGAGCCCCGATCCCAGGATGGTGCTGAAGGTGGCGGACTTCAGGCTTCACTCATCTTTCAAGAAAACACTGCAGCGATTTGGCAAAACACCGGGCTGTGAGGTTCGCATGGATAGCGCGTTCAGGCGCGTGATTGAGTCATGCGCCACGAGTCTGCGGGATGGTCAGGCAGGAACTTGGATCTTGAAGGAAATGATCGAGGCGTATTGCGGCTTGCACCAAGCTGGCCTGGCCCACAGCGTGGAAACATGGATTGACGGGAAGTTGTCAGGCGGGCTGTATTGTGTCTCGATGGGTGGCGCTGTTTTTGGGGAGTCGATGTTCAGCAATCAGCGCGACGCCTCGAAAATAGCACTAGCGGCACTGGTTGGTTTTTGTAGGCACCACAAAGTTGCCCAAATTGACTGCCAGCAGAACACGCGGCATTTGGCCTCGCTGGGGGCGCGTGAGATGACGCGCGACCAGTTCATACGGAGCGTGCGCGCGGGGCTCGCAGAGTCGGGGCCGGTTTGGCAATTCAGCGATCTGTATTGGCAAAATGTATTGAATCCGGGGCCAGCTTCAACGTGACTCATCTTCAAGATTTACCTTTACAAACTCTGCAGTTCTATGCAACTGCGCCTTACCCTTGCAGCTATTTGCCCGACCGCCAAGCCAGGTCACAAGTGGCGACACCGAGCCATTTGATCAACAGCGCCACTTACTCCGAGTTGGTGAGCAAAGGTTTTCGTCGCAGTGGCATGTTCACTTACCGGCCGTATTGCGATGGGTGTCAGGCCTGCATGCCTCTGCGGGTTCGGGTGAATGACTTTCGTGCGGACAGAAGCCAGCGGCGCGCTTGGTCTCGGCACTCAACGCTACAGGTGCAGATTCTGAGCCTGTGTTTTGTTCCGGAACATTACGACTTGTATTTGCGATACCAGACCGGGCGGCATGCGGGCGGCGGTATGGATCAGGACAGCGTGGACCAATACATGCAGTTTCTGCTGCAAAGCCGGGTGAATTCGCGCTTGATCGAGTTTCGAGAAACTTTGTCTGACGGGCAGCCAGGGAAGTTGAAGATGGTTTCCATTCTTGACATTCTTGATGACGGTCTGTCAGCGGTCTACACTTTTTATGAGCCAGAAAAAAACAACAGCCTTGGAACCTACAGCGTTCTTTGGCAGATTTCGCAGGCCAAATCGCTTGGGCTGATGCATGTGTATTTGGGCTACTGGATCAAGGATAGCCAGAAGATGAACTACAAGACAAGATTCAAGCCGTGGGAGCTCCTTGCAGGAGGTCTCTGGGTTGAAGGCGAGCCCCTCAACGACCCAGACTAGTACTGCAGATTTCACAAGGTAAAATGAGTGCTACACAGATAAGGAGCATTCATGCGAGCATTGGATTCAAGCAGCACATCGACACCCACAGTGCAAGTCATTGAACGCATGTTCACCCTAATGAACGTTTTGGCCTCAAAGGAGGAGGCCATGACATTGAAAGAGATTGCCGAGAAGGCGAGCCTTCACCCATCCACCGCGCATCGGCTCTTGAACGATTTGGCCACTGGACGGTTTGTGGACCGTTCACAACCGGGCAGCTACCGGCTGGGTATGAGACTGCTTGAACTGGGGAACCTTGTGAAGAACCGCCTGAATGTGCGTGATGCGGCTTTGGCTCCCATGCGGGAGTTGCACAAGCTGATACAACAACCCGTCAACCTGAGTATGCGCCAGGGTGACGAAATTGTTTACATTGAGCGGGCCTACAGCGAACGCTCGGGGATGCAGGTGGTTCGTGCTATCGGGGGCCATGCGCCACTGCATTTAACGTCGGTGGGGAAACTGTTTCTTGCCGCAGATGACCCGCAGCGGGTCAGGGCGTATGCGACTCGCACTGGCCTGAGTGGTCACACAAAAAACAGTTTGACCCAGTTGCCCGCACTGGAACGCGAACTGACCAAGGTGCGCCAATGGGGCCATGCGCATGACAATGAAGAGTTGGAGCTTGGCGTGCGGTGTATGGCGGCAGGTGTTTTTGATGATCAAGGCACACTGGTGGCCGGCCTGTCAATTTCCGCACCGGCTGAGCG
>CALRWE010000126.1:0-14183 GCA_943371745.1 Rhodoferax sp. OV413
GCCAGCGGGTCGGATGCAGCGTCCTTCATGACATGCACGCGTGCGGCGGTATGAACTACGGCATCCACACCCGAAAGTAGCCCCGACCAATCGGTCTGCCCATCCAAATCACCCACGACCACCGCTGGCGCCAGCGGATCCAGCGTGGCTCGGGCGCTGCGCACCGCCCGCACCACCGTCAAGCCAGGCTTGCCCTGCAAACGGCTCGCCGTAGCACGGCCCACAAATCCATTGCCCCCCGTCACCAGGACTTTCATGAATGATTGATCAACTCAGCGTAGATATTCAAGTGCGCGGCTACCACTTGGCGCACATCAAAGGCCTGCTCGGCCAGCGCACGGCCCGCGGTGCCCATGCGCTCACAACGGTCAGGGTCCAGAATCAGCTCATTCATGGCTTGCGCCAGCGCCAAAGCGTCTTGAACCGGAACCAGCACGCCGGTGACGCCGGGCTCAATCGCATCCCGGCAACCCGGCACATCGGTGGTCACCACCGGGCGCCCACAGGCTGCGGCTTCAAGCAAGACTTTGGGCAGACCCTCGCGGTACGACGGCAGCACCACAATTCGCGCGGCAGACAGAACCTGCGCCATATCGGACCGATGACCCCACCACTCCACCACGCCATCACGGACCCAGGCATCCAGCTCAGTCTGCTTCACGCTGGTGGGGTTGCCCGTGTCGACCGTCCCCACCAACACAAAGCGAGCTGAGCAGCCCTGCGCCTTGAGCAACTTCGCCGCTTCTACAAATTCGAACACCCCTTTGTCGGCCAGCAAACGGGCCGCCAGCACCACCACCGGCACGCCTGCCGGCAAGGGCCAATGAACAAAATGAGCCAGATCGACGCCAGACCCCCGCAGCGTGACCACTTGGTGCGCGGGCAAATGAACGATTTCGTTGAGGCTGCGCAAATCATCTGCGTTCTGAAAAATCACCTTCAGGTTGCGGTGGGTCAGCGCCAACCGGTAAAGCACACTGACAAGGGCGCGCCGGATCAACGCGGTGGAGCCATGCGACATGAACACATAACCCAGACCCGACACAGCCACCACCAGCGCAGGCACCCGCACCAAGCGAGCCAGCAGCCCGCCCAGCAAAATAGGCTTGATGGTGACCAGGTGCACCACGTCCGGCCGCACTGACCGTAACACCCGCAACAACTGCAAGGTAGTCACCCAGGCGTTACCCAAGCCGGTGCCGTGCCGGTCCAGGGCCAACACATGAACGGTCAGGCCATGGCGACGCAGCTCACCGAGCTTGTTGGTCAGGCCCGTGGCAATGTGCACCTCAAAGCCCTGTCTCTGCGCCTCCAGAGCAATCGGCAACCGATGCGACAAGAAGAACCAGTCCACATTCACCACGAACAAGAGCTTTTTGGTCATGACCGCTGGGCCTCCAGCCAGGCCTGAAACATCAGCACGCTCCACAGCGGAGACTGCCAATTGCGCTGCCCGCTCAGATGCTCGGCCCACTTCTGGCGAATGGGCGCGGGGTTGAGATACCCTTCGCTCTTCAGACGCTGCTCGCCCAGCAGGTCTTCGGCCCAGTCGCGCAACGGCCCGCGCAACCAACTGTCAATAGGGACGCCAAAGCCCATTTTGGGCCGCTCAATCAAGGTTTGGGGCACATGGCGGTACAGCACCTGGCGCAAAGCCCATTTGGTGGTGAAACTGCCGTTTTCGGGGCGCAACTTGTAGGGCAGTGGCAACCGCCAAGCGAACTCGACCACGCGGTGGTCCAGAAAAGGAACACGCGTCTCCAGGCTCACACCCATCGCGGCACGGTCTACTTTGGTCAAAATATCGTCGGGCAAATAGGTGAGCATATCAAGCACCATCATGCGCTCGACGTTTGACAAACCCGCCAAGGCCGGTGCGTCGCCGGTCAGCACCGTGGCGGGCTCCTGACCGCCCAACACCACAGCGGCCGGGTCTTGCCAATTGGAGACCATGCGGTGATACAGCTCGCCCGCCGTGCGCGACGCCATTACGCCCGCGCCCCGGTGCACCTTGTCGCCCAAGCCCGCCCAACGGCGGGCCAGTGGCGTGTGAGCAGCCAGCCGGCTCCATACTTGTGGAGACAAACGCGTCAAACCCCAGGCGACCGCCCGGCGCAAGGGCAGCGGCAGGTGGGAGAGCTTGCTCCATAAACCTGCTGTCAATGCATAGCGGTTGTAACCACTGAACAATTCATCGCCCGCGTCGCCCGACAAAGACACCGTGACATGCTGGCGCGCCATCTGGCTGACCAAAAACGTAGGAATTTGGGACGAATCCGCAAAGGGCTCATCAAACAACTGAGGCAAACGCCCGATGACGGCCATGGCCTGGTCTGGCGTGACATACAGCTCGGTGTGCTCAGTGCCCAGATGCGCCGCCACGGCCTTGGCGTGAATGGCTTCGTTGAAACCTGCTTCATTGAAGCCAATCGTGAACGTCTTGACCGGACGCGCCGATTGCGCCTGCATCAGGGCCACCACCGTGGACGAGTCAACGCCGCCCGACAAAAAGGCGCCCAGCGGCACGTCGGCCACCATCTGCTGGCGCACCGCGTCTTTTAAGAGCACCTCCAGCGCGTCCACCGCCTGTGCGGGCGTACCCGCAAAAGGCTGCGCCACGCCGCGCTCGGCCACGGCCACACCAGACCAATAAGCGACTGGCAGCGCATCAGGCACCTGGCGCGATACCGTCAGCAAGCTGCCCGGCGGAAGCTTCTTGATGCCTTGGTAGATGCTGTGCGGGCTGGGCACGGCCATGTGCCGCATATATAGACACAGTGCATCGCGGTCGATGCTTGCTGCAAACGCCGGGTGCGCCCGCATGGCCTTGAGCTCGGAGCCAAACAAAAAGACAGCGCTGGCGCCGCTGCCCTGCCAGCCGTAATACAGCGGCTTTTCACCCAGGCGGTCACGCCCGAGGGTCAACTTGCGCTCATGGCGGTCCCATACCGCAAAAGCAAACATGCCCACGGCGCGCTCAATGGTGCCTTGAATGCCCCAAGCCTCAAAGCCAGCCAGCAGGGTTTCGGTGTCAGAGTGGCCACGCCAGCTGGCGCTCGTCTTTGCGAGCGCAGCCCGGCAATCCAGGTGGTTGTAAATCTCGCCGTTGAAGGCAATCACGTAGCGGCCTGAAGGGGAATGCATGGGCTGCGCCCCTGCAGGCGACAGGTCCACGATGGCCAGACGGCGGTGCCCTAGTGCAATGCCAGCATTGCCGTCGAGCCAATGCCCCTCTGAATCCGGACCGCGGTGGGTGATCGTGGCGGTCATACGGGCGAGTCTTGGCAGGGCTTCGTCGCCCGGCCATCGACCGCTGAAATAACCTGTAAATCCGCACATAGCGCTAGTATGCAGTGCCCACTGATCTCAGTAACTCGGCCAGATGAGGCCCCGTCTTTTGAATACAGTAGGTCCTCTCAACGCTGGCACGCCCGGCGCGACCTAGCGCATGACGCAGAGCATGTCTTTCCAGCAACTCGCCCAAAGCGCTCACCCACTCGGCAGACGTTCCGGCCAAAAAGCCGTTTTTTCCGGGTCGAACAATTTCAGAGTTGACCCCTACATTCGATGCCACCACGGGCAGGCCGCAGGCCATGTACTGAATCAACTTGTAGCCGCACTTGCCCTGCTCCCAGGGAGAGTCAAGCAAAGGCATGACACCAATGTCACAGGCGCTGATGTTGTCAAATTCGGTTGCCTCAGTCCAAGGCATGGTTTCCACCTTGACGCCGGGTATGTCGACCACATCGCAGCCAATCAGCCGCAAGACAAATGAATACCGAACAGCAAGGGTCTGCAGTGGTTCCCGCAAAAGTTCCAGATAGCGGGCGGTAGAAGGCGAGCCAACCCAGACAATGCGAGGCAGGATTTCTTTCAAGCGGGGCAACGGTGGTGCGACAGGCCGGACCGGGTAATGGTCAAGGTCAATGGAAGTCGGTATCACCTCTACTCTTGATGCGCCAGCCTCACGTGCGTAAGCCGCCAAGTAGTTGTTACCCACCACCACCAAGGCGGCTCCTTCCATCAAGCGATCCAGACGTTCTCCATAAAGCCACCGCACCCAGGAGCGGGAGTTTTGGTCGTAATTGTGAAAAACAGCGTCGTCGTAATCCAGCACGTAGGGCACACCTCTGAGCAAAGTACGCTCAAGCCAAAGGGGCACCCACGGCAAAGCCTCTTTTTCAACCCACACCAAGTCGAAATCATGACGACTCATCATCGCTTGGCAGCGCCCAGCATAGGCGTGAACCAAGGCCCCCACCCCATAGGTGCCTTGGAGATACCGTGTTTTCAGCATGACATCTGAGATCAGGGGCTGTACCGTAACCTGCGACCCGGACTGCTCCAACCCGGCAACAAACTGCAAAAAACGCAAACGCGACGAGGCACCCAATCGACCATATTTGGTCAGCGCCAGCACCTTAAGTTGCTTCAACGGGTAACGCCTTTGAACCACCATTGCGGCAGCCAACGCCACAACAGGGCATACGCACCCCATGTTTCCTTCAAACCGGACCATGAGAGGCGCGCGATGGACAGTACCGACCGGGACACAGGCTCAATAAACAACGTGGTCAACAAAACTACCCACGCGCCAGCCCAGGAAAAGTGTTTGAAGGCGTAGAGCAAACGACTGCGAAGCGAGTAAAACAAACGACGCGCTTTGATGTGCTTGGAGGTACCGCCACCTGCATGGAAAGCTTGGGCATCGGCCAAATAGACGCTCTTCCAACCTGCTTGGCTGGCGCGATAGGAGAAGTCCAGGTCTTCCAGATACAGAAAAAAACGCTCATCGAAGCCGTTCACTGCATCGAATGCACCCCGGCGGACCAAAAAGAAAGCGCCAATGACGTGGTCGACAGCCTGTGTGACGGAATGATCCCACTCGGCCATGACGTGACCCAAACCGGGAAAAAATTTATCAAGTCCGATGGACTGGAAAGCAAAACCCAGTGGCGTGGGGAAACGTGCACAACTTCTGGACAGTTGGCCCGACTCGTCCAGTAACTGCACACCGCAGATACCAACTTCGGCGTTCACGGGGTCTTGCATGAACGCCATCGCCTTGGGGAGGGTATCTGCACACAGGGCTGCATCTGGATTCAGGAACAACAGATACTCGCTTTGGGCTTGATTCGCCCCGAGATTACAGGCTTTGCCGAAACCCAGATTGGCGTAGGTGCGAAGCAGGGTGGTGTTAGCCAAACCTTCGACGCTTGCTTCTGAACCGTCTATAGAGCCGTTGTCGACCACAATGGTTTGACCCACAAGCCTTTGGGCGTGCTGAGTGATGGAGTCAATACTTGCGCGGAGTTGGTGGCCCGCATTCCAGTTGACAACGATGACATCTATCATGGGTCAGCCTGCAAAACTCGCAGCCGAGTGCAGCGAACACCCCAAGACAAACTGCGAACCATGAAGCCCTGCTTGCGGGAACTGCTCATCCAGCGCTTGGCGAGCAAGGTAACTTGTTTAAGGCTATTCATCTTACAGCTTAAATACCGTTCTCAAAACACATTCATAATGGTGATGGAAAGGAATTTATGCACTTTCAATACTATTTATCAAGTGAAGTCAGAAAAATATACTGACTCGCCAAGAATTCCGAAAAAACGCCAAGTGTCAGCGTATTTAATTTTCCTGAATTCAAATTTAAACTGAGACTTGTTGGCTTGATGGCCTCCACATGAAGACCTGCGCTTTTCAATAAATTTTCAGCAGAACTCTTGGTGAAAAATCGAAGATGTGTCTTATCGAGAATTCCACGTTCCACATAATCAAATTTTCCAAATAAAAGAGGACCAAGCAAAGAAAAATGCCTCGCGTTCGGCAAAGAGACAATCACCTTGCCATTATTGGCCAGGTGGCCCTTGACTAATCGTGACAAGAAAGCCCATGGATCTACCAAATGCTCCAATACATCAAGGAGCAGAATCAAGTTGAATTTTCCAATACTTTCAGGCATAGCAAAATTCTCTACATCCATACAATAGACTGTGTCAACTCTATCTTTTGCCTGTTCTGCTGCAGTAGTGAATAATTCAATACCAACTGTTTCCATACAGTATTTTTTTTCTTTCAGCATTTGAAGCGTCTTCCCAGAACCGCAACCAACCTCAAGAACGCGATCGGAGTATTTTGGCAGCAACTCAAGTATTTCAATCCTTGCACTAGAAAAATAATCAGATTCTTTTTCGCTATACAACGACATCAGGAGGCCTCTTAAATAATTTAATTTTTCCACTTAAAAACCAGAGCCCAACTGCATCAATTCCTGTACGGCAAACCCAAGCAATGGCGCAACCGACCAATCCATATGATTTTATTAAAAAAATCAGCAGAAAAATATATATTGGCAATTCAATCAAATGCAGAATAGCGGTCTCCCTTACTTTCCCATGCGCATGCAAGTAAGAAAAATACATGGCACCCATGGCGTTAAAGAAAACACCGAGACAGAGGATTTGACCAACCTGAATGGACTCCAATGCCACACCTTCCCCAATCCACAGCTTCAACAGAACGGGCATGGCATAAGCAAGGGCAGCCATCGACAGTGACATCAGGATTCCAACGCGAAATAACCACAGGCGAAAGACACCTCTGGCTTGCTGGGGTGAGCTATGCAGCATATTGGTTATAAGTGGAAACATTATTGTCGTTATCGCGCCGACAGCTATGAGCGTCTGAGTAGTTAGTTCATAAGGAATCACGTAAAGAGTGACTGCGGCAGCCGATACCAGACCACCGACAAAAAATCGATCGGCCTGAACCATGACTGGTCCAACAATACTTGTCACGGAAAACCATCCACCAAATTTCAACAACTCACTGGCGTGATTTGAAACAAATTTCCCGCGTTTTAAATATATAAATTCTTTTATGCATCGATAAGCCAGATACTTATAACAAAAAAGTGCCGCAAAACGTGAAAAAACAAGAGTAGCGACAAACCAATATAATTCCTTGGTGAAAAACGACACCAAATAAGGTGCGCCGAAATTGGCCACTCCCAAAAAAATTCTAATTATATTTATGCCCTTGAAGTTCAAAAATGCTTCATTAACACCCCGGTAAGTTGCACTAATGGCCTGCATAGGTAAAGCAAATGCAAGAAGAAGGACAGATAATTCAATCTCACTGGAAGGAACCGAGTCTGTTCGGATTATTTTATACGCACCACTGAAAGCAAATATAAAAATGAAAACCATTCCCACGATACCTGCAACCAAAGTTATCCTGGTTGCTGTTGCAATCAAGTCAGGTATTTCATGGCAGTGGTCGCCATTTCGCAGTTCAGATATCCTTTGCGTTGTAGCTCGACCTATGCCCAAGTCCAGCATACTCGCGTAACCAATTAACCCCCAAGCCAACGCCAGAAAACCGAATCGCTCTGTACCAATAGCGGCAAGCAACCCCGGCACAGAGAGTGCCGCAATAATCAGAGGCAGACCAAGCCCGATCAGATTCCAAAATATATCTCTGGTACGCACGGAAGCCTTCTATGTTGTATTTCTTTTAAACCATGTCTAAAGTTTAGAAACATTCAGTTTCTATCCCATAAGAAAAATGGAGCTATACAGTTCATTTCGGAAATGAGGGTCATGAAGCAAAGCCAGTTTGGCTTTAAAAATACATTGTCGCGATGAACGGCAGTTTTCAAACCAGTCACCATGCCCGACTCGGGGATCAAGCCACTTTTTTACTTCGCGTTGAATTACCTTCTCAAAATGTACCCGGTAGCGCCAGGTACCGAAAGTCGCCTTATCTTCACTTATTTTTTGTTTCTATAAAAATAACCGAAACCTTTTCATCATGACCGCTACAAGCCAATTTATCACTCATTTCGAGACGTACCCGCTGCCAGCAAGGTGGAACGGGCTGAGTGCCAAGGTGGTTGTACCCGCCTCAGGTGCGACTCATGTCGGCTACCCAACATACCACTCCATCGCCACGCCCAAGCCCGCCCCAATCCGCTGCGTCGGCACATAACCCAATAGCGCCTGAGCTTTACTGATATCCGCCAGCGAATGCCGCACATCTCCGGCCCGGAAATCCCGATAGCTCGGGGCAGCATCCCGCAAATGAGGAAAACGGGGCAACAAATGGTGTTTGAGTTGCGCAAAAAGCTCATTGAGCGTGGTGCGATCCCCCACTGCCACGTTGTAGACCTGGTTCACGGGATTCATGGATTGCCGCGCTTCGCTCGCAATGACCGGTACCGTTGCAGCCAACAGGTTAGCTTGCACGGCATTGGCCACAAAGCAGAAATCGCGGCTGGTTTCGCCATCTCCATTGATGAACACCGGCTCACCTTTAATCAGGCCCGCAATCCACTTGGGGATGACCGCCGCGTAAGCGCCGTCGGGGTCCTGGCGGGGGCCGAATACATTGAAATAGCGCAGGCCGATGCTCTCCAGGCAGTAGGTGCGGGCAAACACGTCCGCATACAGCTCGTTGACATACTTGGTCACCGCGTAGGGGGACAAGGGTTTGCCAATGGTGTCTTCGACCTTTGGCAGGCCCGGATGGTCGCCATAGGTGGAGCTGCTGGCGGCGTACACAAAGCGTTTGACCTTCGCGTCGCGCGACGCGACCAGCATGTTCAAAAAGCCGGTCACATTGGCCGCATTGGTGGCGAGGGGATCGGCCACGCTGCGCGGCACGCTGCCCAAGGCGGCCTGGTGCAACACAAAGTCCACGGGGAATGAGTGGCCGTGCTCCGCTGCCACCGATGCCTCGCCTGTTGGGGATGAAGCCACCTCAAAACGCATGGCTTTCTGACAGTCGGCCAAATTGCAGATATCACCGCGAATGAACCGAAAACTGGCCCATTGCTCGGTCGTCACCAGGGTTTGCACCTCCTGAAGGTTGCGCTCCTTGCCAGTGGCCAGGTTGTCCAACCCAACGACACGCTGGTTGAGTTTGAGCAGGGTCTCCAGCAAGTTGCTGCCGATAAAGCCGGCAACCCCAGTGACCAGCCAGGTAGCCGGCTCGGCGCGCAGCCGCACCTGGAGCTGCTCATAAGCCGTAGCAGATGTAGCCGTGCTGGTTAGGGTTGTCATGGGGATGTTCTCATTTTGCAGCGGTTCCTACAGGCGACCGTCTGCGGCGCCCAGGGGCAGAAGGCTTTTGACATCAAACAACACCGCCCCGGGTTGCCCCAGGGCCTTGATGCCCTCCTCGCCCAGCGCCACAAACTGATGGTGCCCTACGGCCAGAATGATGGCTGCGTAGTGGCCGGCCTCAGGCAAGGCGCTCAGGCAGGTCAGGCCGTACTCGTGCGCAGCCTCATTCACATCAATCCAGGGGTCGTACACATCAACCTGGGTGTTGTAAGCGCGCAGCGCCGTGACGATGTCCATCACCTTGGTGTTGCGCAGATCCGGACAATTTTCCTTGAAGGTCAGGCCCAGCACCAGGACGCGACCGCCCAGCACGGGGAGGTTTTTGCGCAGCATGAGCTTCACGGTCTCGTCGGCCACGTAGCTGGCCATGCTGTCGTTGATGCGCCGCCCAGCCAGAATGACCTCAGGGTGGTAGCCCACTTCCTGGGCCTTGTGGGTCAGGTAATACGGGTCCACGCCAATGCAATGCCCCCCCACCAGACCCGGCCTGAAAGGCAAAAAGTTCCATTTGGTACCCGCCGCCTGCAACACCTCCAGGGTGTCGATACCCAGTTTTCTGAAAATCAGGCTCAATTCGTTCATGAGCGCGATATTGACGTCCCGCTGGGTGTTCTCAATCACTTTGGCCGCCTCGGCCACCTTGATGCTGCTGGCCTTGTGGGTGCCCGCAGTGATGATTTGCCGGTAAAGCTGATCCACCGCCTCGGCCACCTCGGGTGTGCTGCCGCTGGTGACCTTTTTGATACTGGGCAGGCGGTGCTGCTTGTCACCGGGGTTGACGCGCTCCGGGCTATAGCCGCAAAAGAAATCGACATTGAATGTGAGACCGCTGAACTTCTCCAGCACCGGCACACACACCTCTTCGGTGGCGCCGGGGTAGACCGTGGATTCATAAATTACCACGTCGCCCACCTTCAAGGCTTTGCCCACAGTCTCACTGGCTTTGATCAGCGGCGTCATGTCTGGCCGGTTGGCGTGGTCCACCGGCGTTGGCACGGTCACGATGAACACCTGGCAAGGAGCAAGCCCGAGCGGGTCGGACGTGAACTGCAATTGGCTGGCCGACTGCAACTCGGCCGGACTCACCTCCAGCGTGTGGTCTTGTCCACCTTGCAGTTCGGCAATGCGGGCCGCCTTGACATCAAAACCGAGCACGGCGCGGCATTTGCCAAACTCGACCGCCAGCGGCAGGCCCACATAGCCCAGGCCAATGACGGCAATTTTTGCGTGATTCAGGTTCATGATTCCGGTGACCGCAGGGCCATTCAGGCAGCGGACTGGCTTGGGCCCGTAGCGGGGCCAGACCCAAAAACTTGCGCGTTCGCCAGTAATACGCCCGCCTGGTCCTTTGGCGATAGCAACGCGGCCATGCCGTTCAAGGGCCACTCAATCCCCAGCGCAGGATCGTTCCAGGCGATGCAGCGCTCAAAGGCGGGGGCGTAATAGTCGGTGGTCTTGTACAAGAAATCAGCCGTCTCGCTCAGGGTCAAAAACCCGTGGCCAAATCCTGCCGGCACCCAGAGTTGCCGATGGTTCTCCTCCGACAACTCCACGCCAACCCATTGACCAAAGGTGGGTGAGGCTTGGCGCAAGTCAACCACCACATCAAACACGGCGCCCCGCACCACGCGCACCAGCTTGCCTTGCGGCTGCTCAATCTGGTAGTGCAGACCGCGCAGCACGCCTTTTGCAGACCGGGAATGGTTGTCCTGCACAAAGGCCACATCCAGGCCCGTAGCCGCCCGGAAGGCTTGTTCATTGAAACTCTCAAAGAAAAAACCGCGCGCGTCACCGAACACACGGGGTTCGATGATGAGCACGTCAGGAATGGCGGTAGCAACTATCTTCATGGGGGGCAGTCAAAAATCAGGGTTCATGGCGCTGACGTTCAGCCAGCAGGCGCAGCAGATACTGGCCATAACCGTTCTTGGCCAGGGGCTGGGCCAATTTTTGCAGCTGGGCGTCGTCGATGAATCCATTGCGCCAGGCGATTTCTTCCACACAAGCGACCTTCAGGCCCTGGCGGCGCTCAATGGTGGCGATGAACTGACTGGCCTCCAGCAGGCTGTCATGGGTGCCGGTGTCGAGCCAGGCATAACCGCGTTGCATGATTTGCACGTTGAGCTGGTTTTGGTCCAGGTAAGCCTGGTTCACGGCCGTGATCTCCAGCTCGCCACGGGGGCTGGGCTGCACGGCCTTGGCAATATCCACCACCTGATTGTCATAAAAATACAAGCCAGTCACGGCATAGCTGCTTTTGGGATTCAGGGGTTTTTCTTCGATGCTGCTGGCTTTGCCTTGCGCGTCAAACGACACCACGCCATAGCGCTCCGGGTCCTGCACATGGTAGGCAAACACCGTGGCCCCCGACGCCTGCTTGTCGGCACCGGCCAGCAAAGGCACAAAGTCATGGCCATAGAAAATGTTGTCTCCCAGCACCAGCGAGCTGGGGGCATTGCCCAAAAACTTCTCGCCAATGATGAACGCCTGCGCCAGACCGTCCGGGCTGGGCTGCACGGCGTACTGCAAATTCAACCCCCATTGGGAGCCGTCCCCCAGCAGCTGCTGAAAGCGCGGGGTGTCCTGCGGCGTGCTGATCACCAGAATGTCGCGCATGCCCCCCAGCATCAGCGTGCTCAAGGGGTAGTAAATCATGGGCTTGTCATACACCGGCAGCAGTTGCTTGCTCATGGCCAGGGTGGCCGGGTGCAGCCGGGTGCCGGAGCCACCGGCGAGGATGATGCCTTTGCGTTGGGTCATTGTTGTCACTCAGGTTAAAGCGTTTCGGCCAGCATGCGGGCCACGCCTGGCTGCCAGGGTGGCAGGGTCAACCCAAAGGTCGCCTGTAGCCGCGAGGTGTCCAGCCGCGAATTGAGGGGGCGCCGGGCGGGGGTGGGATAGTCGCTGGTCGGTATGGGCAGGACTGTGCTCGTTTTCAGAGTCAGGGACTTGGATGCTATGCTTTTATTACCCAATAACCCATATGATATGGCAGCTAGAACGTAATTTGCATATGAACACCAACTGGCCTCGCCCTGGGCTGCCAAATGGTACAGGCCGGCATCTTGGGGGCGTTGCAACAACTGGCGCACGGCATGGGCAGTGACGTCGGCAATCAACTCGGCCCCGGTAGGTGCGCCCACCTGGTCATCAATCACGGTAAGGCGATCGCGCTCTTGGGCGAGGCGCAGCATGGTTTTGGCAAAGTTGCCGCCGCGTGCAGCATAAACCCAACTGGTGCGCAAAATCAGGTGTTGCTTGCAGGCTGCCTGGATGAACTGCTCACCTTCCAGCTTGGTGCGGCCATAGACACTGAGCGGCGCAGGTGCATCGGTCTCGACCCAGGGGCGTGCGCCACGGCCGTCAAACACGTAGTCGGTGCTGTAATGCACCAGCCAGGAGCCCAGTTTGGCCGCTTCGTGCGCCATGACACCAGGCGCCAGGGCATTGATGTTGCGGGCCAGATCGGGCTCGCTCTCGGCTTTGTCGACGGCCGTGTAAGCCGCGGCATTGACGATGACGTCGGGTCGCACCTGTTGAATGGTTGTCGCCAAGCCGGCCAGGTTGCCCAGGTCACCACACAGCTCTGTGCTGTGGCGATCCAGGGCCACAAGCTCCCCCAGCGGCGCCAGACTGCGCTGCAATTCCCAACCCACCTGGCCGTTTTGGCCGAACAATAGGATTTTCATGGGTACACCGCCGCCGGCGCGGGTGCAGGCTGGCCCGCATACTGGGTTTGCACCCATTCGCGGTAGGCGCCGCTTTGCACATGGGCCACCCACTCGGGATTGTCCAGATACCACTGCACGGTTTTGCGAATGCCGGACTCAAAGGTCTCACTCGGCCGCCAGCCCAGCTCACGCTCGATCTTGCTGGCGTCAATGGCGTAGCGTCGGTCGTGCCCGGGACGGTCCTGCACATAGGCGATCTGGGTGTGGTAGGCCGTGCCATCCACTTTGGGCCGCAACTCGTCCAGAAGCGAACACACGGTATGCACGATCTCGATGTTGGGCTTCTCGTTCCATCCGCCCACGTTGTACAACTCACCCAATTGGCCCGACTCCAGCACCCGGCGAATGGCACTGCAATGGTCCTTGACGTACAGCCAGTCCCGCACCTGCAGGCCATCGCCGTACACGGGCAGGGATTTGCCAGCCAGCGCGTTGACGATGAGCAACGGGATCAGCTTCTCGGGGAAGTGCAGCGGGCCGTAATTGTTACTGCAATTGGTAGTGAGCACCGGCAAACCATAGGTGTGGTGCCAGGCGCGCACCAGGTGGTCGCTGGCTGCCTTGCTGGCGGAGTACGGACTGTTGGGCTCCAGCTTGTTGACCTCCGTGAAGGCCGCATCCTGGGGCGCCAGACTGCCGTATACCTCGTCGGTGGACACATGTAGAAAACGGAATGCAGTGCGAGGCGCGTCATCCAGCGCCTGCCAATAGGCGCGCACCGCCTGCAGCAGGCGCATGGTGCCCACCACATTGGTCTGGATGAAGTCTTCGGGGCCGTGGATGGAGCGATCCACATGGCTCTCGGCCGCAAAATTCAGCACGGCACGCGGCTGGTACTGGGCCAATAGCCCAGCCACCAGCGCGCTGTCACCGATGTCGCCCTGCACAAACACATGGCGGGGGTCGCCGGCCAGGGGGGAGAGATTTTCCAGATTGCCCGCATAGGTGAGCTTGTCCAGGTTGAGCACCGGCTCATCCGACTGCGCCAGCCAGTCCAGCACAAAATTGGCGCCAATAAACCCCGCACCGCCTGTGACCAAAATCATTCGCTTCCCCTGTTAAGCCATCTGCATAAAAAAAGGCGCTTTATGCGCCTTTTCATTATCGCCGCGGATCAGACCGGCTTAGAAGTGGATGCCACGCATCATTTGCTGCATCGCAATCGCCTCGGGCGACAACTGCTGCTTGACCGGTTTGTCACCCGGCTTGGCCCCCTTGGCTGCGCCCGAGTCCGGGAACATCCTGAAACTGGTGTTCATGGCGATCTGCGCCACACGCGGCAGAATGGCGTGCAGAATCTGCCCGGTCATGCCCAAGCGGGTGG
>CALRWE010000127.1:0-14089 GCA_943371745.1 Rhodoferax sp. OV413
GGCGCTGCGCGAGAACATCGTCAAGGTGGCGGCCATCATCCTCAATCGCGACGGCGCCACCCTGGCAGTGCGCCGCGACCGCATCGTGGACGCCAGCACCGGCGAAGAACTGCTGACGCTGGCCGAACTGGGCCGAATAGCCTATTTCCGCTCCGACACCTTGCCTGCCGACTTCACGCCCGAACTCATGGTTACGCGGCACTATGCACAACGCGACTTTCCATTCATCTTCACCAACGGCGTGCAGGCTTCCTACCTGGAGGTGGACACCGACACCGGTTTTGTGAAACTTCTCAAACACTGGGCGGTGGAGGACTGCGGTCGCGTGCTCAACCCCATGCTGGTAGATGAGCAGATGCGCGGCGCCATCGTGCAAGGTATCGGCGGTGCGCTGCTGGAGGAGTGCCTCTACGATGACTTCGGCCTCATGATCAACGCCAGCATGGCCGACTACCTGGTGCCCATGTCAGCGGAGATGCCCGACATCGAAGTGGCCCATATCCAGACGCCCACCGCTACTTCGAAGCTCGGCGCAAAGGGCGCAGGCGAGGCAGGCACGGCTGGGGCCCCTGCTGCAGTGATGAACGCCATCAACGACGCCCTTTCGTCTTTTGACGTGCATGTTCACTCTCAACCCATCACACCGCAGAAGGTGTTGCGTGCACTGGGCAAGGTGGCCTGATTGTGCTCATGAGCATTTCAGATATTCACCACTTCATCAACGGCCAGGCAGCGGCGGGCGGCATCGGTCCCTCGACTGCGCTGCTCATGGGCAAGATGCTCAAGCAGGCCGGCCTGCCCGATGGCGTGTTTAACCTGGTGCAGGGCGACAATGAGGCGGTGGACGCGCTGATCGGCGTGGCCTGCGGCTCCACCGGCGAGCGATAGTCGTCGGTTCAGCGGGAAAGCCGCGAGCAAGGGTTGCGAGAGCGGCTTGTGGATGGGCGGCACGCTGTTCGACAAAGTCACTCCCAGCCTGCGCATCTACGAGGAAGAGATCTTCGGCCCGGTGCTCAGTTGTGTGCGCGCCAATGAATTCGCCAAAGCGCCGTAGCTCATCAACGACCACGAGTTCGGCAACAGCACCAGCTGCTTCAGCTGCAACGGCAACGTAGCGCGAGTTCGCGCGGCGCGTCCGGGTCGGCATGGTCGGTATCAACGTGTCATCCGCGCACCCACGGCCTGGCAGGGGTTCGGTGGCTGGAAGAAGAGCCTGTTCGGCGATATGCATGCCTATGGTGAAGAAGGCGGGCGGTTCTGCACCAAACAGAAATCGATCATGCAGCGCTGGCCCGCATTGGCCGCGAAGGGCGCCGAGTTCGTGATGCCAACGGTGAAGGGGCCTCAAAACCTGATTCGGAATCGGGAGGCTTCAACGCGCTTCTACGTCGACGTGATGGAGTTCAAAGAGGGATTTCACCCGCCTTTCAAATTTCCGGGCATCTGGCTCTACATTGGCAGAGATGAATCCGACTCGGGTGTCGTCCGCATCATTGGTGTTGATACCAACGATTCGTCGGACTGTGAATTTTCCGTGAAAGGGCTTACAGGATGGCAAAGGGTGCCGTGCGCGAACTCGTCGCACTGGCGCCAGGCGGCATGCGTTTGACTCCCACGGGTTGGTTCACTCCCCATCAGGCTGACGTTGACTGGCCCAAGCCGCTGTTTTATTGAGATTCAGATTCGTCAGACAGCATCGAATAATCGGTATAGCCCCTGGCGCCGCCGCCGTAGTAGGTGTCGCGGTCTCCCTTGTTGAACGGACCGCCACGCTGCAACCGCTCGACGAGATCGGGGTTGGCAATGTAGGGGCGGCCAAACGCAAACAGATCGGCCCCCTCAGCCAGTTCCCGCTCTGCCAACGCCTTGTCCAGGCCGTTGTTGACCATCCACGCGCCTTTACCGCCGGCCCGCCGGTACGCCGCTGCCATGGCCACATAGTCAAATGGCCGGTCAGGCAATACGCGCGGGCCACCGGTCGCACCCTCAATGACGTGAACGTACGCCAGATTGAGCGTGGCGAGTTCGCGGACCACATGTTCAAACAGCGCTTGTGGATCGGCGTCACAAGCGTCATTGGCCGGGGTGACGGGTGACAGGCGAATGCCGGTGCGCCCTCCACCCACGGCATCGGAGACAGCGCGTGCCACCTCGAGCATCAGGCGCGCACGGTTTTCGATACTGCCGCCGTAGTCGTCCGTACGGATGTTGGAGCCGCTTTTCAGGAACTGGTCGAGCAGGTAACCATTGGCGCCGTGAATTTCGACGCCGTCAAACCCCGCCGTCTCCACCGCGCTGCGCGCAGCGACCTGAAAGGCGTGCACAATGCCCGGCAGCTCGGCGGCGCTCAAGGCGCGCGGGGCGGATGTATCGACAAACGTTGGCGCACCGCCGCGCATCAATACGGTCTTGGTTTTGGCCGTGATGGCGGACGGCGCTACTGGTGCTGCACCATCCGGCTGCAACTCGGTGTGCGAGACGCGCCCCACGTGCCAGAGCTGCACCACTATCGTTCCGCCCGCGGCGTGGACGTCATGGGTGACCGCTTTCCAGCCATCGAGTTGCTCGGTGCCATACAGGCCGGGCACATCGAAGTAACCCTGCCCTTGCTGGTTGATGGCGGTGGCCTCGGAAATCAGCAAGCCGGCGCTGGCACGCTGGGTGTAGTACTGCGCCATCAACCCAGTGGGTATCGCATTCGGTGCGCGGTTGCGCGTCAGCGGTGCCATCACGATGCGGTTGCGCAAGCGCAGGTCTCCAACGTTCACGGCATCGAACAAAGTGGCTTTATCGGCGGGCATACGGGCTTTCAGAGTTAATAGGTGAGCGGGTTCTAGTCCAGCAGAACAAGGTGCCCCTGCTTCGCGGCGGCCTCGACCACTTCCACGGACAGCGCAGCAAAACGTTGACCGTTCGCACCCCAGACGATGTCCACCAAGCCAGCGCTGGTCTGCTCGACCATGCCCGGCCGAGCGGGATAAGGGCTTTTGCTCCGTCGGCCTTGGCATAGATCAGCGTTCCAGTAATGCGTCCGTTATGCGTGGTGATGGTCATGTTATGGAACTGCTTGCACGTGTTGATGCTGTATTTCAATCTCAGCTTGGGCCCGGGGTTCCAGGACCTTGCTGGGCAATTTCGTCAAAGGCCGATGGTGCATTCCCGATGGGGCTGCGTCTGTTCGCAAGCGCACGCAAGCGGCCGCAGCCGGCCATTCGCCAAAAGACCAGCCAGCCCAAACGGGTAGGAGCAGACGGGCGCGGAACACCACAGGGAGTCAATATGGAGCAGTTGCTGCTGTCGCTTTAGGCCAGTTGGGGGGGCGCCAAAGACTGGTGTCGAACAAAACGCTGGTCCGAACTCAGTCCTTGAGGCTTACCCCCAGAGTATCCAGCCTCTTTGCAACCGAGTCCCTGCGTTTTGTTGCCTTTGAAGCTGTCTCAGTGGCCGCTTGGACTGCCTTGGGCCCCTTTTGCGCAGCCGCTTTGATCAGTCCGAACTTGTGAGCCGCATCTGCTTGCGCCCGCTTGAAAGTGGCGATAAGTTCGGCATGGGCAACGGGTGGATTCACAGGAACTCCAAAATCTAATAGCGCAATTTTCTGCGCTCTCTCGCAGCCAGCGCCGTGAAAGGCAGGATGACGCCATTGGTCTTCGAGTGATCGGCTTTGAACGGAGGACAGACCATGAATCGGCGTCATTATCCTTAAAGTTTGACGTTAGTGCGAAGTAAAGCCGTCCTCAATTCGCGATTCGCAGGTTTTGAAGCATCCACCTTTTGAACAGCCAGGTCGAACGGTGAGCCTGGCCTGATGCTGGTTGGCAGTACCTTTTTGACAGGGTTCGCAGCGGGGTACGTGCCCTGACCCGCACACATGCGAACAGAAAACCCGAATTCTTCGAGTACGCCTTTCGAATACAACTCAGCCAATTGTTGAAACGTCACGAAGGCTGAGCGTTTGACTTCTTTGAACCCTGGCTCACTGATGTCACGAACGATTTCGAATTTACCAAGCGTATCCCGCTGCGTGTTGGTAAATGGATGCAGCACGAAAGTCTGACGAACCCCATTCTTTTTGGTCACCCGAGTGTGCTCGACGGCGATATCAGTTAACAGCATATTTTTTTCTCATTTTTTAAGCCACAGCTTGCCAAGCCAATTGAGGAATCGATGCGCTTGAGATGCGAAGTGCTCGAAATGGACAACCCTCATCCTGAGGGCAAGGACTCTAACTGAACGACAGCTAATGGCAGTTTGTGCAAAGGGACAAACGTCAACCTCGCAACCATGACTCGTCACCCTAACTGGCTTTAGCCGCTGTCTTGGCTCGCGCCGTGTGCAATTTTTTGTAGCTGTCGACTAGGCGCTGGTGCCTTTCGAGGCCTTCCAGTTTCATGCTCGTTGGCGTCAAGCCGAAGAAGCGCACGCTGCCATCCACTGAACCCAGCACCGCGTCCATCCGCGGGTTCCCAAACATCCGGCGGAAATTGACCACGTAATCGCCCAGTTCCAGGTCGTCATCGAGTTGCAGCTCCAGCACCACGTTCAATGCTTGATAAAACAATCCGCGTTCGACCGTGTTGTCGTTGTACTGCAGGAAGGCGCCCACCTGCTCTTGCGCCGCTTCAAATTGCTTCAAGGCGAGGTGAATCAGAAGCTTCAACTCTAAAACCGTGAGCTGACCCCAGGCCGTATTTTCATCAAATTCGATACCGACCAAGGTGGCAATGTCGCCGTACTCATCCAGCTCACTATTTTCCAGACGCTCAAGGAGTGCTTTCAGGCTGGCATCGTCCAGGCGATGCAAGTTCAAGATATCTGCGCGGAACATCAATGCCTTGTTGGTGTTATCCCAGATCAAATCGTCTACAGGATAAACTTCCGAATAGCCGGGTACCAAAATTCGGCACGCAATGGCGTTCAGCTGATCAAAGACCGCCATGTAAACCTCTTTGCCCATGTCATCAAGAATGCCGAGCAAGGTTGCGGCCTCCTGCGCATTGGAATTCTCGCCCTGGCCAGAGAAATCCCACTCGACAAAATCGAAATCCGCTTTGGCACTGAAAAAGCGCCAAGACACAATCCCGCTGGAATCGATGAAGTGTTCAACAAAGTTGTTTGGCTCAGTCACGGCTTCACTTGCAAAGGTTGGTCGAGGCAAATCGTTCAAGCCTTCAAAACTGCGACCCTGCAGCAATTCCGTCAAACTGCGTTCGAGCGCCACCTCAAAGCTTGGGTGCGCGCCAAACGAAGCAAAGACACCGCCGGTGCGCGGGTTCATTAAAGTCACGCACATCACCGGGTAGGTCCCGCCCAGCGACGCGTCCTTCACCAGCACAGGAAAGCCCTGCTCTTCCAACCCCTGAATGCCGGCCAGAATGCCGGGGTATTTCGCCAGCACATCGTCCGGCACGTCCGGCAAGGCGATTTCACCCTCCAGAATTTCGCGCTTGACCGCCCGTTCGAAAATTTCGGACAAGCACTGCACTTGCGCCTCGGCCAGCGTATTACCGGCACTCATGCCATTGCTGACGAAAAGATTTTCGACCAGGTTGGATGGGAAATACACCACTTCGCCGTCGGATTGGCGCAGATATGGCACGGAGCAGATGCCGCGCTGCACATTGCCAGAGTTGGTGTCGATCAGATGCGAGCCACGCAATTCGCCATCGGGGTTGTAAATTTGCAGGCAGTACGCGTCCAGAATTCCCGACGGTAACGCATCTTTCTTGCCAGGCTTGAACCAGCGCTCATTCGGGTAGTGGACAAACGCCGCGTTGGCGATGTCTTCGCCCCAAAACGCACCGGCATAAAAATGGTTGTTATTGAGACGCTCGATATATTCGCCCAACGCTGACGCCAAGGAGCCCTCCTTGGTTGCTCCCTTGCCGTTGGTGAAGCACATCGGCGAGTGCGCATCGCGGATATGCAACGACCAAACATTGGGAACCAGATTGCGCCACGAAGCGATTTCAATCTTGATGCCCAAGTCCGCCAGAACGCCTGACATGTTGGCGATGGTTTGCTCCAGTGGCAGATCCTTGCCAGCAATATGGGTGCTGGCGTCAGAAGCCGGCTTTAAGGTCAGCAAGGCCTGAGCATCGGCATCCAGGTTCTCAACCGCTTCAATCAGAAACTCGGGACCGGCTTGCACGACTTTTTTGACCGTGCACCGCTCGATGGAGCGCAAGATGCCCTGGCGGTCTTTGTCGGAGAGTTCCGCCGGCAACTCGACCTGGATCTTGAAAATCTGCTGGTAGCGGTTTTCAGGATCAACGATGTTGTTCTGCGACAGGCGGATGTTGTCGGTTGGAATATGGCGCGTGTCGCAGTACAACTTCACAAAGTAAGCCGCGCACAAAGCCGATGAAGCCAGAAAATAGTCGAACGGACCAGGCGCCGAACCGTCGCCCTTATAGCGGATGGGCTGGTCGGCGATGACCGTGAAGTCATCGAACTTGGCTTCAAGACGAAGCTTGTCGAGAAAGTTGACTTTAATTTCCATTTGGGGATTCCAATATTGTGCTCAAAATCATTAGCTTTGCGTTTTGGTTCCGCCATCTTTGCCATCAAAGCTGTCGGCCTGGGCGGATCAACATGGTGATTGCGGCCGGGACGCTGAGGAAATGGTCGCTTACTCTAAATGCCCACGATGGAAAGTCGGGGCGAGGCTGACTATAGCCGTCTGCTTCCAGACCTGCCTCAGACTTTCCCACTGAACTTGGTGCGGACAGTTTCTTTTGAACGCAACCGCTTGCGCCGCGGCGGGGCAGTTTCCAGTTCTTGGGATACCTGCCATCCCAAATAAATGGAGCGTTTGCTCTGGGGTTCGCCGGCGACCCGATAGTGCTGCGGACTTGTCAACGGCGTAAGTGATGAATGCCAAAAGGCTCAGCCCAAGGCACATCTGAAGTACCGGCAGGGAGAAGCCCCAGAGCGATACAACGAAGGCGTAAACACCACAAGTAATCCCCCGGCAAAGCCGCTGGATTACTTATTTTATTTAACCGTATACAGCTTGTCGAACTGTCCGCCGTCATTGAAGTGCACTTTTTGCGCTTCAGCCAGCGAGCCAAAGTAGTCGCTGACGGCGAACAACTGCATGGGTTTGAACACGGTGCTGTATTTCTTGAGCACCGCCGCCGAGCGGGGGCGCAGGCCGTGTTTGGCGGCGATCTCCTGGCCTTCTTCGGAGTACAGGTAGTTCAGGTAGGTCTTGGCCAACTCGCCCATGCCTTTCTTGGCCACGGTGCGCTCCACCACCGCCACCGGGTTTTCGGCCACGATGCTCACGGACGGATGCACCGCATCGACCTTGCCGGCGCCAAACTCGCGGTCCACTGACACCACTTCGGACTCAAACGTCACCAGCACATCGCCAATGTTGCGCTGCAAAAAGATGGTGGTGGCATCTCGCCCGCCCTTGGCCAGCACAGGCACGTTTTTGTAGAGCTTGGCGACGAATTCGGCGGCCTGAGCGTCAGTGCCACCCTTGGCGCGCACATAGCCCCAAGCAGCCAGGTAAGCCATGCGGCCGTTGCCACCGGTTTTGGGGTTGACCACAATCACCTGGATGCCGGGCTTGACCAGGTCGTCCCAGTCCTTGATGTTTTTGGGGTTGCCGTTGCGGGTGAGAAACAGCATGGTGGAGGTGGTGGGCGCAGCGTTGTTGGGAAAGCGCTTGGCCCAGTCTTTGGCCACCACACCGGTGCCGGCCAGAAAGTCGACGTCGGTGGTGGTGTTCATGGTGACCACGTCCGCTTCCAGCCCGTCATTGACGGCGCGGGCCTGGGCGCTGGAGCCGCCGTGGGCCTGGTCGATCTTGACGTCTTTGCCGGTGGTTTTCTTGTAGTGCGCGACAAACGCGCCGTTGTAGTCTTTGTAAAACTCCCGCGCCACGTCATAGGAGGCGTTGAGCAGGCTGGTTTGGGCTGCTACTAAATTACCAGCTGTCAATGCAATCAATACGCCAGCTAGAGTCAGTTTTTGCTTGAATTTCATGAAATTTCCAGTGAAAAGGTCGAAAATTGATGGAGGGTGACTGCAAGAGCGCCAGCAGCCGCGCGCCAAAGAAGCATTCTGAAAGATCAAAGTTAGATTTCAAACTACTTATTTTTTGTTTGTTTATCTTTTAAAGCATATATAGATCTAACGGCAGCCACGGGGCAACAACATCCTGGTGGATGGAACAGTTGTCCCGGGAATGACTGGCTGCTGAAGATGCGCGAAAGCTGAGGGGTGGAGCCAAGGCAGGACCTTAGCGCGAGGTGAGGCAGCGCTGGCTTATTTTTTGGTGTAAATCTGATCAAAGCTGCCGCCATCGGCAAAGTGGTCTTTGTCAGCCTTGGCCCAGCCGCCAAACGCTTCTTCAATGGTGAACAGGTTCAGCTTGGGCAATTGCTTGGCGTACTTGGCCTGCGCTTTGGCAGAGGTGGGGCGGTAGAAGTTCTTGCCAATGATGTCTTGCGCCTCTTCGGTGTAGAGGAACTTCACATATTCCTCGGCTGCTGCCCGGGTTCCCTTGCGGTCCACGTTTTTGTCGACCACGGCCACGGGGGGCTGGGCCAGGATGCTGATGCTGGGGTAAACAAAATCCACCTTGTTGCCAAACTCTTTTTCAAGCAGGTAGGCCTCGTTTTCCCAGGACAGGAACACATCGCCCTGGCCGCGCTGGGCGAAGGTGATGGAGGAGCCGCGCGCGCCGGTATCGAGCACGGGTACATTTTTATACAGGGCTTGCACAAACTCTTTGGCTTTGGCTTCGCTGCCAAACTTGCGTTTGGCAAATTCCCAGGCCGCCAGGTAGTTCCAGCGTGCGCCACCTGAAGTTTTGGGGTTGGGAGTGATCACGCTCACGCCGGGCTTGATGAGGTCGTCCCAGTCCTTGATGTTTTTGGGGTTGCCCTGGCGCACCACCAGCACGATGGTGGAGGTGTAAGGCGAGGAGGCCAGTGGCAAACGCTTTTGCCAGTCGGCTGGCAGCCAGCCGCCGTTTTTGTGCACGGCGTCAATGTCACCGGCCAGAGCGAGGGTGACCACGTCAGCATCCAGACCGTCAATCACGGCACGGGCTTGCTTGCCGGAGCCGCCATGGGATTGCTTGATGGAGACGTCTTGCCCGGTCTTGGCTTTCCAGTGCTTGGCAAAAGCCGCGTTGTACTCGGAGTAAAGCTCCCGGGTGGGATCGTAGGAGACATTGAGCAGAGTGATGGCCTGCTGGGCGCTGGCACTCCCGATGGCGCTGGCCAAAACGGCTGCCAGTGTGAGAGTGAGTATCTGTCGTTTTGTGGTCATGTTGAGTCCTGAATTTCATTGCCAATTTGCAATGAAATGGATTCTGGACGTCAACCCTTAAAACTGGAACTACCGATTTGTTAGTTCTTTATAACCAAAAGATATGTTGCAAGCCCTAGTCTGGCCTTACAGGACCTGATCCAGCGCTGTGGCCAGTTGCGCCACGGTGCGGTCCACGTTGTGCCACTTCTCCAAGCCAAACAGACCCACCCGGAAGGTCATGAAGTCGGCAGGTTCGTCGCACTGGAGCGGCACCCCGGCAGCGGTTTGCAGGCCCACACCCAGAAACTTGCGGCTGGAATGGATCTCGGGGTCGGTGGTGTAGCTCACCACCACACCCGGCGCCTTGAAGCCCTCGGCCGCCACGCTGGGAATGCCCCGACTTTCAAACAAGGCGCGCACCTTGGCACCGAGTTCGACCTGCTCCGCGCGGACTTTGCCAAAGCCGTAGGCCTGGGTTTCCTTCATCACTTCGCACAGCCGCGTTAACGCATCGGTGGGCAAGGTGGTGTGGTATGCGTGGCCGCCGTTTTCATAGGTCTCCATGATCTGGAGCCACTTTTTCAGGTCGCAGGCAAAGCTGGAGCTGGTGGTGGCATCAATGGCTGTGCGGGCGCGCTCGCTGAGCATCACCATGGCGCAGCATGGGGAACTGCTCCAGCCTTTTTGCGGCGCACTGACCAGCACGTCCACCCCGGTGTCGGCCATGTTGACCCACATCGCACCCGAGGCAATGCAGTCGAGCACAAACAAGCCACCCACCTCGTGCACCGCGTCGGCCACCGCCCGCAAATAGTCATCGGGCAAGATCATGCCGGCGGCGGTCTCGACGTGAGGCGCAAAGACCACGTCGGGCTTTTGCCCGCGAATGGCAGCCACCACCTCGGCGATGGGTGCTGGCGCCCAGGGGGACTGCGATCCGTCACCCTGTCGGCGGGCTTTCAGCACGGTGGACTGGGCCGCAATCTGGCCCATGTCGAGAATCTGGCTCCAGCGGTAGCTGAACCAGCCGTTGCGAATGATCAGGACCTTTTTGCCACCCGCAAACTGCCGCGCCACAGCCTCCATGCCAAAGGTACCACTGCCGGGCACCAACACGGCCGACTTGGCCCGGTAAACCTCTTTGAGCATCCCTGCAATGTCTTTCATCACGCCCTGAAAACTTTTGGACATGTGATTGAGCGCGCGGTCGGTGTAGACCACTGAGAATTCAAGCAAACCGTCGGGATCGACGTGAGGCAGTAAACCGGGCATGGGAATCTCCTGAGATAAGGAAAAAGGACAGAGAGTAGACGGACTCGCCAACCGGCGTGGGAGCTTAGCACGCCCACGCTAACGGGATCGCACAGCGACCCCATCACGTATCCGGTCGTCGGGGTGGTTGATGACACGCTCGCCGACCTGAATGCCACTGAGGATCTCGGCGCGCAAGCCCGTGCGCTGGCCCACCTTGACCCCACGTTTGCTGGCTCGACCCTGCGCCACCGCATAGACCGCCCAACCGTCGCCATCCCGAAAAAGGGCGCCGGCTGGAATCTGCAGAACATCTCGCCCCTCCCACAGCACAAAGCTGGCTTCAACGCGGTAGCCATCGCCCAGGCGCGACCACTGCGTGGCGGGTGAGGTGAAGGCGACAACAACCCAGACGCGCTGCTCCTCCACCCCCAGGGCGGAGACCTTGGTGAAGCCAGCCGGCTCGATCACGCGCACCACGCCCTCGAGCGCGCCTTCACCGCCCCATCGTTCAAACACCACGCGGGTACCAGGGTGGAGACGCACAGCATCGGCCGACAACACGTCCACCTCGACCTCCAGTGCCGCCGGATCGCCAATCTCCATCAGCGGCTGCCCTGTAGAGACCGTGCCCTCGCTCTTGTGGGCGATCTTGAGCACCGTGCCCGCAACGGGTGCCCGCACCGCCACCCATTCGGCAGAACTGCGAATGCCCGCAGGCTGCAGAGCGGCGCGCGCGGCGTCCAGCTCATGGTGCGCCGTGGCCAGAGCAAACTGCGCCGAACGCCACTCAGCCGCGCTGCTTTGCGCCCCGCTGGCGGCGCGGTCTTCGGCGGCCGCGCTGACATGGCCCTGAAGGCGCAGCGCGCGCACGCGCAGCAACTCGGCTTGCGCCAGCTCCGCCTGGCTGGCAGCGGCGTTGACACGTTGCTCAACGACGCTCACGCCCGATGCCGCCGCCGCAATGCGGGCCCGGGCCTCGGCGCGCCGGCGGGCGTCCAGCGGATCGGCACGCACCGGCTCCAACTCCAGCAAAACAGCCCCCTGCGTGACCGCCTGGCCCACCTCCAGCCGGAGCCGGCGTGCATAGCCTGCAACGGGGGCGGTGACCAGGTAGCGGTCCAGCACGCGCGTGCGTCCCTCTTGCTCCAGGGTGACTCGCAGCACCGCCCGGCTGGCCGTGCCGGTCTCGATCTCAATAGGCTGGGGTCGAAAGCCCAGAAAAAGTCCCCAGGCACCGGCCACCCCGATCAATCCCCACAAGAGGCGCCGACGCCATTGCACATTGACATTCATGGCTTTACTCCGCTGCCTTCAGGACGGCGATCAAGTCAAGGTCATCCAGGCGGCGGCGCACCGCCAGGCCAGACAACACGGCCGACACCAGCACCACCACGCAGGCAATGGCATAGGTTTGGGGCACCAGCACGACCGGCACCCGAAACAGGTCACTCTGCATCGTGTGCGCCAGGTAGTAACACATGGCCTCACCCAGCCATAAACCCAGCGGCAAAGCGAGCAGGCTCAACACACCCAGTTCACCCAGCAAAATGTAGGCAATCTCGCCGCGGGTGAACCCCAGCACCCGCAGGCTGGCAAGCTCCCTGCCCCGCTCGGTCAAGGCAATGCGAGCGCTGTTGTAAATGACACCGAAAGCAATGATCACGGCGAACAAGGTCGCCACGTAGGTAAAGAACAGCATGGTCTCCTCCATCACGCGGTTGAAATTGCGGATCTCCTGCACCCGCTCGGCCAGACCGGCTAACCGGGGAATGTCTTTGAGGCGTGAGTACAGGGCTGCCATCCGGGCTGGGTCCACGCTGAGGTAAGCGCCTGAGAGGGTCGGCCCTTCCTGCATGAACTGGTTCAGCCCGGCCAGACTCATGTAGCCCGACACGCCCAAATACTCCCGTACCAGCGCGGCCACCATGACCTCGCGCACAGGCCGGCTGCCTTCCAGCACTTCAACGGTCAGGCGGTCGCCAACCCCCACACCGAGCAAGGTGGCCAGGTAGTCGGTCAAAAGAATGCCCTCCGATGGCAACGCAACCGGGCGCAGATCAACATCCAGCAGCCGCGCGATGTCACCGCCTGTTTCCATGCCACGAATGCCTGTGCGGTAGCTGCGATTACCATGGCGCAGACGCACCGGAACCGAGCGAAACACCTCGACATGCTGCACCCCGGGCAGATCCAGCAAGTCAAAACGCACCCGGGCTGCCGTGGGTTCGGTGAAGGTCAACGACAGATCCTCGCGCTGGGCCAAGCCAAACTGCAGATTCACCATGTAGCTGACCGTATCGCGCTGGAAGAGGCCGGTCAGGATCATGCCGCAGGCCATCGCAATGCCCAACACAGAGAGGCCCGACTTCCAGGCCCGGCGCTGGATGTTTCGGATGATCATGCGCGCGGGTTGCGACAGCCAGCGCTTCAAGCCGAGCTGCTCAACCCACGACTCGTAGTAGCGCACCGGCGGCTCCGGTCGCATGGCCTGCGCAGGGCGCAGACTGGCGGCCCGCCACACCGCAAACACGGTTCCCGCGCCAGCAGCCAGCAAACTGGCCAGGGAAGCCTCCAGCACGGTACGAGGCTGCAGGCTGAACAACAAGTAGGGAAAGTGATAAAACTCGGTGTAGATGTGCGACAGCGCCCTGCCCAACCAGACACCCAGTGCCATGCCAGCGCCGATCCCCAGCCCCACAATCACCGACACCAGGCGCAGGTAGTGCCACAAGACCGTCAGATTGCTGTAGCCAAATGCCTTCAGGGTGGCGATCTGTTCGCGCTGCATGGCCACCAGGCGCCCGATCACCACATTCAACAAAAAAGCGGCAATACCCATGAACATAAGCGGGAACAGGCTGGCCAAGGTGCCAAGCTGAGACAACTCCTGGCTGAGAAACCGGTGCGACAACTGGTCCTTGCGGGCGTAGGCGCCCAAGCCGCCAAAGGGTCTGAGCAATTCATCCACGCGGTCAATCACTGTTTGCGGGTCAGCGCCCGGACGCAAGCTCAAAGCGATGTCGTTGAAGGCACCCTGCATGTCATAGGCTTGCCCCAGGGCATCGCGGGCCATCCACATCACACCAAAGCGCTTGTAGTCCGGAAACACCGAACCAGGGCGCATCTGCTGGATGAACTCGGGCGACAGCGCTGCGCCCACCACACGCAAAGTCTGACGCCGGCCGTTCAGAATGGCGTCAAAACGGTCGCCAAGTTGCAGACCGTGTGCCTGCGCGAAGGCGTTGCTGACCACCACCTCGTCGGCATGCCCGGCCACCGGCAAACGGCCAGCCCGCAAATGCAGGGCGTTGAGGCCCTGCCGTCCGCCCTCCGAGGAAGACACCATCAGGCCAGACACCGGCTCACTGAAACCCGGCATGTCCAGGCGAACCTGCGCCAGCACCCGGGTCTCCACCTGGTCCACCCCCTCGATCGCCTCGATCCGCTGGCGCAGAGCCTGCGGCGCCCGCTTCAGGCTGGCAAACACCTCGGCAAATCGGTAATCTCGGTAATAGCTATCCTGCGTGGCGCGCAACGCACCCAGTGTGGTCAGAAACATGAT
>CALRWE010000128.1:0-13956 GCA_943371745.1 Rhodoferax sp. OV413
GCGTCTGTCTGGACCAGTTGCTCGGGCGGCAGTTCAGCAGGGAGCTCGTCCCAGGTGAGCTGCTCGTTGGGCGTGTAGGCCTTGAGGCGCAGCATGGTGCGCCAGTTGTCAATGGAGCCGGTGGGGCAGGGTGAAATGCAAGCCATGCACAGGTTGCATTTGTCGGCGTCCACCACGTAGTTGCGGTCATCGTGGGTGATCGCCTTCTCCGGGCAAATCGCCTCGCAAGTGTTGCATCGAATACAAATTTCAGGGTCGATCAAATGTTGCTTGATCAGGGAAACGTCGGTCATGTCCATGGCGCTCTCCAGCGTGTCTTTCTATTGAATCAGGGGGCCCTGGGGCCCCCTGTAGTGTCACCTGCAGCGCGGCAGATCAGTTGAAACGGACGTACTCGAAGTCCACACCCTGGCGGTTGATGCCCATCACGGGGGGCGCAATCCAGTTGGCAAACTTGCCTGGCTCGACGACCCGGCCCATCAGGCTGGCTACATAGGCGCGGTCTTCGCGGGACGGCAGCCACTGGTTCACCATCAGGTTCCACTCGGCCTCAGACACCACGCGTCCGTCCGGTGACACTTTGACGCGCGAGAGGGCGCCAATGTTGCGGTGGAATGCCTTGTGCGGCACGCTAAGGCGGTTGGGTAGACCCGCCTTGGCCAGCACCTTGTTCCAGCGCTCCACGCCGCCGATCGAGTCCTTGATGTAGTCATCGCGCAGAACTTCATTGAGGGCGTTGAGCATGGGCACCTCTTTTTCGACCAGTTGGCCGTCCTTGGCTTCCAGTACCTTATAGGTCTGACCTTTGAGTGTATGGTCGTCCTCCCGCTTGCCTTCTTCATAGCGACCCTTCAGGCCGGAACTGTAGAAAGTGGCGGCATTGCTGGACTCGTCGGCGCCAAACAGGTCAATCGTGACGCTGAAATGGAAGTTGATGTAGCGCTGGATGGTAGCCAGGTCGATCACGCCAGCGGCGCGCAGCTTGCCTACGTCATCGGTCTTCAGGTCGTTCATGGCCTGGGCAGTGCGGGTGATCACGCGGGAGATGCCGGATTCGCCCACAAACATGTGGTGCGCCTCTTCGGTCAGCATGAACTTGGTGGTGCGGGCCAGCGGGTCAAACGCGCTCTCGGCCAGCGCGCACAGCTGGTACTTGCCGTCACGGTCGGTGAAGTAGGTGAACATGAAGAAGCTCAGCCAGTCCGGTGTGGCCTCATTGAAGGCGCCCAGAATGCGCGGGTTGTTGGCGTCACCGCTGCGGCGCTCCAGCAGACCCTCGGCTTCTTCGCGGCCGTCACGGCCAAAGTGCTTGTGCAGCAGGTACACCATGGCCCACAGGTGGCGCCCTTCTTCCACGTTGATCTGGAACAGGTTGCGGAGGTCGTACATGCTGGGTGCGGTCAGGCCCAAGTGGCGCTGCTGCTCCACAGACGCTGGCTCGGTGTCACCCTGGGTCACGATGATGCGGCGCAGGTTGGCGCGGTGTTCGCCGGGCACGTCTTGCCAGGCTTTCTCGCCTTTGTGATCGCCAAAATGGATGGTGCGATCGGTCTCGCCGGGGTTCAGAAAGATGCCCCAGCGGTAGTCGCGCATCTTCACGTGGCCAAACTGGGCCCAGCCTTGCGGGTCCACGCTGACGGCGGTGCGCAGGTACACGTCCATGTCGGTGGATCCGACCGGGCCCATATCGTCCCACCAGTTGATGAAGTTGGGCTGCCACTGTTCAAGGGCGCGCTGCAGGGTGCGGTCCTCGCTCAAGTTGACGTTGTTTGGGATTTTTTCGCTGTAATTGATACCGGACATGAGGTTCTCCAGGACTTAACTGAGTTGGTGGGAAAAGTTAAGGTTGCGACGCGCCACCCGGTTTCGCGCCGCACAACATGAAAGACGTTAGACGCGGTTCCAGTCAAAGACGGCCTTGTCGCCCTTGCCATAGACCTTGAGTGCCCCTTTTTCGCCCACGGCGTTGGGGCGCTGGAAAATCCAGTTCTGCCAGGCGGTCAGGCGGCCAAAAATTCGGGTGGCCATGTTTTCTGTGCCGTTGAAGCGCAGGTTGGCTTCCAGGCCGGTCAGCGCATCGGGGGACATGGACACACGCTCTTCAATGGCAATGCGCACTTCGTCCGCCCAGTCGATGTCGTCAGGGTTGGAGGTGACTAAACCCAGGGCAAAGGCGGCGTCGGCGTCCAGCGCTTGGCCGGCCTGGGCGCGCACCGCATCCATCGCCGGTTGCTCGTCATAAAAGCGACGGCCCAGGCGACTTTGGTCGGTGGCCATCGGGTACAGGCCAAAGTTGGTCTCGGCCACGGTGATTTTGGGCGCACCGGCCTCGTCGTCCGGCAGCGCCAGGTGGTAGCTGCGATCGCAGGCCAGAGCCAGCTCCAGGAAGGTGCCGGCAAAGCAGGAGCCGGGCTCAATCAGGGCAAACAGGCTGCGCGAAGACACGTCCAGGCGGCTCAAGGTGCGGCGCAACAAACCGATGGTTTCGCGCACCAGCCAATGCTGCTGGTTGCCCATCAGGGTGGCGTCCATGGCCAGCACGGCGGCCGCACTGCCGGTGGTTTTGATCAGCCAGGTACCAATGTCCAGCTCGTTGGTGCGCATCGACAAAATGGCATCTTCAAGTTCGCGGGCCATCGCCAGCGGATACCAGTCGGCGCCCAGGGCTTCAATGCCCGCCACGTCAGAAGGCTGGGCGCCAGTGGGTGCGCTCACCGTGAAGGTCGCTACCCGCTTGGCACGGTCGATTTCGACGGTGACATGGTTGTAGCGCAGCGCGTCGGCTTCCAGTGTGCGGTTCAGGGGCGTCAACTTCACGCCCTTGCCGTCTGCCGGGCGGTTGCTTTGTGCCGCCAACTCGAGGGCGCGGGCCTGCACGGTCTGGGCAAACACCGAGGTTTTGGCTACCGCATCCACCAGACGCCACTCCACCGCTTTTTGGCCCCGCACGCCTTCGACGCTGGTGCAAAAAATATCGGCCCGGTCATGGCGCACATGGCGCTTGTCGGTCACGCGGGTCAGGCCGCCCGTGCCGGGCAGCACACCCAGCAGGGGCACTTCGGGCAGGCTCACAGCGCTGGAGCGGTCATCCACCAGAATGATTTCATCGCAGGCCAGGGCCAGCTCGTAGCCGCCACCGGCACAAGCGCCATTCACGGCCGCGAGGAACTTGAGGCCGTTGTGTTTGGAGGAGTCCTCCAGGCCATTGCGGGTCTCATTGGTGAACTTGCAAAAATTCACTTTCCAGGCGTGGCTGGAGACGCCCAGCATGAAAATGTTGGCGCCCGAGCAAAACACTTTTTCCTTGGCGCTGGTGACAACGACCGTGCGCACCTCCGGGTGCTCAAAACGAATGCGGCCAATGGCGTCGTTCAACTCAATATCCACCCCCAGGTCATAACTGTTGAGCTTGAGTTTGTAGCCAGGGCGCAGACCCGCGTTCTCGTCAAAGTCGGCCTTCAAGGTGGCCACGGGACCCTCAAAGCTGAGGTTCCAGTGTTTGTACTGGTCGGGACTGGTCTGGTATTCAACGCGGCTGGGAAGGTTCACGGGCTTGTCTCCTGTTGGTAATGCACAAAAGTGCAGAATTTTGAATCGCTTGACGCATGATAATGCATGTTGCAAAACGAAGTAAAGTACTTTTGTGCCTTTTTTACCGAATTCTTTTAAAACTCAGTCCGGAATTTGCAGGGCTTGCCTCACCATCGTGCGCAGCGCTGCGTACGTGGGCTCCAGGGCCTGTGCGCTGGTGTCCAGCTTGAGCTGCGCCTTGGAGTAGAAGGCGGCCCGTCCTGCCAGAATGCCTTTGAGGTCTTCCATGGCCTCCCGGCTGGCGGCCATGGGGCGCAAATCGCCTTGAGCCGTGACGCGCTTCATGTGGTCCTCCGGGTCGGCCTGCAGCCAGACCGTGGTGCAGTGGGTGAGCAACTGGTTGAAGGTGGCTGCGTCAGACACGAGGCCGCCAGGGGTTGCAATCACCACCTCGGCGTGGATCTGTATGGCTTCTTCCAGGGCGCGGCGTTCGTAGCGGCGGTAGGCATTGACCCCATAGAGGGCCTGAATTTCCGCCACGCTGCAGCCGGCAAATTTCTCAATCTCCCGGCTCAGCTCCACAAAAGGAAAACCCAGGTCGTCTGCCAGTCGCTGGCCCAGAGTGGACTTGCCTGCGCCGCGCAGCCCGATCAGCGCCACACGTGTGCAATGGGGCGCCAAGCCGCCGCCCGTGCCCAGCATTTCTCCAATCGCCACGCGCACCCGCTGCAGGGTGGCTTCGTCGCGCTGCTCCAGTAATTCACGGATCAGCAGCCACTCGGGAGACGAGGTGGTGACATCGCCAATCAACTCACCCAGCGAGCATTGCAGGGCGCGTCCGACCTGTAGCAGCACCAGGATGGAGGCGTTGCCCACGCCGTATTCCAGATTGGCCAAGTGTCGCTCCGAGACATCGGCAGCAAGCGCCACGGCTTTGCGTGTCATGCCCCGCCGAGCGCGCAAATTGCGCACCCGATCCCCCAGCGCCGCAAGGAACGGGTTGCGGGGGGCTGCGGCCGCCAGAGCAGGGGTGATGGTCTCGATCGACTCGGCATCCGAGGCGTCTGGACTAGGTGCTAACCCGAATGAATGCAATATAGTGCTTGACATGGTGTGGGTGAATCTTTATCTTCCGTATGTGCACAATAATTCATGTTGAATGAAAGTGCAAGCTAAATAGTAACCATGGAGATGGACGGATGTCACCCACTGAATTTCGCGAACAGATCGCAGCCCTCAGCACCCAACTTGCCGGGCGCCCGCTGGACGCCGAACTGGACGCCTGGCTGAACGCCGAACACGGCGTGGGCAGCCCCACTTACAACGCGTTGCGCCAAAGCTGTGAGGCCGGCGTGGCCGAGGGTTGGCTGTGTGACCGGGAAGGCGGCGGCCTGCGCTACGGCCGCATTTTCAAACCCGCCCCCGATCTGCATGGCTTCTCGGTGGACGTGGTCGACATGACCGACATCGCCGGCCCTCACCATGCCCACCCCAACGGAGAGATCGATCTGATCATGCCGATGGATGAAGCCGCCCGGTTTGATGGCCGCCCGGCGGGCTGGCTGGTCTGCCCGCCGGGCAGTGCGCACCAACCCACCGTCACCCAGGGCCGCGCTCTGGTTTTGTACCTGCTGCCTGAAGGCCGCATTGACTTCACCCGCTGATCCCCCCAAAGAACGAGAAACACCATGACAGAACTGCTTTCCAACTATTTCGGTGGCCAATGGCAAACCGGCCAGGGTGCGGGTACCGCTTTGTTTGATCCGGTGCTCGGTACCGAACTGGTGCGTGTGGACGCCACCGGTCTGGACCTGGCCGCAGGTTTTGAATTCGCTCGTGAGCAGGGTGGCACCGCACTGCGAGCTTTGACCTATCGTGAGCGCGCCGCGCTGCTGGGCGCAGCCGTGAAGGTCCTGCAAGCCAACCGCGATGCCTATTACGAGATCGCCACCGCCAACAGCGGCACGGTCAAGAACGACTCGGCCGTGGATATTGACGGTGGCATCTTCACGCTGGGTACTTACGCCAAATTGGGCGAGTCGCTGGGAGACCGCCGCTTCATGCTCGATGGTGAGGCGGCCCGCTTGGGCAAAGACCCCCTGTTTCAGTCGCAGCATGTGCTGACCCCCACGCGTGGGGTGGCGCTGTTCATCAATGCCTTCAATTTTCCGGCCTGGGGTTTGTGGGAAAAAGCCGCGCCGGCGCTGCTCTCGGGCGTGCCGGTCATCATCAAGCCTGCCACCGCCACGGCCTGGTTGACCCAGCGCATGGTCAAGGATGTGGTGGACGCGGGCATCTTTCCGCCCGGTGCGTTGTCCGTGGTGTGCGGCAGCTCCGCCGGTTTGATGGATGCGCTGCAGACCTTTGATGTGGTGTCCTTCACTGGTTCTGCCGAGACCGCTGCCATCATCCGCTCCCACCCGGCCGTGGCGCAACGCTCGGTGCGCGTCAATATCGAGGCCGATAGCGTGAACTCTGCGCTTTTGTTGCCCGACGCGGTGGAAGGCAGCGAGGCGTTTGACTTGCTGGTCAAAGAAGCCGTGCGCGAGATGACGGTCAAGTCTGGACAGAAGTGCACCGCCATTCGTCGCATTTTTGTACCTGAAGCCTTGTACACACCCGTGGCCCAGGCTATGGCGGCCCGACTGGCCAAGACCACGGTGGGTAATCCGCGCAATGAGTCGGTGCGCATGGGTGCGCTGGTGAACCGTGCCCAACTGGTCACGGTGCGCGAGGGCCTGGATTATCTGAAAGTGCAAACCGAGGTGCTGTATGACGGCGCCAACCATGCACTGGTGGACGCCGACCCGGCTCTGGCCTGCTGCGTGGGCCCGACTTTGCTGGGCACCCGCAACCCCGACGCCGCTGACCGCGCGCACGACACCGAAGTGTTTGGCCCGGTGGCCACACTCATGCCCTACCGGGATATGGCTCACGCGCTGGCGCTGGTGCGCCGGGGTCAGGGCTCGCTGGTGACTTCGCTTTATGGTTCAGACCCGATCGCCCTGGCCTCGGCCGCACTGGAGCTGGCCGACAGCCACGGCCGCGTGCATGTGATCTCGCCCGATGTGGCGCAGTTGCATACGGGTCACGGCAATGTCATGCCGCAGTCTCTGCACGGCGGGCCGGGCCGCGCCGGTGGCGGTGAGGAACTGGGTGGCTTGCGTGCCCTGGGCTTCTACCACCGTCGCAGTGCCGTGCAGGCGAGTTCCGCCGTGTTGGCGGCGCTGGCCGGCTGACCTGCCTGAAAACACAGAGGAGACGCAATTGACAAGCGCTGACAACCTTTTGCCCCCGCCGGCCAGCTTCAACATGGCCCAGCATTTGCTGGACTGCAACGAAAGCCGACCCGCCAAAACGGCCTACATTGATGATCAAGGCAGCCTGAGTTATGGCGACCTGGCCCAGCGCATCCGTTGCGTGGCGGCGGGCCTGCAGGCCTTGGGCCTGCGCCGTGAAGAGCGCGTGCTCTTGCTCATGCACGACTGCAACGACTGGCCGGTGAGTTTTTTGGGTGCGCTCCATGCAGGCATCGTGCCGGTGGCAGTCAATACGCTACTCACCACTGAAGACTACGTCTACATGCTCAAGCACAGCCGGGCTCAGTCGGTGCTGGTGTCGGCGGCCTTGCTGCCCACGCTGCAGGCGGCTTTTGCGCAAGGTGGGCACGAAGTCAAATCGGTGATCGTCTCACGCCCGGTGGACGAGTTGCCCAGCGGCATGATCGCGCTGGACACCTTGTGGGCGCCGCAGGCACCCCAAGCCCAGGCGGCTGACACCACGCCGGATGATCCCGGCTTCTGGTTGTACTCGTCGGGCTCCACCGGCAAACCCAAGGGCACCCTGCACACGCACGGCAACCTGTATTGGACAGCTGAGTTGTACGGCAAGCGTGTGCTGCAGCTGACCGAGCGCGATGTCTGCTTTTCAGCCGCCAAGCTGTTTTTTGCCTACGGTTTGGGCAATGGCCTGACTTTCCCCTTGAGTGTGGGCGCCACCACGATCCTGATGGCCGAGCGCCCCACACCGCAGGCCACGTTCAGGCGTTGGCGTGGCGAGGTGGGTGGCATGCTCCCCACCGTGTTCTTTGGTGCGCCGACCGGCTTTGCCGGCATGTTGGCCTCACCGGATGTGCCTTCCAGAAGTCAGGTGGCGTTGCGCATGGCCTCGTCCGCAGGCGAGGCGTTGCCGCGTGAACTGGGCGAACGTTTTACAGCCCATTTCGGTATCGAGATCATCGACGGCATTGGCTCCACCGAAATGCTGCATGTGTACTTGTCCAACTTGCCGGGTCAGGTGCGCTACGGCACCACCGGCTGGCCGGTGCCAGGTTACGAGATAGAGTTGCGTGGTGACGATGGTCGCCCTCTCACACCGAACCCGGACGGCAGTATTGAGACAGGCGATCTTTACATCAAGGGCCCCAGTGCCGCGCTCCTGTACTGGGGCAATCGCGAAAAAACGCGTGAGACCTTTCAGGGTGCCTGGACCAAGAGTGGTGACAAATACACCCGCAACGCCGACGGGTCCTACACCTACTCGGGCCGAAGCGACGACATGCTCAAGGTCAGCGGTATCTATGTGTCCCCCTTTGAGGTGGAAGCCACCCTGGTGCAGCATCCGGCTGTGCTGGAGGCGGCAGTCATCGGTGTCGCAGACGATGCGGGTCTGACCAAGACCAAAGCCTTTGTGGTGCTCAAGGCGGGCGCCCAGCTCACTGAGGCCGAACTCCAGGCTTTTGTCAAAGAGCGCCTGGCACCCTACAAGTACCCGCGCCAGATCGAGTTTCTGGATGATCTGCCCAAAACCGCCACCGGGAAGATCCAGCGCTTCAAGCTGCGTGAATTGGAGGCGGGCGCCCGATGAGCAACGCTGTGGCCTGGGTTGACCTGCACTGGGCTGGCCGAGCGATCCGCATCGAATACCAGTGGGTCGGATGCGAAGGCGCCACTGCGCACACCCCGTTGCTGGTGTTCTTGCACGAGGGCTTGGGGTCGCTGGCAATGTGGAAAGATTTTCCGCAGCAGCTGTGTGAGGCGGCAGGGTGTCGGGGGCTTGTCTACTCGCGCCCCGGCTATGGCCGCTCCACCCCCCGGGCCGACAGTGAGGTTTGGGCGCCGGACTTCATGCACCGTCAGGCACACGAGGTACTGCCCGCCCTGCTGCAGGCCCTCAAGGTGGATGCCTCTGAGCAGCCGCTGTGGCTGGTGGGGCACAGCGATGGCGCCTCCATCGCCTTGCTGTATGCCGCCCGCGCGGGCACAGCGCTGGCAGGCCTCATCGTGATGGCTCCGCACATTCTGGTGGAAGAGGTGACGGTCAGTCAGATCGAGCAGGCTCGCTCGGCGTATCTGCACACCGATTTGCGCGAGCGCCTGGCGCGCTACCACGATCAGCCCGACTCCGCCTTTGGGGGATGGAATACGATCTGGCTGGACGCGCGATTTCGGGACTGGTCCATTGAGTCCGAGTTGGCCGCCATTGCCTGCCCGCTTCTGGCGGTGCAGGGGCTGGATGACCCGTATGGAACACTGGAGCAAATTCACGGCATTGCGCGTCGCGTGCCACAGACCGAGTTGCTCGAACTGGGCAACTGCGGTCACTCACCACACCGTGACCAGGCTGACCGCCTGATTGCGAGAGCGAGCGCTTTTATTCAACAACAGACAGGAGACAAACCATGACACCATCTCGCAGAACCCTCATCAGCGCTGCCGCAGCAGCCCTTGGCCTGGCAGTCGCCAGCACCGCCATGGCGCAGGCGCAACCCTTGCCCAAGCTCAAGGTCGGGCTGATGCTCCCCTACACCGGCACCTTTGCAGCCCTGGGTACGGCTATTGAAAACGGCTTTCGCCAGCATGTGGCGGAGCAAGGCGGAAAGCTGGGTGGGCGCGAGATTGAGTATGTCAAGGTGGACGACGAGTCCAACCCGGCCAAGGCCACCGACAACGTGAACAAGCTCATCAAGCGCGACAACGTCGATGTGCTGGTGGGCAGCGTGCACTCCGGCGTGGCAATGGCCATGGCCAAGGTCGCAAAAGACACCAACACCCTGCTGATCGTGCCCAACGCCGGTGCCGACGCCGTGACCGGCGCGATGTGTGCGCCCAACATCTTCCGCAGTTCGTTTTCCAACTGGCAACCTGGCTATGCCATGGGCGAGGTGATGGCGAAAAGAGGTTACAAGAAGGTGGTCAGCATCACCTGGAAATATGCCGCCGGAGATGAGTCGGTCAAGGGCTTCAAGGAGTCGTTCGAAAAAGGTGGCGGCACGGTGGTCAAGGAATTGAGCCTGCCCTTCCCCAACGTCGAGTTCCAAGCCCTGTTGACTGAAATTGCAGCGGCCAAGCCGGACGCGGTCTTCACCTTCTTCGCAGGGGGTGGCGCGGTCAAGTTCGTCAAGGACTATTCGGCAGCGGGTCTGAAGAAAACCATCCCTCTTTACGGCTCGGGCTTTCTCACGGACGGCACGCTGGACGCGCAAGGCGCTGACGCCGATGGAATCATGACCACGCTGCACTACGCCGACAGCCTGGGCACCCCGCGTGACAACGCCTTCCGGCTGACCTATGCCAAGACCTACAAAATGCAGCCCGATGTCTACGCCGTGCAAGGGTATGACGCGGCCCAGATCCTGAGTGCGGGCCTGACCGCTGTCAAAGGCGACACCACCAAGCGTGCCGAGTTCACGGCCGCCATTGCAAAGGCCAAAATCGACAGCCCGCGCGGTGCCTTCAGCTTGTCCAAGGCCCACAACCCGGTGCAGGATATCTACTTGCGTCAGGTCGTTGGCAAGGAAAATAAGGTGGTTGGCATTGCCAGCAAGGCGCTGACTGATCCTGGCATCGGCTGCAAGATCTGACCCCACCCCGTCATCAGTGACCTAACCGGTTCCCTGCTGCTTCTGCAGCGGCAGGGCGAACAAGGCTTTTTGCAATGGACTTGACCACCTTTATGATCCAGTGCCTCAACGCGCTGCAGTACGGGTTATTGCTGTTTCTGGTGGCCTCGGGGCTGACCCTGATCTTCGGCATTATGGGCGTCATCAACCTCGCTCATGGCAGCTTCTACATGATCGGGGCTTACATGGCCTACGCCCTGGCACCGATTGTGGAGGCCACTTTTGGCGGGGGCTTTTTTGCCACCCTGCTGATTGGCCTGGTGTTGGCCGTGCTGCTGGGCTATGTGCTGGAGTGGGCGTTCTTCAGCTTCTTGTACGAGCGTGAGCACCTGCAGCAGGTGCTGATGACCTATGGCCTGATCCTGGTCTTTGAGGAGTTCAGAAGCCTGCTGGTGGGTGACGATGTCTATGGCGTCAAGTTGCCGGACTTTCTGGCCGGCTCCATTCCCCTGGGCGACATGATGACCTACCCGGTGTATCGGCTGTTCATGTCCGGGGTGTGTCTGGCGCTCGCGCTGGGCATGTACTTTGTGTTCACGCGCACCCGGTTGGGCATGATGATCCGCGCGGGAAGCACCAACCGCGAGATGGTGCAGTCGCTGGGCGTTGACATTAAGTTTTTGTACCGCGTGGTGTTTGCCGCTGGTGTGGCCATTGCCGCGCTGGCGGGCATGGTGGCGGCCCCGGTGTCGTCGGTCTATCCGGGCATGGGCAACAGCGTGTTGATCATCTGCTTTGTGGTGGTGGTGATTGGCGGCATTGGCTCAATCCGGGGCGCGCTGCTGGCGGCCCTGCTCATTGGTGTGGTGGACACCTTTGGCAAGGTGCTGTTGCCCCAAGCCTCGGGCGTGCTGGTGTACGTGATGATGGCCCTGATTCTCTTGTGGAAGCCTGACGGCTTGTTCAAGGCGGGCTGACCCGGAGAACCAGAACATGAACCGATCCAAAATTATTTTTGTGGTGCTGGCCTTCGCCGCGCTGGCCCTGTTTCCGCTGGTGGCGGGGCAATACGGCCTTGACCTGGCCACCAAGATCATGGTGTTTGCCGTGCTGGCCCTGAGCCTGGAGTTGCTGGTAGGCAGCACCGGGCTGGTGTGCTTTGGCCAGGCGGCGTTTTTCGGCATCGGGGCTTACGCCACGGTGTTGCTGTCACCGAAGGATGGTGCGGCATCCCTGCTGTGGCTGCTGCCCGCTTGCGTGCTGGCTGCGGCGGGCTATGCCCTGCTGGTGGGTGCCCTCTCGCTGCGCACCAAGGGGGTGTACTTCATCATGGTCACCCTGGCGTTTGCGCAAATGGCCTACTACGTGGTGCATGACACACCGCTGGGCGGCGGTACCGACGGCATTTACCTGGCCAGCAAGCCTGTGCTGGGTTCGCTTCTGGACCTGAACAAGGCGGGGGTACTGTACGGCTTTACGCTGGCCTGCCTGACGGGTGTCTTTGGCTTTTTGGCGCTGCTGTTGCGCTCACGCTTTGGCCGCGCTCTGGCCGGCATTCGGGTCAACGAGCAGCGCATGCGCGCCACCGGCTTTTCCACCTACCCTTACAAGCTGGCCGCGTTCGTGATCTCGGGCGGCATTGCCGGGCTGGCGGGCTTTTTGTTTGCCGTGAAGGATGGTTTTGTCAACCCCGAACTTATCGCCTGGCACCTCTCCGGGGAGGTGTTGATCATGATCATTCTGGGCGGCTTGGGGCATTTGCGCGGGGCGCTGCTGGGTGCGTTTGCTTTTGCCTTGCTGCAGGAGTTTTTCAAATCCGAGGCGGTCTTCGGTGAGTTCGCCAAGCACTGGCATTTGGGCCTGGGCCTGACCATCATTGCCAGCGTGGCCCTGCTGCCACGCGGGCTGGTCGGTGTGCCCGAGCAACTCGCAGCGCGGCTGCGCGGCGGGCTGATGGGCACACGTGGCGCAGCCAACCGGGAGGCCGCCAATGAGTCCCACTGACGTTTTGCTGCGCGGTCGAGAGATCAGCCGCCGCTGGGGCGGGCTGCTGGCGCTGGACCGGGTGTCGCTTGAGCTGGCCCGTGGCTCGGTGCATGCCGTGATCGGCACCAACGGGGCCGGCAAGTCGACCCTCATCAACATTTTGTCGGGCGAAATCGCTCCCTCATCGGGCCAGGTCGAGCTCTTGGGGCAGGACGTGACCGACTGGACACAGCCGCAGCGGGCACGCGCCGGGTTGGGCCGCAGCTATCAGCGCAACACCATTTACCCCACGTTTACCGTCTTCGAGAACTGCCGGCTGGCAGCGCAGGCACGCACGCAGAAGCCCTGGATCTGGTGGACAGACGCCCAGCGCTGCGAGGCCAGCACCACGGCGGCGGCGGCAGCAGCCGCGCGCGCCGGTTTGACGGATGTGCTGGAGCGACCTGCCGGTCTGCTCTCGCATGGGCAGAAGCGCCAGCTGGAGATTGCCATGTGCCTGGCTACCCAGCCACAAGTGCTGCTGCTGGACGAACCGCTGGCGGGCATGGGTGCCGAGGAGACCGAGCGCATGCTGGCGCTGCTGGCCGAGCTGAAACACAGCCATGCCATTTTGCTGGTGGAGCACGACATGGACGCGGTGTTCCGCATCGCCGACTGCATCACCGTGATGGTCAACGGATCGGTGATCGCCACCGGCACACCGGATTTTGTGCGCAACAGCGCCGAAGTCCGGGTGGCTTACCTGGGAGAACATGGATGAGCCGGGAATTGATTCTGGATGCCGAAGGCATCAACGCCTGGTATGGCTCCAGTCATATTTTGTATGGCGTAGCCCTGCAGATGGCTCGTGGTGAAACCGTGGGCTTGCTGGGGCGCAACGGCATGGGCAAGAGCACGCTGATTCGCACGCTGCTGGGCCATGTGCCCCAACGTGACGGACGAGTGAGCCTGTTTGGCCAGGATGCCTCGCGCTTCAAGCCGCATGAGGTCGCGCGCCTGGGGGTGGCCTATGTGCCCGAAGGGCGCGGCGTGTTCCCCAATTTGACGGTACGTGAAAACCTGGTGATGGCAGCCAGGCGCGGTCGAGACGGGCGCAACGACTGGTCGTTTGAGCGGGTGATGGCAACGTTTCCGCGCCTGCAGGAGCGCCTGACCAATCTGGGCGCCCAGTTGTCGGGTGGCGAGCAGCAGATGCTCTCGATCGGTCGGGCCCTGATGACGCACCCGGAATTGATCGTGCTGGATGAAGCCACCGAAGGTCTGGCGCCGCTGATCGTGGCCGAGATCTGGCGCGTGATTGCGCAAATCCGCAGCAGCGGCATTGCCACCCTGATTGTGGACCGCGACTACCGCAAGGTGCTGGCGCAGTCCGACCATGCGCTGGTGCTGCAAAAAGGGCAGGTGGTGCTGCACGGCCCGTCAGAGACGCTTGCCGTCAGCCCGGAACTCTCTAGCTACCTTGGCGTGTGAGGCTGGGTGGGGACATGTCGTTTGGCAAATAGGCGTCAATGTGCCTGATTTATAGCGAAATCAGGCTCTGGCCAGCGATTTACATGCCTGAATAGCTATTGATTTAATAGCTATTCAGGTCGTTGCCG
>CALRWE010000129.1:0-13927 GCA_943371745.1 Rhodoferax sp. OV413
GAATCGGGGCGACGTTTGGCGTGAACTGGCCAGGGGCATTCTGCGATTCGACGCCGAAGCTTTTCAGTGGGTCGATGTCAGAAATGGAACGCCAACCAGGCAACCCGTGCTAGCGGCCGATATTGAAACGGTGGCCCAAAAATACTTTGGCCGCAAAAAGAATTTCATGCGGCACGTCCTGATCACATCGTGGAGCATTTCGCGAATGGATCGAAATCTCCTGCGCCTGATCACGGGCCATGGTGCGACTGGCCTGGAAATGCCTGCTCCATGCGCAGTCTATTCCCCTCGTTCTGCCATCACCGAGGCCGACCGACTATTGCAAACCCTACTCGATCGGTGGCTACCCTACATTGACCCAACAGCCGAAGTTGCCTTCACTCCCCGATTTTCCAGCCTGCCCGCTCGCAGAATTCACAAGATCCATAAGGCAAACCGGCACGACTTGGTGACCGGTATTTCCGGGCCGCTATTAGGGCGTTGGCATCTTGCGGCGGAAGCCGTGGTCAATGAAATACGCAAGTTGTTGTTGGCGGGAACAGGGCCGGATGGTCCCGAGGCCAAACTGTGGCTCCATCTAGTCGTCTTCGACGGCTTGCATGCGCCAACCGACCTGGACACGATCTTTGAAAATATCCGCCATGCTTTCCGGCTGGGCGGATGTGGATGGACTTACAGCTTCAAACGACATGGTAATGCTCAGCCGCACAGGAATCCAGTGCAAGCGCCAACGGCAGCATTACTGAACGGGCACCCAGGTTTACTGATGGAAGATCAACCTTCAAACCCGGCCGACGTTCTGAAGGAAGTCTCAGACTGGCTCATGACATCCCTACCGCATTGCTGGGAAAAAAGCGACGTTAAATCATCCCCTGCTGAGGGCATGTTGGCATGCTGTGCACTTTGGTGTGATCTGGTGGTGCCCAGCTCATTGCAATATGGCTACGAGCCATCTAACCATGCGGCAATGCTGGACGGATTCTCCAGCAATCAACTCTTGCGGCTAGAACCGGTATTTCAACCCGTTCAGCTGGCGCGCAGCAACCGCCCGACGGCCCACGCAGCAGGGCCATTGAAGAATCTGCTGACAATCGTCAACGAGTTGGGTGACAACAATAAAAAAATAGGCGAGCTCAAGGCACGAGCCAGCCTGCTCGACTTGGAGATCCCCAAGCTGGGAGCTCAGGCTGATGGCTCGTGGGTTGCGCTCCTCATTTCTGCCCTTCAACATAACAACCAACTCATACGCAAGGGCATCAAGGACCGCCTGGAGTTCAGTAGTCTGGCAACCTACCTCAGCTACCTCAAACCAAATCTCATATCGCTGCTAGCGGAAGTTCCTGGAGAATATGATGCGCTCGACTGGATGGACGTGTCAAAAGGACTTCGGATCGTCGCCACTGAAGGCAAGAGCGGTAAGGAAAGAAAGACAAACGAAGAGCGGCAAATGGCTCAACATGACGCAGTCAACTGGCTGCTCAAAACGCTTCGAGCCAGTGGCCAGGACATTCCTGCTGAGGCATTGCACGTCGACACGTCTCGCAGCATGCAACTATCTTCCTCGACTCCGATCACTCTGATCAGTGACGCCCATTTGCTGCACCTGCAAGAGCTTTTGAGGAGCTGGCACCGCGACTTTCCCCTTCAGGCGATTCGTTCTGAGCTCATAGTTAGTCTGCTGGAGAACGCCCCATTGAGATGGGGGGAGGTTTCTTGCACCTCGGCGGCCGACTTGCTGCGGCAAGAGGATTTCATCTGTATCCAGCCGGCCGGGTTAAGTCAAATAAAGTCGTTCATGAGCCGGCGCCTGGCACCCGTACCGTCAGCCACGCGAGCACTTGCCAATTCGCTTCGGGACCGGCTGCGGTTGGCCAACAAAGATGTTGGCAGGGAGACGTTCTATTTTTTGAATGACGTGAACGGTGTGGTCGATGGTTCAACTGCCCACTGGTTGCACCACGACATTTCAACCGCACTTTGCGCCATTACTGGCAACCCATCTGTCAAGGTTCACGCCATGCGGGCGCGAAGCATTTGCCAGCTTGCGTTTCCGGACTGGAGCAAGAATTTCTCAGACTGGCTTGATGGCTCCATCGGACCATTGGAACTCGGATCGTATTTCCGCTACGACACCGACAAGGCATGGCGAATTGACAAAATCCGATGCAGCGCGGGGCATGCTCAGGTTCGCACCACCGTGGCGCATTACCTATACGCAGGCTTTCAACTTCGCGCGATGGCGCTTGCCACCACGCTCGTGGGATTGCGTCCGACCAGCACACTCGTCGAGGCGATCGCCACCACTATGCATGCCCTCAAAAAGCAGACCACACGCAAGGGTGCTGTTCGCGAAGATCCCTGGATATTCGTCCAGCAGCACCTCCCGAAAAACAGAGTGGAGTTGCCCAGTCACGCATCAATCAATACATCCGTGCACGTTTCAGTCTCGGCAGAACCCATTGTTACGCTGGTTCAGCTTGATTTCAAAGATATTCAGTATGTCGCACTTCGGCTGACAGGGTGCTCCATTTCCACCGCTGCGGATGCTTTGGACTTGACAGTGGAGAAATATTCATTTCTTGAGGTAAAAATAGAACAAGAGATTGACGCTTCGGCGCAGTTACGTGAACGCCTGAGGGGGCACAGCGGCGGGCGCGCGAAGGCGGCTGATATCAAGCTGATCGTATCGGACGCCTGCACGATATTTATAGCCCTCCTCAAGCGAGCTGGTACCGATTCAGCCGAAACCTTGCTTGGCCTACTAACTCAAAAACCTCATCTTTGTGAATGGCATGAACGGGTACTGAAACTAGAAGGCCACTTCGTGAATACGCCATGGGTACTGGAATGTATTACCGATCGCAGATTTGAAAACCCTGACATCAGCCTTCGCTTGTCACGCCAGCCGACCTTGCTCATCAGCCAGCCGCAGCGCGACATTGGTCGGTATCCGCGCGTCTACATCATCCCTAAAAAAACGGATGACCGAAGCACAGTCATCAAGGCTCGCCTGACGACCATGGGCCGCCTGCTGTGCAAAGCCCACACCTTACTTTTCCCTCCAACCATCTGAACGATCCATCATGAATACTCGTCGCCCCGCACGCAAACTATCTGTCATCAAAAATTCAAACACCTCCCGTGGCGCTCAGGAGTCGAATGCCAAAAATGGATTTTGCGCAATTTCTCTCGTCGCCAGTGCCGCCGAAATTCCCGTGGTGGTCGATGAGACGCTACCGGAGGGCAAGTATTGCTTTGTCAAGGATTGTCTGCATGCCATCGACAAGACGGCTGAGACGCTGATCGGCCTTCGACCTCGTGAAGGCAAGGCTTTTGTCATGATCGAACGGCGGGCGGCCATGGACCTGATCCTGACACTGGTGCTTGCCGAGACAAAGACAGGCGGCATTCTGGACGGTGAATTTGACCCAAATAATGAAATTCGAGCCTCCCACGCGGAACTTGTCACAGCAGCGGAACAGGTCAAAACTCTGCTGACAGCCGCATCAGCTGTTGAAATGAGTATTGAAGAATTTCGGGCTGGCATTGAAAGAATCGACAATCCCTCACTAGCCAAACAGCTGCTTGACGTTATGTCTACGCAAGCGCCAACGGTTCGATCGAGCGCAGGCCTGGTGCCATTGACGCTTGACAGGATTTCCATTAAGGACCTTCCCAGCGACAGAATCCATGAGCTTGACGTAACCGTCACACTCGGATTCAATGACCAGTCCAACTCAGCGTCCGTCATGGTCAGGACTCTGTTGGACGCCGATCAGTCTATTTTTGCACCGGGCAATTCATTTCGCATACTCTGTCTTGACGCCGAGCAGCGGATCTCTCTGTTGCTTGCTCAAGCCGCAAGAAAACCCGTCCGGATCAGAATCTCGCTCCCGCGTGTACCAATTGTGGCGTCTGCACGAACCGACTTCCTAGCTACTCTAGAAAATGTCACCATGCTTGAATGCGAGGACGCGGATCAACTCAAAGGTATGCTGGTCAAACAGCTTAAATTCGTTCTCTGAGTTCATATTTCATTCCAGGCTTCCGCCGGTGTTGGCTCCGACGCGATATTGACCCATGGATCAAATTCACGCGGGCACCAACAACTCTTGGAGTCCGAGTCAGGTGGTGTATCCCAGAATCTTTGTGCGGGTTTCCCACAAGCGCGGCGGCTGTCTGTTTTCAGACGCCCTCACCCATGAACCGCCGATACAAATCCATCACCTCCTCATGCCACAGGCTGGAGCCGGGGTCGCCATAGATGTTGATCCGGTAGTCCCCGTCCTGGGCCATCCACTGGCCACTGGACAGATCACTGTTCCCCATCCGCGTCCATGCCAGCGCGCGCCAGTCCAGCAGGAATAGCCCGATATCCCTCGCCGTGATCTCCCGCCCATCCAGACGCGCAAAACCCGGCTCCACTCGACCATCGAGGCGGCGGATGTCCATCCACAGCCGCTGCGGACATTGATTCTCCAGGCCGCTCCCGTCCAAGCGGGCCATCCCCCACCGGCTCATCGCCCCACCTTCGTCTTCCTGGCAATGCTCCCGTGACGCCGCTTCGACTCGCGTCGCAACCGCCGCAGTGCCTGCTGCCAGCGCCGCTGGAAACGGACCCGGTCGGCGCCGCTGCGTTTGCGCGGCACCGTGGCGTGCAAGGCACTGGGCGCATGGGATACCGACAGCTGCACGCCGCGTGCGCTGGCGCGCACCTGCAAGCCTTGGCCGACGCGCCAGCCCAGCAGCCGGGTCAAGGGCTCGGGCAATTGCACTCGCAGCGCACCCGCACCCTTGATTGAAGCCACGCAGTTTCAGCGTGCAGCTCAGGGCATATCGCTGCAAACCGCAAGACAGGCGCCTCATGCCGGGCGCCACATGGCGGTCACGCGCAGATTGGCCAGATAGACCGCGGTGCTTACACGCGCCACCACCTCGTTGTTGCAGCTGTCCTCCAGACTGAAGCCCAGCGCACTCGACAGCAGGATGAACTCCCCGCCAAAGTTGCCACGCAAGCCCTGCAGCGCCGGCTGCAGCAACTGGTAACTCAGCCTGTGCCCATAGGCGTCATCGGGCTGGAAGTCCGGGCTGGGGAACGCGAAGGCCGGATGGGCATGAAGAAACCAGCCACAGGGGTACAGCATAGCCGCCAGCGCAGCCAAATGGCGGACAAACGGGCCCAAGGTCGCCAGCACAGCCATCTGCTGCGCCCGCAGCGCGGCCCGGCGTGCCTGCTCGAACGGAATCAGGATCACGGGGGCAACGCCTGGCGCAACCGTGGCCGCCGGCTTTTGCACCAGGGGATAGAAATAGGCCTCGACCACCTCATCCCGGGCGAAGGCCTGCTGCACCAGGCGGACCAGCGCACCATCGATGAAGCGCGGACAGTGCTGGTGCAGGGTCTGGCGCAGGAGGGCGACCTCGGCGGATGGCAGGCGCTGGGATGCCGGGCTGGCGGCTGCCAGCGTTCCTTCGGGCGGTAACGGTCGGTGTTTATTGGCAGGTTGGCTCATGTGCAATCCTTGATCAGTGGGTTTTTCAGAAGACAAGTAGAAGTCGGCTTACCGGCTGAGCAGGTCCCAGCAGGCGCCGGTCTGCGGCTCGCACGCCTGGGTATCCCAGAAGCCCTTGCGGCGCTCCAGCGTTGCGCCGGGCTTGAGGCCTACGGCACCGCGCAGCAGCAAAGTCTGGGTTTCGGTATCGACCTGGGTGGAGGTGCTGAAGCCGCCGATGAAAGTCACTTTGCGCACCGTGCCCAGCCAGACCCGTTCATCGGGTTGGCCTAGGTTCGCCACGGCCCGGATGAGCCGCGGCGAGAACCATAAAATCTGAAAGGCGATGGCCATGACCATGACCATGACCATGACCATGACCATGACCAGGATCAGGCCGAGCGAAGACATGGTGGAGTCCGCCGGTTTGGGTTTGTCGTCACGGTCCGGGTCTTCCGGCTCCCCATCGGCCAGCTCGCACGGATACTGGCGACAGTCTTCAGGCGCGTCCTTGTCCGAGGCGGCCGGGCTGCCGGATTCGGTGTTTTTTGTTTCTTCGGTCGGTGCCATGGTGGTGCTTTCTTGGGGTTTGGGGTGGGTGGCGGTCTTGCCGTTGCTGGAGTTGTTCATCAAGGAGCGCCTTCCAGGCCCATGGCCGACATCAGCTTCAGACAGTGATGCTGGCGGTCGCACAGGAATCGGGGCTGATTGGCGCGGACTTCCAGGCTCAAGACTTCGTTCTTGTGCGGGCTGACCGCCTCCGGCAAGGCGGAGTAAGCGCTCTCGGTGTCCACCAGGGCACGGGTCCAGCGCCCGCTGCTCTGGAATACCGGGAGCACCCGGCCCGCGCTGCGGGCCGTGTCCACGATCTGCTCCCGCGCCCCGTTCCAGGCAGATGCCAGCGGCAACACGACGAGCAGCACCAGAGAGAGATAACTCAACCAGATCGCCAGCACCAGCAGCACCAGCGCACCGATCTGAATTCGCTGCCGCAGGCTTCTGTTTCGGCCCGGGCTGGCGCTCGGATCCGGCTGCGGATTCGCAGGGCTGGCAGGGCTTGGGCGGATGGGGTTTTCAGGGGAATCTGACATGTGGGATCCTTGTAGGTGAGGGGTGGGTTGACAGCGGCACGGGCGCGTCGAATCAGGTCCGGCGACGCTTCTTGCCGCTGGCCGGGGAAGTGGCCTTGCGCTCAGCCAGGCGGATCACGTCCACCAGCATCTGGACGTGGCTGGCCGGCGTCATCTCGTGCACCAGCACCGGCAGGCGCAGATAGACCACATCGCGGAGCTGGCGCACATTCAGGCTGAGCTCGATTTCCTGGGTGTCTTCGAGGCAGTTCCGCCAGCACTCCTCCCCGAGGATCTCGCGCAGGGCCTGCGGCAGATGCAGCACCGCCAGACCGGTCAGCTCATGCACACGGACCAACCCAGGCGCCGGGGCTGTGGGGTTGGCGGGGGACGTCCGGGGTTCGCTGGTCTGCTCTGCTTTCTTCGCCGACTTGCTCTTCGCTGCGGCGGCTGCCGTTGGTTTTTTGTTGCGGGTGTTCATGCGTTTCTCCTAGTGGGGTGGGTGTTCAATGCGGGTTGCGGTTGGCGGTTCATCACGGGGGCTTTGCGGGTCAATTCATGGCCTGACGACCTATGGCGGGTTAAAACCCATGGGCTGGCGACCCTGGGTCTTGAGCCGCACTTCCTCGCTCAACAGCGCCACCAGGGCGCTGGCCTGGGTCTGTTGCCCGTCCGGTTGCCGTACCGGTTTGAGCGGGGCAAAGGCCAGCCGGCGCAGCACGCAGGCAAAGTCGCCGGGGGTCAGCGACACCAGCCGGGACACGGCCTGCACATCACGCTCGTGGCAGGGCCAAGCCAGCTGCTCGCACAGCGCGACAAAGCTGCGCCGGGCCTGTGCCGGGCTCAGCGCACAGAAGCGGATCTTGGCGTCCAGGCGGCGCAGCACGGCGCCGTCCAGGGCTTCGAGCCGGTTGGTGGCCAGCACCAGCACACCCTCGAAGTCGCCGAGCTGCGCCAGCAATTCGTTGACCTGGCTCACCTCCCAGTTGCGCACGGCATGCTCCCGGTTGGCCAGCAAGCTGTCGGCCTCGTCAATGAACAGGACGGCGCCATCATCGAGCGCGGTGGCAAAGGCCAGGCTGATGCGCTGCTCGGTCTCCCCGACATAGGGCGACAACAGGTCCGAGGCGCGTTGCTCGCGCAAGGGGCGGTCCAGCATCCGGGCCAGGGCATGGGCATAGGCGATCTTGCCGGTGCCCAGCGGGCCGTACAGCAGAACCCGGGCCGAATCACAGCGCTTGATGCCCTCGGCCAGGGCCAGCAGATCCTCGCTGGCGTTGACCGAACTGGCATGCCAGGGCAGCGGCCGCTGGCGCTTGGGGTCCAGACCGCCTGGATTTCCAACATGCTCAGGATGTTCCAGATGTCGGGTTGCCTTGCCCGGCAGGCGCCGGCGCAGCCAGTGGTCGCACAGCTCAGCGTCCATGGTCTGGCCGGCCTGCGTGGCCCGGCTTTGCAGCGTCGCCAGCCGGTCAATCAGGGCCGGCGTCAGGTCCGCAATGTCGGCCCAGCGCTTGATCTCCGGGGCGTCCCAGTGGCCGCGCGACGCCAGCAGGGCCAACCGCACGGAGCGCGGCATGCCGGCAAACGGGATCACTGTGTCAAAGCGGCGCAGCACCGCGCCGTCCAGTATGTCGGGGAGATTCATGATCCAGATCACCGGCACCTGGCTGTCTTCAATCAGGCGGTTCAGACTGGCCCGGTGGTTGACCATGCTCACCGCTGCAGGGTCGCCCTGCCCGGCCTCGCCCGGGCTGCGAAACACATCATCGGCTTCATCGAAGATGATGACGCCGCGCGCCGTGTTGCGCAACAGGCTCATGGCCAGTCGCAAATGGCTCAGGCGCTCCTCGCCGGACAGGGCCGAACCCTCTTCGTCCAGCACCGCCAGCTCCATGGCCTGGGTTTGGGCATCGTGCAACACGGCCCGCACCCACTCGGTCTTGCCCAGACCCGGCTCGCCGCTGACCAGCAGATGACCGGCGCCCTGCCCCGGCACGGCGCTGGCGGCGCAGGCCAGGGCCCCGGCCAGCCAGCACTGGGCCAGCCGGGTATCGCGCTGCATGTAGGCGAAATCGCTCAGCGTCAATCCCGGCGCCGCCATCGGAACCACCAGATGCGCCAGTATCTGCTGTGGCGCGCCGCGGTGCTCGGGGGTGCGGGCGCTGAGTTGGCGCGGCGCCTTGAGCAAGGCGTCCAGCGTGCCTTCGTGATAGTTGAGCCGGATCAGGCCGCAGCGCAACAGCGCGCTGTGCGGCTGGCAGGCCAGGGCGACTGCCGCGCCCGGCAGACTCAGCACCGCACTCAGGGCGTTGAGCAGGTCGCCCTGGCTGAGAGATCCCCAGCTGGCCACGGCCAGGCGCAAGGGTGTGAAGGCCCGCAGCGCCACCGCGAGCTCGAAGATGTCACGCTCCACGGTGCTGAGGCCGGCAATGGCGGCGAGCCAGTTGACGGTGCGCAGCATGTTGCAGTCGCGCGCCGCCAGGGTGGATTGATCGGGCGCGGCAATGGCATCGGCCAGCGCGTTGGCCTCGGCAATCGCCCGGCTGACCGCAGCCGGACCCGCGGCCGGATCGGCCAGTTCGGCCACACCGGTGATCCGCGCGATTAGCGCCTGCCGGGGATGGCCGGCTTCGCCGTAAGGGGGCATGCCCCCGGCGCCGGCGTAGATGCGCAGCATCCAGCAGGCCAACCGGGCCCGGTAGGCGGCGCGCGCTTCGGACTCGTAATGGCCCGCCAAACGCTCGGGGTTGAGCGGGCTTGGGGCCTTATGGTCCAGCAGGTCGGTAAGGGTGTTCATAACAGAGAGGGGCGTCCTGGGTATGTTTTTGTGTTGGGCTTCGGCAGTGCTCACTTGCGCGGTGTTCAGCACAGGCTGGCGTTCGGGCGCTGGGAGGAGTCGGGGCGCACGCAGCGCAGGGCACGGCTGACGGCTTCCTGCAGGCGCGGCACGTAATGGGCATCGACCTCATCGGCATTGCCCCAGCCCAGCGCCAGGCGCAGCAGGCTGGCGTGGCGCGCTGCGCGCTGATCCAGGCGGTGCAGGTGCGGGCGCACCAAAGTGAACAGGATGTCGTCCAGCGAGGCGGCACCGAGCACAACGTCGGCCAGCAGGTGTCTCAATCCCTGGATGAAGGTGGCGGCGTACAGGACCTCGCGCTCCTGCGGACCGAAGCCGCACCAGAAGCTGGCCAGTTCGGCCGCGCGTCGCAGGGCCTGCACCGGGCAGCTCGGCCGGGAGCGCGACACGCCTTTGGGAGATATCGCCGTGCTCAGTGCCTGCGCCACTTCGGGCTCGGCCATGACCGCGCTTAGGAAGGCGTGCAGCTCGGGTTGGCGCAGCTTGGCGAGGGCCTGGCGCATCAGTTCGGACGCCGGCACGCCGACGGTGATCTCGACGGCGGGCACACCCAGATACACGCCGGGCGGCAGACTGGAAAGAGCGCCTTCGCGGCTGATGCGTTGGCGCTGAAGCGACGGAGTGGTTTTGCCGGCATTGCTGGTGTTGGTGGACTGGAGGCTTTGCTCGTTGAGGACGGCGAGGTGGCGGCGGGTGATGGTGTTTTTCATAAAAATCCTTGGGCTGTTGCGGTGCGCTTGACGGGAATACGGGCCATGACGGTTTTTTTGGGAAAAGCTCTCCCCCAGCCCCGGGGTCTGCTGTTTTTGCAGACGACGGGGTTGTCAGGGAAGAACCTTGGAGTCGGGCTAGTTCAGTTGCAGCGGCGGATGGCTTGGCATCCACGCGGCGGACTGAGCCAGCCAGGGCTTGGGTGGGGGTTGGGCGGTCTCGTTCACGTCGTCATCCTGCAGGCGGGGAACGTTGACTCGCTTGGTGCGCGATTGCAGTGCACCGACGGGCAAGCTTTTGACCTCGTTGAAAGTCATTGGTGGTCTTCTGACCTGCCCGGCCATCGGCGCTGCGGAATCCCCGCCAACGAAGGTGGAGGTGAGCAAGCGGTCCATCGCGGAGCCATCGTTGCGGGTCAGGTTGGGCACATAGCGGCTGTAGACTCGAAACAGCATCTCCGTGCTGGTGTGGCCGAGCTGGCGCGCAATCCATTCCGGGGCTTCACCGGAGGCCAGCCACAGGGTGGCGGCGGTGTGCCGCATCTGGTAGGCGCGGCGGTGCACCAGCCCGAGGTGGCGCAGCAGTGGTGACCACACCCGGTTGATGAAGTTCTTGTTGTCGATCGGTTTGCCGGCCTGATTGCAGAAAACATACGCGCTCGTGTTGCCTGTAACCAGATACTGAGCCTGCAGGGCTTCGAACACGACCTGACTGATCTGGATATCCCGGTTGCTGCCATCGGTCTTGAGTTCATCTTCCTCACCCAGCACGATGGATTCACGAACCAGGATGAGTCGGCGCTCGAAATCAATGTACTTCCACTTGAGGCCATGGACCTCGCCAGTGCGCATGCCCGTGAAAAACCGCGTGGTGAAGTAATTCCGAAAATCGTCCCGGACGGTACGCAAAATGAGCTGCACATCCTCCAGGCTGAATGGCGAAACATCGCTACGCTTGATCTTCAGCGGCTTGATGTTGCGAAACGCGGTCGTGTAGTTATACCGGTCGGCCGCTTCGTTGAGGATCTGGCGCAAGGGCTTCATGATCGCGTTGATGCGCCGGGTCGAAAGGGTGGACTTTTCTCCCCGGTTCGGCCGCTTGGAAACTTCTGCACGAAAGGCCAGGACGTCCGCCTTGGTGATGGCACCCAGCGATTTGTCGCCAAAGGCCGGCAGGATGTACTTGTCCAGCACGCCGCGCTGCGTAATACGGTAGCTGCGCCGCCAGGTAATCTCTGTTTCCGCATACCACTGGTTGGAGAATTCACCCATAGTGGGCGTCATCACGTTGACTCCATTGAACGCAACGCCCTGAGCTAACGGAGACAAAGGGGATGGCGGTGGAGATGAGCTGTCATCCGTCGGCATGGGCAAGTCTGCTGCAGACATTGGTTTTCCAAACGTCTTGGCGTAATCAAAGCTGCCCAGGGCGATTTCTGTTTCGATGCGGCCCAGGGCTTTTTGCAGTCGCTTTCGATTCACAAGGGTGTCCGTCAGAGTCGTCTGCTCCCTAAACCGTTTACCTTGATACTTGAAGTCCATAAACAGGGTGCCTGTCTCGAGACGCGAGCGAATACTACCCATTTATGGTGCCTCCATTTGCGAGTGGAATGCCGTAGGCTTCGCCGCGTGAATGCATACCCATATCGAGTTCCACGTTCTCCCATATATATAGGGTCTTGCGTCCACCGAACGGCCTGATGTAATGACGCCCCTCTAACAAAACACTGTCCTTGAGTCGATCGCGAATGGTGCGACTGTCGTACTTGATGCGCGTTGATAGCTCTTCCGTGGTCAGGTATGTAGGCGATTCTTTGGCTGGTAATCCGAGTTGCATGGCTGGTTATCCTTCAAGTTATTCGATACACTGGAAGATCAACTTGCTTCACCCCAAATCAATTTGATCTTCTGTAGGTCATTATGCAACCAATTTATTCACTGTCAAGCCAATTTAACCCGCAGAAGATCAAATTTTGCAAAATGACGTCATGATCCGTTGTCACTTCGCCCGTCTGTTAGGGGAACGCAAACTTAAAATCAGTGATGTTGCTCGGGATACCGGAATCAATCGCGGGACGCTGACGCGCCTCTATTACGAGACTACTGAGCGAATTGAGCTGGAAGTGTTAGACAAACTATGCGATTACTTCGGGATCGATTTACCGGCGTTGCTTGATAGACAAAAGGCTGATGCGGGAAACAAATAGCCATGCCTGGTTACCGCAATCTGAGTGTTCGCAGTAGACCGCATGCATCCTGTCATCCAACGTGATGGGCAGGCACCGTCAGACCGCCTCCAACTATTTACTTTGGCAAGAGCTGTCATTCGGTGCCGATACCAGATACCTGTCGAAGGTATGGCCGCTACCCCCACTCCGCATAACTTGGCCCTATGCATAAGTGCCATACCCGACCTTCGGAATGCCAAAATGTCAGCCCAATATCCGCCATTTGCAACGGCCTCAGGTGCGATCACTGACTGGCCAGGCTCTTCAAGGAGCAAGCCAAACCTAGCAATTGGCTCTTCGCGCGCGCAAGTACTTTGCTAGTTAAGGAACGTCTGAATAACTCACTACCAATTGGCGTAGCGAGTCGTTAGTTTTCAGATTATGGGATTTCACGAGCAAACTCCTGCAATCCGCTCGTTTTTTCTGCGGGTTTGTGCGCTTTTAGCGCCCTGCAGGGCACTTGCCCTGTTTTCGGGCGCACTCATGCCTTTGCCCCCATCAATTCACCGCGCACCATCCACAGGTTAGGTAACGCGAACAGCGTGATGAGCTGCGCCGTGTTTTTCTTGAGGCCGCGGTAGCGCACCTTCACATGACCAAACTGGCGCTTGATCACCCGAAAGGGATGCTCCACCTTGGCCCGAATTCCCGCCTTGAGCTTCTCTGCCTTGTCGACCCGGGCATCGGCTTCGTTTTCTTTGTCCAACGCACGGCGTTTGCCTGGTCGCATGGCAACGTGCCAAGTCACCTCTTTTGTCGCATCCGGGCGCTTCTCAACACCTTGGTAACCCGCATCGCCATAGGCGACACTCTCCTGGCCGTGCAGCAAACTGTTGGCCTCTGCGATGTCACTGATGTTCCCCGAGGTGCCGCGCACGGTATGCACCAAGCCTGACTCGGCATCCACACCAATGTGGGCCTTCATGCCAAAGTACCATTGATTTCCCTTCTTGCTGGAGTGCATCTCGGGGTCGCGCTTTTTGTCTTTGTTCTTGGTGGAGGTGGGTGCTGCGATCAGGGTGGCATCAACGGCGGTGCCAGCCTTCAGGAGCAGGCCGCGCTCTGTCAAGAGCTGATTGACGGTCTGCAGGATTTGCTCTGCCAGCTTGTGTTTCTCCAGCCGGTGTCTAAATCGAAGAATGGTGGTCTCATCGGGTAACTGATGCAAATTTCGTCGAAATTTTCACTGAACCAAACCATCAAAAACACACACCTAACCGATTGAGGTTCCGGGGCAGTTAGCAGTCAACCTCAAGTGCAATTTCGTCGGCGCCATTTGACTCGAACAAGCCTTGCTCAGCACCGTACGCATAGTGACCGATCCGCTTTCTTTGTTCTGAATGGAAACGCCACCGCCACCCATATCCACATGAGCATGTTGCTTGGTAGCCATAGGAATCGGCATCTATGGCTCGCGCATCGTAAGCGGGTGGCGAAGTCATCTTGCTGGAATAGGAATTTCTTAAGAGGATTGTGTCCACTTCAACTCAGGTGGACACATGCACACTCCAGAAATTCAAATGCCGCAGGTGGGACGTCGCCGCGCACGCTACAGTGATGAATTCAA
>CALRWE010000130.1:0-13767 GCA_943371745.1 Rhodoferax sp. OV413
GTCGGATTACTACGACAAACTGGCGCCGTTGCAGCTGGAGCTCAACGACCTCGCTCGCTGGCTCCTGCGCACCGGCAAGCGCCTGGTGGTGGTGGTCGAGGGCCGTGACACCGCGGGCAAGGGCGGCGTGATCACGGCCATCAGCGAAACCCTCAACCCGCGCCTGTGCCGCACCGTGGCGTTGGGCAAACCCAGCGAACGCGAGCAAACGCAGTGGTACTTTCAACGCTACGTACCTCACCTGCCGTCGGCCGGCGAGATCGTGCTGCTGGACCGGAGCTGGTACAACCGCGCTGGAGTCGAGCGCGTCATGGGGTTTTGCTCTGAAGAGCAAACCATGACCTTCCTGAAGCAGACACCCGTGTTTGAGCAGATGCTGGTGGACGACGGCATTCTGCTCTTCAAATATTGGCTCACTGTGGACCAGGTCAAGCAGGAAGAACGCTTTGCCGAGCGCCTGAGCGACCCGCTCAAACGCTGGAAGCTCAGCCCGATTGACCTTCAGGCACGGGAAAAGTACGCCGAGTACGGCAAAGCGCGGGATGCGATGCTCAAGGCCACCCACAGCCGGGCCTGCCCCTGGGCGCTGGTGGATTTCAACGACCAGCGCCAGGGCCGGCTCACCCTGATCCGGCACTTGCTCGACCAGATACCGGACCGGCAAGTACCCGAGGTTCCGATCGAGTTCGGGCCGCTGGGTCATGCGCCGCTGGTCGAGAAATTTGGCACATCTCTGAAACCACTCAAACCAAACTGTTGACGTCCATCAAAAAAGGCACCCCACGGTGCCTTTTTTTGGACAGCCCGAAGGCTGCTGCCTGTCAAACCGCTGCGGTCGCTTTCTTGACGGCCTGGGTTGCCTGGCTGGCAGCCGATGCGAAATTGGACTGGGCGGCTTCCAGGGCTTTCTTGGTGGAAGCCTGAGCCGTTTCAACGGCGTTTTGACCCGCAGTCAGGGCGCTCTTGAAGGCAGCCACGGCAGACTCGCTTCCGGCGGGTGCGCTTTTGACCATCTCTTCAACTGCTGTGGCAAACGCTTTTTGCGCTTTGGCCGAATTGGCTTCAACCACATTGGCGAGTTCTTCACCGCTGCCGGTGAGGATGCTCTTCAGGTGATCGGCATAAGCCGTCGATTTTTCGGCCAGGGGCTTCACGAAGTCGGCTTGCAGGGCCATGAACTCCTGGGCATCTTTCACCGCCATCATGGCCTTGGCGTGAACAAATGACTCGCTCAACAGGGCTTTGGAAGCAGCCATGTTCAACTCGACAAATTTCTCCAGGCCGGCAAAGGCTTGACCCGACAGGACTTCGAGGGCTTGCAGGTTGGCCTGGTTGGAAGCAGCGAATTGTTCGATTGGGTTTTTCATGTGATGTTCCTAAAAATGGGGATTCGGGGCGCCTGCTCAAGTCTGGGCAGACTGTTTATGTTGCAGTGCAGCATGGAACGAATTATAGGGAAAACCCGAATAAAATTTCGAATTTTTGTTGCAATGCAACAAAAATTAGTGCCAAAACCCTAACCTGGACCACCACCCAGGTCACCTGCTCCGCAGCGCAATGCCCGACCTGCATCGCCCTCATGGCCCGCGAGTGCAACGAAATGACCGGGCTTCGAGTTTAATCAGGGCTTCTGAAATTCAAGCGACTGGCTCGACCACGGGCCAAGACCGGCCGCAGACACAGCCAGAAAAAAGCTATGGTAATAACACCTATAAAACCTTTATATACGCCGGCCAGAGCCTGATTTGACCATGAACCTCTTGTTGGATCAATGTGCCGCTCGCCACCCCGCAGCGCGCGAGCACGCCCCTGCTGCCCTGCGCGGACTGGACCTGCGTGTCGCCCACGGGGAGCAATTGGCCATCATTGGCCCCTCGGGCGCCGGCAAGACCACTCTGCTGCATCTGCTGGCGTGCGCCTTGAAGCCCGACAGCGGCAGCCTGCAGCTGGGCGGTCGCAACCCCTGGGCCTTGTCGCGCGGGCAGTTGCAGCACCTGCGGGGTGAATTGTTTCTGGCACCCCAGGTACCGCCATTGCCGCCGCGCCAGCGCACCGTCACGGCCGTACTGGCTGGGCGCTTGCCGCACGAAGGCCTGTGGGCGAGCTTGCGCAGTCTGTTTTACCCGAGCGACATGGCGCTGGCCGAGCGCGCTCTGGCGCGTTTTGACATGAGCGACAAGTTGTTTGAGCGGGTCGACAGGCTCTCGGGCGGAGAGCGCCAGCGGGTGGGGCTGGCACGCGCCCTGGCCTCGCAAGCCAGCCTGTTTTTGGTGGACGAACCCCTGTCAGCCCTGGACCCCTCCCGCGGACAACAAGCGATGGAGTCGCTCACCCAGTCTGCCCGGGAGCGCGGCGCCACGCTGGTGACGACCATGCACCATGTCGAGATGGCGCTGCATCACTTCCCGCGCATCATCGGACTGCGCGATGGAGAGTTGGCCTTTGACCTGCCCTCGGCCCAGGTGACGCCTGAGCGCCTGCACGCGTTGTATGACCAGCACTTGCACGAACTGAGCACCACCACACCGCCGGCCTCTCCCGAGGCGACCGCTGACCCCGCGCCGGTCGTCATGCATTGCCGCTAGTTTGCGACATGACTAACTCCCTGAACCCATCCATCGGCAACCCCGCTGCGGCGCGGCGTGACCCGGCCTGGCGCGGTCGAGTTTTTTGGGCGCTGGCAGCGTTGGTGATGCTGTGGCCGATGCTGGTCCTGAGCGAGTTCAAACCCTGGGTGCTGGTGGAGCCTGGCGCACTCAAGCCCACTTTGCACTTTTTGGGCGACTTCTTCCCGCCCAAAATGAACAGCGAGTTCCTGACCATGGTGGCGCGTGAAACCTGGCGCACCGTGGCCATTGCCACTGCCGGGCTGACGCTGGCGCTGGTCTTGGCTGTGCCGCTGGCGTTGCTTTCGGTGCGGGTGCTGTCCATTTCCGCACTCACCGGGCGCATGGCACTCCTGCCAGGCGTCTTGCGCCAGGCGGTGCGCTGGCTGCTCATTGTGCTGCGCAGCGTGCCTGAGCTGATCTGGGCACTGGTGTTTGTGCGGGTGGTCGGGCTGGGGCCCACCGCAGGCGTGCTGGCCATTGGCCTGACGTATGGCGGCATGCTGGGCAAGGTCTATGCCGAAATTCTGGAGAGCGGCGAAACGCACGCCACCCGCAGCCTGCTGCACAACGGGTCGGGCCGCCTGCAGGCGTTCTTGTACGCGCTGCTGCCGCAAAACGCCGGCGAACTCACCAGCTACACGGTGTACCGCTGGGAATGCGCCATCCGGTCCTCGGCCGTGCTGGGATTTGTGGGCGCGGGTGGCCTGGGTCAGCAAATGGACGCCTCCATGAAGATGTTTAACGGCTCCGAGGTTGCCACCATGCTGCTGGTGTTCATGGCCCTGGTAGGGCTGGCGGACCGGGTGAGCGCGTGGCTGAGGCAGGGCCTGGCATGAGGCCCGAGATGAAGCGCGCGGCCAATGAGGTCTACAAGCTGCCGCCACCCCTGTTCGATGCACGTTGTGCCGCTTGCTGGTTTGTGCTGGGCGTCGTGGCTCTGGTGGGCTTGAGCTTTTGGTCCCTGGATCTGCAGTGGGCGCAGTTTTTGTCCTGGCAAGCCTTTGCCAAGATGGGTAAATTTTTGGGCGAACTGCTGCAGCCTGAGACCAGCCCGGCCTTTTTGGACAAGCTGATGGTGGCCACGCTGGAGACCCTGGCCATGTCAGCGGTGGGCACCCTGCTGGCCGTGATGCTGGGCCTGGCGCTGGCGCTGCCGGCCAGCAAGACCTTTGAGGGCGACCCGGCGCGCTGGCGCGCGCTGACCCGCTTGTTGCTCAATACCCTGCGCAGCGTGCCCGAACTGGTGTGGGCAGCACTCTTGCTGATTGCGGCTGGCCTGGGTCCGTTTGCCGGCACCCTGGCTCTGGGGCTGCACACCACAGGCGTTTTGGGTCGCCTGTTTGCCGAGGCCATCGAAAACGTCCCGCCCGGCCCCGGCTTTGCCTTGCGTGCGCGGGGTGTGGGGGAAAGCCGGGTGTTTTTGTACGCCACGCTTGCACAAGTGCTCCCCCAGCTCATGAGCTACACCCTTTACCGCTGGGAAAACAACATCCGCGCCGCCGCTGTACTGGGCGTGGTGGGGGCCGGAGGGCTGGGTCAGATGCTGGCGTTTCACATGGGTTTGTTCCAGATGGACGAGACCAGCAGTGTGCTCATCGCGATGTTGGTCCTGGTCGCCTTGGTAGACGCGCTGAGCTTTGCCAGCCGGCGCTGGCTGACGCACTAGCTTTAAAAGAACCGATTCCCCGATTTTCTGCCGTTGGATTGATGCACAACAAAGCGCTGCGCTTTGACCTCTGGACGATGGGGTCGCTGGCGCACAGACGGGGCTGCACCCGCCGCCCACAATTGGTTCGGGGAAGACGACTGACCGAAAGTGAGCACCGCCTCACGCGAATTCCCGCCTATCAACCCAACTGAAACCCGGGTTTAGCACTCAATGACAGAGAGTGCTAACATTCTGTTCATGAAAAAAGGAGTTCTGGCATGACCTACCAAACTAGCGGCTCAACGGCCGCATTAACCGTCGCCAATCCGTGGTCCATGGTGCCGCCACTGGGCAACCTGGATGCTTACATTTCGGCTGCGAATCGGCTCCCCATGCTGACACAAGAGCAGGAGCAGGAATTTTCACGCCAATTCAGGGTCAACAATGACTTGGACGCCGCCGGCAAGCTGGTGCTCTCGCACCTGCGTTTGGTGGTGTCGGTATCGCGCCAGTACTTGGGCTACGGCCTGCCACACGGCGATTTGATTCAAGAAGGCAATGTCGGGCTCATGAAGGCCGTGAAGCGCTTCGACCCCGATCATGGCGTGCGACTGGTGAGCTACGCCCTGCACTGGATCAAGGCCGAGATCCACGAATACATCCTGAAAAACTGGCGCATGGTCAAAGTGGCGACCACCAAGTCCCAGCGCAAGCTGTTTTTCAACCTGCGTTCCATGAAACAGCGCTACAAGTCCGATGATGCAGCGGCGGACATGGGGACGCACCGGGACACGCTGAACGAAGACCAGATCGACGCCATGGCCGCGCACCTGAATGTCAAACGCGAGGAGGTCATCGAGATGGAGACACGTCTCTCCGGCGGCGACGTCTTGTTGGATCCAAGCCCGTCAGACGACGGCGAAGACGCTTATGGCCCGATTGCCTACCTGACCGACACCCGGCACGAGCCCACGGCCATGATTGAGGCGCACGAGCGCGACGTGTTGGCCAGCGACGGCATCGCCGCCGCACTCGAGGCCCTGGACGAGCGCAGCCGTCGGATTGTCGAAGAGCGCTGGCTCAAGGTGAACGATGACAACTCAGGCGGCATGACGTTGCACGAACTGGCAGCGGTTTACGGTGTGAGCGCCGAGCGGATTCGCCAGATTGAGGTAGCCGCCATGAAGAAGATGAAAAAGACGCTGACCGAGCCCGCCTGACCACGCGGCGCCTGGCCCGGCAGGCTTCGGCGCGGGATGGGTGACAATGGCAGGCTTTGATTCATCAGGAACTGCCATGTCCCGTCTCATGCGTCGCCGTACCACTGTTTTAATAGCTTCACTCGCCCTGTCCTCTTGGGCCAGCGCCCAAAAGCCGGTTGAATCGCCCAAAAATGCGGCCGCTTGGCCTGTCAAGACCGTCCGTATCGTTGTTGGCTTTCCTGCGGGATCTTCCCCCGATCTGACGGCACGCACCTTGGCAGAACCCCTGTCCAAGGCGCTGGGCCAGCCAGTGATTGTGGAAAACAAAGTTGGCGCAGGCGGCAACATCGCGGCCGACTTTGTCGCCAAAGCCACGGATGACCACACCATCGGCTTGATGATCAATGGCAACCTGACCATTGCCAAGTTGCTGAACCCCAAGCTCAATTACGACCCGCTCAAAGACCTGACGCCCGTCAGCTTGATTGGCATGTCACCCTTGGTCTTGACCGCGCCTGTCGGAACAGGCGAAGGCACGGCAAAGGAGTTTTTGGCCGCAGCCCGCTCGGCAGGCGACAAGTGGAGCTACGGCTCCCCCGGCGTAGGCACCGTGGGCCACATTGGCATGGAGTTGCTCAAGGGTCAGAGCGGCATCAACCCGGTTCATGTTCCCTACCCAGGGTACCCCCAAGTGGCGACGGCCCTGATCGGCGGCCAACTGCAGCTGTCCATGATGCCCCCCGCGCTGGCCTTGGCGCAAATTCGCGCCGGCAAGCTGCGGGCGATTGGCGTGACCTCCAGCGGGCGCAGTACCCTGGCACCCGACTTGCCCAGCATGGCCGAAGCCGGTGTGAAAGATTTCAACCTGGAAATCTGGAACGCCATCGCTGCGCCCAACTCAATGCCCAAGCCGGTTGTAGCCCGGTTGTCGGCCCTGATGAGCGAGATCGCCCGCTCACCCGAGATCCGGCAAAAACTGTTTCAGCAAGGCTGGCAAGTGGCGGGAACGTCTGCGGAAGGCTTGGCCAATCGCATCAAACTCGATACAGCCCTGCTGGGCGGCGTGATTGCCACGAGGGGCATCAAGCCCGACTGAGCCCACGGCTGCTCGCCACGCGGTGGCCCGGCGTCAGCACGTCTGCTAGCGATGGTCCGTTTTCAGGGCGCCTGCAGCAACAATTTGATATCGGCCAGCAAAGGCGCTGTGCCGGTGCCGTAGCGGGTGTACAGGCGCAGCTTGCCCTGGGTGTCATAGATGTAGCTGCCCGCCGAATGATCCATCGTGTAGCTTGTCGGCGTTTGCCCGTCAACTTTTTTGAAATACACCTTGTAGTCTTTGGCCAGGGCCACGAGCTTGTCCGGCGCGGTATAGAGCGCCAAGAATGACGGATCGAAGTTGGTCATGTAGGCTTTGAGCACTTCCGGCGTATCCCGCTGAGGGTCTACCGTGATGAACAGACCCTGCAAACGATCACCGTCTTTGCCCAACAATTTTTTGACTTCGGCCAACTCAGCCATGGAGGTGGGGCACACATCAGGACATTGCGTGTAGCCAAAGAACAGCACCACCACCTTTCCGGAAAAATCCCGGATCGTGCGGGTCTGACCGTTGTGGTCCGTCAACGAAAAATCCCGGGCGTAGTCAGCCCCCGTCACGTCGATCGCGGCGAAGCTCTGCTTCTTGTCCGAACAAGCTGACATCAACCCCGCGGCAGCCGCCAGCAAGCCCAAGGTCACCAAAAATTTGAGTCTGCCGCGTTGGTTCATCCATCGTCCTTCAAAAAATGATACTTTCGCCTAGAGCACGTAGTGGTCCACCAACAAGGCAGCAAACAACACGCTGAGGTGAATGAGCGAAAAACGAAAAGTCTTGCGGGCCAACTCATCCGAGTAGTCGCGCCACAACCAAAAACCATAGAGGCAAAACCCGGCGCTCAAGATCAGAGCCGTTGCCAAATAAATCCAGGAACTCATGCCGTAAACAAATGGCAACAGGCAGGCCGCAAACAAAATAAACGTGTAGAGAAAGATTTGTAAACGGGTGAACTCATTGCCGTGCGTGACAGGCAGCATGGGCAAACCGGACTTGCGGTAGTCCTCCACCCGGTAAAGGGCCAGCGCCCAGAAATGCGGCGGTGTCCACAAGAAGATAATCAAGAACAAAATGAAGGCTTCGGGGCCGACATCGCCCGCCATGGCAGCCCAGCCCAACACCGGCGGCATGGCGCCAGAAGCGCCACCAATCACAATATTTTGCGGCGTGAGCGGCTTGAGTATCACGGTGTACACCACGGCATAACCGATAAACGTGGCAAATGTCAGCCACATGGTCAGCGGGTTCACCCAGACATACAACAAACCGGAGCCCAGCAGGCACAACACGGCTGAAAACAACAGGGTTTGCCGGTCGTTCAACTCCCCCTTGGCCGTCGGACGCCAGGCAGTGCGTTTCATTTTGGCGTCAATGCCTTTTTCAACAATGCAGTTGAACGCAGCCGCAGCTCCCGCCACCAGCCAGATTCCCAGGCAGGCGATGAGCCCCAAACGGACTTCAGCCCAAGTGGGGACCCCCGGCACGGCCAACACCATGCCGATCAAGGCACAAAAGACGATGAGTTGAACCACTCGCGGCTTGGTCAGGGCATAGAACTGCCGAAAAACCGAGCCAGAAACAGGGATCGATAGTGCGCTCATGAATGGGGTCTCGGAACAAAGGCGGAGTGGGCAAGTGGCACCGAAACCCGGGCAGAAGAGGTGCTGGCAGACAGGACCCAGGTCATGACAACCAGCAGCGCGCCGGCACCTCCCGTGTGCAAGACGGCAGCCAGCAAAGGCCAGTCCAGCACCACATTACTGAGTCCGGTAATGAGTTGCAAGGTGATGAGCAAGGCAATGAGCCTGGACTGCAGTCGCAGACTTGGCACCCGGTTCAGGCGCCACGCCAGCACCGCAAGCGCACCGAGCACCACAAAGGCGGCCAGGCGGTGCGCGTAATGAATGGCGGTCAGGGACGAGAAGACGATGGGCTCTCCAGCACCGGTTAAGCCCAGCTCCCGCCAGATCTCGAAACCTTGCTGGAAGTTCATGTCGGGCCACCAACTGCCTTGGCACTTGGGAAAGTCAGTGCAGGCCAGCACCGCATAGTTTGTGCTGACCCAACCACCCAGTGCAATCTGCATCACCAACAAAGCGCACGAGGCCCACAACAGGCCACGCAGGCCAGGGCTGATGCCCGTGATCTGTGAGCGGCCTTCGAGTTGGGCGTATTTGACAGCCTGGACACAAAGCAAGGCCAGCAGAAACAACCCGCCCATCAGATGAAGCGTCACGATCGCAGGAAAAAGCTTCATCGTCACGGTCAGTGCCCCAAAAGCCCCCTGAATACATACCCACACCAGAGTAAGTGTCGGCCACCAGGGCGAGATGACGGCCCGCTCCACTTTCAGATTACGCGGACTGCGGTCCATCCATGCCAAAGCAGCCAGCACCAGAATCAACACCCCAACGCTGGTGGCAAGGTATCGGTGAATCATCTCAACCCAGGCCTTGCCATGGGTCACCGGCCCGGTGGGCATGGCGCTTTGTGCAGCCGTGATCTCGGCTTTGGCACCCAGGGGGCTGGCACTGCCATAGCAGCCGGGCCAATCAGGGCAGCCCAGCCCAGAGTCTGTCAAACGGGTGAAAGCGCCGAACAAAACCAGATCAAAGGTAAGAAACAGCGTCAACAGCGTCAGTGCCTGCCTGCGACGCAGCGGCGTAGAGCGTCGGTGCCGATAAGCAACCCAAGCCAGCGGCCCTCCCGCCAACAAGAGTCCCAGAAGCATCAATTGCACCAAGGGAGAAAAATCGTAAAGCGCTTGCACAGTTGTCACCGGTCAATTAATGGTTTCACGGCCTGGCTTGTCCCAGGAGTTGGCCGCGCGCAACAGACGCTCGATATCGCGCTTGGCCTTGGCGGCGGTGACCTTGTCCAGCTTGGCGGGGAAACGAAGCATCCAGTTGCCCATCGGATCCACCAAGTACAAGTGGTCCGCCAGCGCTTGTCCGCTGCCCGGCGCAAGCCAGGCAGCCATCTCGGGCGCCGGCACGCGCAAAGCTGTCGCGCCCTTCAGGGCCACCCGCAGTGGCTCGGCCACAGGGGCATCGTCAGAGATCAGCCAGACCCAGTCGAGTCGGTCTTTTTCCCGACCCAGACTCTCGCGCATCTGGCGCTGCAAGTACAGGTGCTGCACGCAGGCCTCATCGCAGCTGGCGCCTGCCACACTCACCAAAAGCCATTGGCCCTTCAGCGTCTGCAGGTTGACGCCAGTGCCATTGAGATCGACTCCCTTGACATCGGGCAGGGCGCGCTGGGGGTTGATCAATTCACCAAAATTCTGGCGGCCCTCGGGTTTCACCACGTAATAAGTGAAATACGACGCCACTACCGGCGCGGCGCACACCAGCAGCACAGCGATCATTTTGAGGCGCCCACCGCTGCGCTTGCGAACCGCCCCATCCGGCGGGCCCTCAGGTTCAGGCATGGAATGCACTGTCAGACCCAGCGGATGATCGCTTGAACCGGCGCGAGGCGCAGCGTCACGCGCGCCGCGGGATGATGAATCGTCTAACAATTTGGAACCAGACATAAAGAATTGCAATCAGGACACTCAGTGCAAACCATTGAAACGCATAGCCATAGTGCTTTTCGAGCCCGGTGGACACAGCCGGCCATTGCCGCAGCAGGCCGTCGCTCTCGTCGCCAAGCTGCTGAACCGTCCATTCAGGCAGGGCCAGGCCCACTTCTGCACTAAAACTCGCCAAGTTCAGATTTTGCCGGATACGCCCTGTCTCGGCGTCCGTGAACTCATATAACTTGCCAGGCGGCGGGGCAATACGCCCCTCTATCGCAACCACTCCGCCAGGGGATCTGATATTGGGGACTTGCATGCGATCCATGAAATTGCGGGGCACCCAGCCACGTTGGACAAGGACAATGGACTGACTATGCTCAAGTCTCATGGGTGTGACAACATAGAGTCCTGGTTTCCCCATCATGGGTCGGTTATCCAGGAAGATCGTCTGCTCACCCAACCACTCCCCCCGGAGCAACACGCTGCGCTGCAGCAACGCGCTTGGATCAGGCAATGAGAACACCGCTTGCCCCACCAAAGGCGGCAACGCCCCCTGACGCTCTATGGCGAACTGAATGGCCTCTTTTTGGTCAGCACGAGACAATTGCCAGCGACCGAGCATCAGCGTCGCCACGATCGCCAGCACGGTGCTGCAGGTGAGCAGCCCAAACCTCCATCCCGCATTCACGACATAATCCAAACCATGAAATATTTAGTCCTTTTGGCATTTTTGGCCATCGTTGGCAGCTTGGGCACGGCATTGTTTTTCATGATGAAAAACAACAGCAATGGGAGATCTCGGCACCAAAAGATGGCGTTGGCCCTGGCCATGCGCGTCGGCATCTCCGTACTGCTGTTTTGCAGCATCTTGCTGGCCTGGAAACTGGGCTACATCCAACCGACAGGGATTCCTGCCGGAAAATGATGGAATCATTGAATTAACCTATGAAAAAAGGCACCGCGCGCGGTGCCTTTTTTACCTTCGCGGCAGTCTTAAAGCCAGTAGATCAGTACATAGAGACCCAGCCACACCACGTCCACAAAATGCCAGTACCAAGCCGCACCCTCGAAACCGAAGTGACGGTCAGGGGTGAAGTGCCCCTTCTGCAAGCGCAGGGTGATGAACAGCAGCATTAGCATGCCAATGAACACATGAAAACCGTGGAAGCCAGTGAGCATGTAAAAAGTAGATCCAAAGACGCCTGAAGTCAACTTCAAGTTCAAATCGCTGTACGCATGGAAATACTCGTACCCCTGCACACCAAGAAAGGTGGTGCCCAGAATCACGGTCATCCACATGAATGCGATGGTGCGAGCCCGATTGCCGGCAATCAGGGCATGGTGCGCGATGGTTAGCGTCACACCCGATGCGAGCAACAGTGCGGTGTTGATGGTTGGCAACCAAAACGGCGTCATGGTGCTGAAGGGTTCAACGATGCCAGCTGGTGAGCCTGTGACACCTGCAGCCATGCTTGGCCAGACAGCCTTGAAATCAGGCCACAACAAGGCGTTCTCGAGATTCCCCAGGGCCGGCATCGAATGCGACCGTGCCCACCAGAGCGCCGTAAAGAAGGCGCCGAAAAACATGACTTCCGAAAAGATGAACCAACTCATGCTCCAGCGGAAAGACAAGTCAATTTTGTGCCCGTACTGACCGGTTTCACTCTCATGAATGGCTTCCTTGAACCATTGATAGAGAACACCCAGGAACAACGCCATGCCAAACGCAAGCGACCACTTGCCCCAGTCGGTGCCATTGATCCACTGACTGGCGCCCAAAAGTATGAAAAACATCCCCAAGGCTGCCATCGCGGGATGTCGCGAGGGACCAGGAACAAAATAGTACGGTGTCGAACCGTGTGTTGTTGAACTCATTTCAGCTCCAATCTTTCCAATTCGCTTCTGTCACTTCAATTTTCATTTTTTCACTCGTGAATCAAGCGGGAACGACCCACTTCACGAGCACCATCAAACCAACGATCAACAAAATTACACCCACGAGGCCCACCACAATGATGTGAAATGGATTGGTTTTTTGGGCATCTTCTTCCCAGTCACTGCCTTTTCGAATGCCCAAAAATCCCCACAAAACCATCTTGACCGTTCGCAAAAAAGATGCGATCACAGATTTCCTGGCGTTCCCAGCAGGTTCGGTCACGAACCCGCCTCAACTGTAGGTAACACTGCCTTCGCGTCCGCTACCGGCGCCGCTGGCGTTTTGCCACCTACCTCAAAGAAAGTATAGGACAAGGTAATTGTCTTGACATCCTTTGACAACTTGGGATCTATCACAAACACCACTGGCCAGGATTTCTTCTCACCCGGGAGCAGCGTGTACTGGTTGAAACAAAAACACTCCAACTTGTTGAAATGCGTACTCGCCTGCATGGGTGCGTAGCTCGGAATGGCTTGCGCAGACATGGACCTGTTCTGTACATTTTTGAACTCGTACATGACCGTGGCCATTTCACCCGGGTGAACCTGGATCGACCGCTGGGCAGGCTTGAACTCCCAGGGTCCACGTGAATTAGCATCGAATTCAACCGTGATGGTTCGGCTGGTGTCCACCTGGGTGTTGGCCGGCATGGTTGCTTTGGCACCCGGGATATTGCGTTCGCCCAAAGACAGGATGTTGATGCCCGTCATCTCGCAGATAGCCTTGTAAATCGGGACCAGCGCGTACCCGAAAGCGAACATGCCGACAGCGATCACTGCCAACTTGCTCACCATCCGGAAATTTTCACGTTTCAAGTTCATGACCTACACACCCACCAATATCATTCTGGCCACAAACCCGACAAAAAAGACCAAGGCGACAGACGCCAGTATCAGGCCAGTTCGCCGGTTGGACTTTTTCTGCAGGGGCGTCATATCTGTCAATTTCCTGATCAGGCAACGATTTTATTGGCGTCAGCATTCAGCTTCGGTGGGGTCTCAAAGGTATGGAAAGGTGCTGGTGACGGCACTTCCCATTCCAGACCTTCAGCGCCATCCCATGGCTTGGCCGTGGCTTTTTCACCCTTGCCCATCATTCCCGGCAAAACAATGAAGACGAAGAAATAAACTTGGGCGAATCCGAAGAAAAATGCGCCGATGGATGCCAGCATGTTGAAGTCAGCAAACTGCATCGGGTAGTCAGCATAACGACGGGGCATACCGGCCAAACCCAAAAAGTGCATCGGGAAAAACGTGACATTGAATGAAATCAGAGACCACCAGAAATGAATTCTGCCGCGGGTTTCGCTGTACATGTGACCGGTCCACTTGGGAGCCCAATAGTAAAAACCGGCAAACATGGCAAACAGTGAGCCAGCCACCAAGACGTAGTGGAAGTGTGCAACCACGTAATACGTGTCCTGCACCTGAATATCGATGGGCGCCATGGCCAAAATAAGGCCTGTGAAGCCACCCATCGTGAACACAAAGATGAAGCCGACAGCGAACAGCATGGGCGTCTCAAAGGTCATGGAGCCCTGCCACATAGTGGCGATCCAGTTGAAAATTTTCACGGCAGTGGGCACAGCAATCAGCATCGTGGCATACATGAAAAACAGCTGTCCGGTCACGGGCATGCCCGTGGTGAACATGTGATGAGCCCACACAATGAAAGACAGAATTGCAATACTGGATGTTGCGTACACCATGGAGGCGTACCCGAAGAGTTTCTTGCGGGCAAATGCTGGAATGATCTGACT
>CALRWE010000131.1:0-13699 GCA_943371745.1 Rhodoferax sp. OV413
TCGCACGGTGACAGCACGCCTCTCTGACGGCACACGGGACAATTGGCAGTACCAGACAGCGGGCGTCACTGGCGGCTGGGTCGGGCTTGAGCGGGCTTACTACGGCACTGGCCTGCAATACAACGCGCAAACCCAATGGGGTGATCGATCCGTCAAGTGGGCGGTTGGGTACGAGTTTGATCGATCCAAAGAGCTGCGCCAAGGCGGCACCGCTGCCAATGGCGAAAAAAGATCGACCACGCGCAACGAGGACAACCAAGCTGAGAACAGTGATTTTTTTGCGCAGGCTACAACCGGCATGTCAGACCAGATCTCCCTGGTCACCGGGTTGCGTTACAGCGTGGTTCGTTTTAGCAGTGATGACAATTACCTGACCGATGGCAATGGCTCGGGCAAGACCAACTACCAGGCGTCCAGCCCCGTGCTCGGGCTCACCTACCATGCAAGCGAGAGTCTCAATCTGTACGCCAACTACGGCAAAGGTTTCGAAAGCCCGACCCTTGCAGAAGTGGCCTACAACGGCGCAGGTTCACCGTCCTTCAACACGACCGTCAATGCGTCCACAAGCCAGCACTACGAGCTCGGCGCCAAGTGGGCGCCGAACCGAAACGCCCGTCTTGATGCAACCCTGTTTCAGATCAAATCAAAAAACGAAATTGTCGTTGCCAGCAGCAGTGGCGGCAGTTCCACGTTCAAGAATGCACCGGGGACCGCCCGCACCGGGTGGGAGATTTCGGGCAACGTGTTGCTCACGCCTCACGTGCGGGCCAGCTTGGCAGCGTCAGGAATTGATGCTACCTTTTCGTCTCCTTTCAGCACGGGAAACTCGTCCATCGCATCAGGCAACAAGATTCCCGGAATTCCAAAAAGCTTTGTGTTCTCCGAACTCTTGTGGAGCAGCCTGAACATGGATGAGGGCAAGAAGGGGACTCGTTTGGGTAGCCTGGCCGGCATCGAGCTCACACAGTCTGGCCAGTTGTATGCCAATGACACCAACACAGCCTCAGCTCCGGGCTACACCACGTTCAATTTGAAGGCGAGCCACGGATGGTCGGTGGGCCCAGGGAGCCTCACCGCGTATGCGCGCATACACAACATCACGGACAAACAGTATGTGGGCTCGGTTATTGTGAACCAGGCTTTGTCCCAATTTTACGAACCGGCGCCCGGCAGAAACTGGACCGTTGGACTTCGCCTCGCCTTGCCCATTTGAGACCGTGCGCCACCACGCCACAGGGTACCCAGACAGGCTATCTGTCTGGGTACGTTTCTGCCAAACGATTGACCTGCGGGAGCAGTGTGCACTGAAGCCGCTCCAGCATCAACAGAAGGGCTCTGCAGACTCTTCCCAAAAATACGAGACTTGTGCATTGTTTTTTTGAACCGATGGATGGTTAAGATGCAGTTTGCAATGAAATCAATCAGCCGCTATTCCATATCCATGGTAATTGTTTTAATGTGTACAACCGCTGGCGCAGAATGGAAAAAGATAGCTAACGGAAACTGGCAAGAGCCAGAGCAATATATTGAAATGGATTCAGTCAAGCAAACCGGACCCATGGCGATATACCGTCAAGTCAATGTTTTGAGCCAAGGAGGCGCATTACTTCCCAAGGAAGTTTCCTCAAAGCTTTCTTTGCACGAATACGACTGCATGAACAGCAAGTTCCGTGTGGTACAAACATCTGCCTATAGTGAGACTTGGGCCGCTGGCGACAAAGTCGTTTTGCCGTCACCAACTCAAAAGTCGAAAGATTGGCAAGATTTACCACCGCAGTCGCTTGGTCAGATCACTCTAAGCATGCTTTGTCCAGGCACAGAGCAGTCTGACGCTTCAAGATAGAACTACTCGCCTTGAAGCAGTCTATTCAAAAAAATTTACTGTTTAGGTTTGAGAGACAAAATCAGTTCAGCCATCGTCTTCGCATCAGCGTCTGATACTTGCGCTTGCGGCGGCATCATGTCCTCGCCCCACACGCCACGACCACCAGCTTTTATTTTGACTGCAAGCATTGCAATCATTGAATTGCTGTTGCCGTATTTATCGGCGATCTCATAGAAATTCGGACCGTATTTTCGCTTGTCAATTTGGTGGCATGCGAGGCAATTATTGGCGAGCATCAGTTTCTTTAATTGCTCATTTTCTGCTTGAGCTGGCTTGGCTATACAAAGCATGCTCGCAAAAAGCACCAGACCAATGACGAGACGAGAAACCGGTGTTAGTGAGGTGAAAAGAAAAATGTGCATTTTAAAAACTCAATCAATCGTATCAACGATTTTCGGAAAAAATTAACTCAGTCAAATGATTCATCAGTAAAAAAGCGCGCTGCACGAAAACAGCGCGCTTTAAAACTTTACATCAGTGTGATCACTCGGCGGGAGTCACTCGGTAAATATTGCCACTCGCTTCGTCAGCCACATAAAGCGCGCCATCTGGGCCAAGCGAAAGGTGACGGAAACGACCCGCAAATGTTGGCCATTGCAATTCTTCACGCTTAGCAGACAAACCATCTTTGGGGATATCAAGAATGTCGATACGGTTGCCTGTAGGCGTGCCATGGATACCAATTCCTGCATAGCCAACAGCCAGTCTGCCTTCCCATTCTTTCCACTGTTTGCCTTCCAACCAAACGCTGCCGCACATACCTTGTGACAGACTGTTATTGTTAAAGGCTGGCTTCATCGCATTGGGGTACGCCTTGAGGTCGGTCATAGACATGAAGGCAGCACGCTCGTTCGGGGGCATTCCACCCATCTGATTGGGGGAGTAACCGCAATAGTTATCAGGGCACTCGCCGCGACCATTCACTTTGTCACGCGGATCCCATCCGCCGTTGCCACCATTGACAATTTTTGTAACCTCGTCACTGTGCCATGGGCCGTTTTCAGAAACGTACACGTCGTTGGAACCCGGGCGGAAAGCAATACCCTGAGGATTACGGAAACCGTAGGCAAAAATTCGCTTGTCAAATCCAGCTGGAGGATTGTTGCCAGCTGCGGCTTTGCCGTCACGGTCCACTCGCAGCACCTTACCGCGAATTTCGGTCGGACTTTGAGGTCCTGCGCCGTTATGGTTGTCACCCGTCGTCACGTACAAAAATCCGTCGGCAGGGTTGAAACGCAGGCGGCCGCCGTTGTGAGCACCTGGACCCCCAAAGGGATGGTTGGACTTCAACGGCTTGTAGCCAATGTCGTTAATGATCTCAACAATGTCAGAAATGCCGTTCAAAGATGCATTCACTTTCATGCGCATCACAATGTTGTTGTACCCACCATAGGTGCGGTTGCTTCCCTTGGAACTTGAGTAAAGGTAGATCAGTCCGTTTTTTGCATAGTCTGGGTCAACTGCAACGCCTTGCACGCCAGCTTGTCCATCGCAAAACAAATCATTTTTCGTCGATGAGTAGCCCTTGCTGCCACCAACGCCGAGCAATTTGTTGACGCTGCCGGAAGGCAAGCGAACGGATAAACCTTTGCATTTTTCAGTGAAAAACATGGTTCCGTTTTTCAAGAAAGCCATGTCCCACGGACTTTCACTTGCTTGGAAAACGTCTGCTTTGACATTCAGTGCCATGGCATTCGGTGCGCCTATGAGGCCCAATGCCGCAATGCTCGAAGCTAACAATCCTGATCTAATCGGTGTTGAAAAGTCCATGCTTTCTCCATTTTGTTTATATAGGTCTGCTTCCGTTAAAAGCTTCGCCTAGGGGTTGGTAAAAAACCATGAAACCCAAAACAAAAGGACGCATTGCCCCACATTTAAGGTTTCGCCAGAAATTATGTTTATGTAGGTAAGTTGTGCCTATAAGTAGAAACACTAACCTACCCCCAATCCCCGCACTGTTGGGGGCTTTGCCGGGCGCGCGGTGACCCTGACACGGTTTGGCCTGTGGCAAGCGCAGGCCAAGTTGCACGATGGGCTGGACCACATGAAGCCCTGCAGAGCCACAGCCATCTTTGCTCCATAAAACTACGACCCGTTAGAGACTGCGTTTCTGGAAGAAGTCGCCCGCCTGCTCAAGGACGGCTTCGATGGAAAAGTGGTGAATGAGCAGATTGCGGCCGTCATCTTCATGTCATCTTTCCCCATCAGAATTAATCGTCTTCAACGATTCATTCTCCAGATGCACAACGATTTCGAGACCTTGGTTGCCGCTTCAGGTCTGCGCTACACCATCAAGGAGAGCGGTTCGCCGTTCGTGGGGACGGGCAGTTCAGGCGCCACGTTGAGCTGCATCAAATGCGGCAACCACAAGCTGCGCACCCGGGGCGCTTTCAGGCGCTACCCCAGTGGGTTGATGTTCTTTTGCTTTGACTGCAAACCCAAGGCCAACCATCCCTGTGACGCAAGCGTGTCACGCACTGCTTGATCCTGCGCAGATCGAGCTAGCTGCAGTCGGGACCTCCCTCCCCGCAGCCACCACCATCTCATGCGGCGCACCCCCGGTCGGGTGAGGCCGCGCTGGTCGAGGCTAGCTCGCCACGCTGGCGGGGCTCCTTAAGCCAGGGGTAACAATCGGCGCGCACAATAAATTTGTATGCCAAGCTGGCTCCAACAGGAGGCCAGCAATGTGCTGCTCAGGTTGAAATTCGCGCGGCTCAATGCTTCAGTGGCGTCGTCAGTACCTGCTCGCAAGCCTCATACAAGCCTGAAGCCAGCTGCCGAAATTGAAAATAACCGGAAACACCCATGAAAGCACCATTTTTCTTGACTGGACTTTTGATGTTGGCAAACCCGGGAGCCAATGCAGCCCCTGCCACACTGGATGCATGTGAACAAATGCGCACACAGATACAGACGGTAACCGGTCTTGTCACGATGCCCGACAAAGACTTGCTGTCGAAACTGTCCACCTTGCATCCCGCATGTCAATTCTCGTCAGCGGAGGTCTACAGAGCCGCGTACGGAGACACGCCGCAGCCTGCCCGAAGCAAAAGTCGCCGCCAACAGCGCCATGAAAGCGAAGATGACTGATTTGAATTTGACCTCTGTGTAACGAGACCGCCAGTTTTCTAATTCTCGGGCGCTCTCTTGATCCAGGTTAAGTCAATCTTAAATAGACAAGCATAAGCTCGAAGCACCTATGACCTCCCTTCAACTGGTGCTATGGATTGCCAGTGGCATCATTCTTCAAGTTGCCACTTATCTTGGTATTGGCTTTTGGCAGCATTGGCGGTCCTATCAAGCCCTACTCAAGGCGGTATCCGCGTCCGACCTGACCGTACCGCACGCCAACGCATCACAACCGCCCGAGGCACTCTCGTCTTGGGCGGGCTTTCGCACATTCATCGTGAAACGCAAGGAAATCGAAGACCCAGGCGGGCAGGTTTGCTCGTTCTACCTTGTGCCCGAAGATCAGCAAGCACTGGCGGACTTCAGGCCTGGCCAGTTCCTCACCTTTCGACTGGACACCGTAGCACCGAACGGCGACCCCAGCCCCATCATCAGGTGCTACTCACTGTCCGATGCACCAAACCCCGACCGGTTTCGGGTCTCCATCAAGCGGGCACCAGCCCCCTCTGGCAGGGCGGTTGCGCCCGGCATTGCGTCCAACTTTTTCCACGATCATGTGGAAATGGGCAGCCGCTTGCAAGTGCGTGCGCCTTCAGGCCATTTTTATCTAGATCGAAGCGACGCGCCTGTGGTCTTGATAGGCGGCGGCATCGGCATCACACCCATGCTGAGCATGCTGAACTGGTGCCTGACTCATCAGCCTGAGCGCGAAATCTGGCTGTTCTACGGTGTGCGCGACAGCACCGAATTGGTCATGCAGGCTGAGCTTTCGACACGGGCTGCGGCCCATGCCAATTTTCATTTGCACTTGTGTTTCAGCAACCCCGGGGCAAGCGACCAGCTGCCCCATCCCGACCCTGCAGTTCACCACTACCACAGCCGCGTGGATGTGACGTTGTTGCGCCGACTGCTCCCACTCAAGCCCTATCACTACTACATTTGCGGACCGGGGCCGATGCTCGCCAGCCTGGTGCCCGCGCTGGAGGACTGGGGCGTGCCCGACGCACGCATTCACTTTGAGGCGTTCGGCCCTGCATCGGTCAAACGAAAAAATTCATCCCGGGTACAAGCAGTTGCCGTGTCAGACTCACTGCCAGTCGCAGTCACGCTCAAAATATCCGGCAAAGTCATCCAATGGCAACCCGGGATGGGTTCGCTTCTGGATATGGCCGAAGCCAACGGCATCTCAGTGAGTTCCGGCTGCCGCGCGGGCAGCTGTGGCAGTTGCCAAACCAACATTCTCTCCGGCGAGGTGGCTTACACCCAGGTGCCGGACTTTGACCCTGAGCCAGGCAGCTGCCTGTTGTGCGTCTGTACGCCCAAGTCTGCTGTGACACTGGAGTTGTAAATGAAAAGTTCACTTTGGCGCGAACACGTTCTGCCCTTCACTGTCTTGCTCGCGTTGTTGGCTGCCGCCACACTAATAAGCGACCTGATACTGCACCGTTTCAACCTGGTTTGGGTGGGGCGCTACATGGGTATCCCGGGCACGCTGCTCATCATCGCGTCGCTGTATTACTCGCTCCGAAAGCGTAAATACGTGAGTCTGGGCAACCCCAAATCCTTGCTGAAGATGCATGAATACAGCGCCTGGCTTGGCTCCCTGATGGTACTGATCCACGCTGGAGTGCATTTCAATGCCATCCTGCCCTGGCTGGCGACCGTCGCCATGGGGGTCAATGTGATCAGTGGCTTGGTGGGCAAAATGCTCCTGAAACAGTCTCGCCAGCATGTGCAGGGCGAGCGCGAGCGGTTTCAGTTGCGCGGTTTGTCCAAGGCAGAGGTCGAGCAAGCTGTGTTTTGGGATGCCGCAGCGCTCGATGCCATGACAAAGTGGCGTGCAGTGCACATCCCGATTTTTATCGTTTTTGCAGTGTTGGCACTGGGTCACATTTTGAGCATCTTTCTGTTCTGGGGATGGTCATGAGCCGCACTCTCAAAATCATTGTGGCCATCAATTTATTGGTGCTCGCCGTATTGACCTTTGCTTACGCACATTTGATGGTCGCGCCAGGGAAACTCATTGCCGACCACAAGCAACTCAACACAGATTGTTTTGCCTGCCACACGGTTTTCACAGGCGTCAAGTCTGAAAAGTGCGTGGGGTGCCATAAAACGGCCGATATCGGGCTGCGCACCACGGTGGGTTTGCCGGTTGCCAAGTCAGCTGCCAAAACACCGTTCCACCAACAACTCAAGAGCGCCGATTGTCTCGGGTGCCACAGTGACCATGCCGGGGTCAAGCGTTATCAAATCGTCGGCCGATTCAACCATGCCCTGCTGCAAAAGGAGGTCAACGATCAATGTCAGGCTTGCCACAAGACACCCGCGGATTCCCTGCACACGCAAATCACCGGCAATTGCGCGCAATGCCATACCCAACAAAAGTGGACGCCCGCCACGTTTGATCACGACAAGTATTTTTTGCTGGACCAGGATCACAACACCACGTGCTCCACCTGCCACGTGCGCAACGACTACAAGCGATTCACCTGCTACGGCTGCCACGAACACACGCCGGTCAATATTCGCCGCAAGCACATCAAGGAAGGCATCTCCAAATTTGACAACTGCGTTGAATGCCACCGCAGCGCAGACGAGGATGACATCAGGGGCGGCGAAGGTGAGCGTCAGGGAAAGAGGAAGAAGGATGACTGATATTCTTACGCTCTGAAACCGCCAGGTCATTGTTGTCAGACAGTCTTTCGAAATCAACTGCGGGCAGGTTCTCTTGTGTGCGGTGTGCAAAAATTGACGATGCCCCACATTTTGAAAGTTTATGGATTACGCCTCGCGGTGTGGTGCGCGTTGTCTGCGGCCGGGTGTGTGCTGCTGGCGCGCATGGAACTCACCCAATTGCGCGAAGCCTTCGAGACCGATGCCCGTATCAGCCATCGCCTGCTGAGCCAGCGTGCGGTGCAACATGAGGCTGTTCTGGCCACCCTGGCGCTGCTGCAGCCCGCAGCGCCGCAGAGCGACGCAGACCCCGCCGAACGGCGCCTGTCGTCGGTGTACCCCCAGATTCTGGCCGTGCAACGTCGCGACCCAGCTTCAGCTTGGCCCAGCGCCAGCCTGGACGAAGCAGAAAAGACCTCTCGCCAGACCCGGACCGCTGCAATTGCCGATCTGGATTTCAAGGGCACAGTCGGGCGCTATCAGCTGGTGCTGGCGGCACAGCCCGCCAGCTATGCCTTGTTGATTGACGTCCATGACACCATTCCCTGGAACGAGTGGTCCATGCCGGTGCAAAGCAGTCTGGTGCGCGTGACCCTGGAATCTGCTGGCCAGACCTTTGTCATCCAACCCGGGCGTCTGGGCGAACACAGGTGGCGCTATGAATTTCGCAAACCGCTGGCCAGTGTGAGCCAACCCTTTGAGGTGGTGGCTTTGCGCCAAGTGGGCTGGCAGGAGCTGCCCTGGGGTCTGTTTGCCCTGTGGACGATAGCAGCAGGCGCCACGCTGGTAGCCTGGTCAGCCTGGCGACGCCAGCGCAGCGAGCGCCGCCGCACGGAGGAATTGCTGCGCGTGGGCCAGGTGGCCCGGCTCAACACGCTAGGCGAACTGGCTGCCGGCATGGCCCATGAATTGAACCAGCCTCTGACGGCCATTTTGGCCAATACCCAGGCTGCCAAACGCCTGCTGCAAGACGACCCGGAAGAGCTGCCCACTGCGCTGCAGGCCATGGACCAGGCCGTGGCTCAAGCCCACCGCGCCGCTGCCGTGTTGGGGCGCTTGCGCCGCACGGTTGAACGCCCTCACCGGCTGCAACTGCCCGGGGAATCGGTGGACCTTGAACAAGCGGTACGCAGTGCGCTCTACTTGCTGGAGCCGGAATGCAAACGCCTGGCCATCACATCGGTCGTGCACACGGGGCAACCCACCCAGGTGCTGGCCGAACGCATTGCCCTGGAACAAATCGTGCACAACCTGCTGACCAACGCGCTGCAGGCTCTGAGCGGGGTGCGCGCCAACGAGCGCCAGCTCGACATTCACATTAGAGCCGAACAAGACATGGGCGTGCTGCGCGTGACCGACACCGGACCGGGCATCTCCTCCGACACCTTGCCCCATGTGTTCGAGCCGTTTTTCACGACCCGCGAAGGCGGACTCGGCCTGGGCTTGAGCCTGTGCGAAACCCTGGCCAGCGGCATGGGCGGGCAGTTGCGCGCACAAGCCAACCTGCCGCGCGGCGCCGTCTTTATTCTCACACTGCCTTTGGCACCCTGCCCATGAGTGCACCCCTTTCACCACTGATTCATTTGATTGACGACGACGAGGCTGTACGGGCCAGTCTGGCGCTGCTGATTGGTACCGTGGGCCTGCGGGTTCAGACCTGGGCAGACCCCCAGGAATTCATGCGCAGCTTTGACCGCCAGGGTGTCGGGGCCATCGTGCTCGATGTGCGCATGCCCGGTACCAGTGGTCTGACGGTGCTCGACGCACTGATCGATCAGGGCGTTGACCAACCCGTGATCATGCTCACCGGGCACGGCACGGTGGAGTTGTGCCGCAGGGCCTTCAAGGCGGGCGCCACCGAGTTTCTGGAAAAGCCGGTGGACGATGAAGTGTTGCTTGAAGCCCTGCAAAACGCGGTGCGCCAGCACGTGCACTCGCGCGAACGCCATCAGGCCGACCGGCATGCACAGGAGCGATATGCCCAGCTGTCAGATCGGGAACGCGAGGTTCTGGGTCTGATTGTTGAAGGCCTGACCAACAAGGAAATTGGCCGGGCGCTGGGTCTGTCGCCCCGCACGGTGGAGACCCACCGTGCCAACCTGTTTGCCAAATTGCAAGTGGAGTCCCTGGCGCACCTGATACGCCACTACGCCACATTGGCCGCCCAGGAAGACCGTCAAGCGCCCCCGTCTCGGTAATCCGGGTATTCCGTAGTTCTACGCAGTGAGGTGCGTAGCCGCACGAATGGTCAATCAACGGCGGCCGAATTACATTTTCTCCAGGGGATGAACAGTTGCGTCATCACCCATTATTCTGGAGAAAACCATGTCGACCAAACTCTGCGCTACCGCCCTCGTTCTGTCCTTTGCCACCTTGGGCGCCAGCGCCCAGGCTGTCCGTGTTGAGAAGAACATGTCGCTTGAGCTCGCCACCAAAATTGCAGCGGCCACCGTGGCCGCCTGCAGTGCGGACAAGTTCAACGTGACCGCCACCGTGGTGGACCGCGCAGGTAGCATCCGAGCCGTTTACCGTGCTGACAACGCCGGTCCTCACACTCTGGCCGCAAGCCAGGCGAAGGCCTTCACTTCAGCGTCCGGCAAAAACACCACGACTGCCATGTGGGAAGGTGTACAAAAGAACCCGGCGGCTACCCATGTGGCCTCCATTCCCGGCTACCTGCTTCTGGGCGGTGGCGTGCCGGTCAAGGTGGGTGACGAAGTCATTGGTGCGGTGGGTGTGGGCGGTGCGCCGGGGGGCCACCTGGACGAGAAATGCGCGATGGCGGGTATTGCCAGTGTGCAGGACATGCTGAAGTAATTCACGGCGCATTCACATCAAGGAGAATTCATGGCGAACAAGGCCCTTGTCCGTGCCTGGCCGCTGGCTCTACTCGTTGCCCTGACTGTGGTGGCCGGGGCGGCTCGGGCCCAGGTAGCGCCCCGCGCTGAAGAAGTGGCGCGCTACACCGGTTTGCACGCCGCAGCACACCGGGGAGACTCACCCCAGGTCAAGAAGCTCTTGAATGAGGGCGCCAACCTGAATGCGCGTGATGACTTCGGGCGCACGGCGGTCCATATTGCCGCGCATGTCAGACAGCGCGACGCCCTTCGCGCCCTGGCCCGGGCAGGCGCCAACCTGGAGCTGCTGGAAAACGACCGCTATGACGCCGTCACGATTGCCTCCGTGGCTGACGACGAAGAGACGCTGCGCTTGCTGCTCTCCCTGGGGGCCAGCGCCAAACTCACCACCAGCCGTTACGATGGCACCGCGCTGATTGCGGCGGCTCATTTGGGCCATGACGGTGTGGTGGGGCAGCTGATTGCTGCCGGGGCGCCCCTGGACCATGTCAACAACCTCCACTGGACTGCGCTCATTGAGGCGATCGTGCTGGGCAACGGTGGTGTCCGGCACCAGCAAGTGGTGCGAGCCCTGCTGGCCGCCGGTGCCAGCACCCGGCTTACCGACAGGGAAGGCAATACACCGCTGGCAATGGCCAAAGCCCGGGGCTATTCGGCCATGATTTCCTTGCTGGAAAAGGCGGGGGCCCGATAGGGGTCGAGGCGCGCGGACGGTTCATCAACGCAGCACACGCTCCGTCTGAGCCGTGGCTGCGGGAATCTGGACATACTCAAAAAATGTCTCGCTCACCCGCTGCGTGCGTGTGGGCGTGGCGTTGCCCCTGTAGGCCGTGTTGCGCAACAGCTCCGACAAATTGAGCGAGATCCCCACGTAGGTGTGGCGAGTGGGCAGTGCCAGCGCAGCGGGGTCACGGTCAAAATTGCGTGCGCCATAGCCGACATTGAACTCCAGGTATTTGAGCAGGGGATGCTGCCTCAAGGCTGGCACACCACTCGCCTTGAACACCAACAGATAGCGCTGGCCAGAGTAGTCGCCAAACGGATCAAATTCATGGCTGCCCGCCGATCGGCTGTATTGAAGTCGCAGGTCGAGCAGCGCATCCAGTTCCGGGTTGCGCTCCAGCATAAAAGCCAAGGCACCGCCCGCCAGATTGGCCAATGCGTCCTCTTTGGAGAAGCGCCATTTTTTTGAAAATCCGTCAATCAGTTCGACGCCCATCAAGGTGCCGACTGACGTCCAAAGACCCAGTTTGAGCGCAGCATCAGCATCGTTGCGAGCCCACTGAAAAGCCTGCGTCAACAGGCGGGCGCCGGTGTAAGCGAACATGGCGTGACCGAGCTTGTCGGCGCCACCGTAGTTGGTATTCTGGCCAAACCAGCCTTCGTTGACGCTCTTGAAGCGGCCATTGAACCCGTCTTGCCACCACTTGGCCCGACCGTAGGCGAGCGTGCCACCGATGCTGGCAACCAGCAGGGCTTGAGTGCGGAACTCGTTGGCTGTCGGCAGGGCAAGTAGCGCCGTTTCATCGGCAGGCCTCTGTGGAAAAACGGCATTCGATGAATCATTGGACTGCGCGATCGCCAGCGGCGACGCACACGCAAGCAACAGCAACTGTTGGGCAGTATGAGATCGCGCCAGCGCTTTCAACCCGTTGAACGGCGCCATGACAGGCCTCAACCCATGCCGTGCTTGCCAAGACTCACCCGCTTGGCCTGCAGGCCATCACCGCCCAGTTCAGGAATGAACTGAACCGGGCTGCCTTCCTGCACATGCTCAAAAGGCGTGCCGGCCACGTTGTCGCGGCTGAAGTAGTACTCGTCGCCCGCCGGGGTGCGGATGAAACCAAAGCTGCCAGAGTCGTCCAGGCGCACGATCTCACCATGCAGGGGCACGGGGTGCTGCTTTTCCTGCCCCCGGCGCTTGCGCACGACATCTTCGAGCTGGCGCTTCATGCTGTCAAAGGCATCGCGCAGCGCCACATAGACGTCCTCGTTCTGCAACCTGTTGACCACCAGTTCGTGGCCCGGCAAGGTCAGGTCGATGCGTACGCTGTAGGGGCGTCCCTGGTGCTTGTGTTTCTGCTCCAGATCGATACCTACACGGCAGGTCATGAGGTCCGAGGCAAACGCTTCCAGCTTTTGAACGTGCTCACGCGCGCGGGCCTCCAGTGCCTCGGACGGCTCCATGCCGTGAAATTGAATATGAGCCGCAAGCTTCATGTTTGATCCTTTACTGACACGGTCTGATGCCAAAACCCATTGTTGGGGGCGGCCCTGAGCGGTGCATTGCGATTGCGCAATGCCCCAAGCCACTCCCCCGTGCAAACCCCTAGTTACAGCATGGCACGTGCTTTGCTAGCATCCAAAGCAGAACTTGACTGAATGGTCAGATTTTTTAAGGAGTTGCCCCGTGTCCACCCCCTCGTCACCCGACATCCGCCCCGGCCGCCTGACTGCAGCTGGTTACGCAACGGCTTTTGCGGACGCCACGCCGCGCTTCACCCCCGCGCAAGCCGTGCTGGAGGCCGAGCGCTGCCTGTACTGTTTTGATGCGCCCTGTGCTACCGCCTGCCCCACCAGCATTGATGTCCCGTCGTTCATCCGGCGCATCGCCGAGGGCAACCTGCGTGGCTCAGCCCGCGCCATTCTGGAAGCCAACCCCTTGGGTGGCATGTGCGCCCGGGTGTGCCCCACGGAAAATCTGTGCGAAGCCGTGTGTGTGCGCACCACACAAGAAGGCAAGCCCGTAGCCATTGGTCGCCTGCAGCGCCATGCCGTAGATGCCCTGATGGAGAGTGACAAACCCCAACTGTTCACCCGCGCCCCCGCCACCGGCAAAAAGGTGGCGGTGGTGGGCGCCGGGCCGGCGGGGCTGGCCTGCGCCTATACCCTGGCGCGCCAAGGGCACGAGGTGGTGGTGTTTGACGCCAACTCCAAAGCGGGTGGACTCAATGAATACGGCCTGGCCAGCTACAAAACACCGGACAACTTTGCCCAAGCCGAGGTGCAGTGGCTGCTGGACATTGGCGGCATCGAGATTCGATCCAGCTGGAAACTGGAGACCGCCGACCAACTGGCCGCACTGCACCGGGACCATGACGCCCTGTTTCTGGGCATGGGCCTGGCCAGCACGCACCAGCTTGGGTGCCCG
>CALRWE010000132.1:0-13677 GCA_943371745.1 Rhodoferax sp. OV413
ACCCTCTCTGGCCGCAGCGTCCTCACACAAGCTTAGGTAATTGGAGCCCAGGTTGGCCACAGCACCGGCCGCTGACGCACGTTGAGCCACGCCAGTCTGCCAGGCCTCGTTGACCGCCAAAATAACGCCGGTATGGTCCAGCACCGCAATCTCGGCGGTCACCGAGTTCAGCACCGCTTGCTTGAACAACTCGCTTTGCTGCAGAACCCGCTGCTGTTGATTGAGGGTGTCAAGCAGGCGGTTGAAGCCGCCCACCAGCTGCCCCACTTCATCCTCACGCACCACTTGCAAGGCCTGTGGCGCCTGATTTTTCCGTACAAAGCCATCAAGCATCCTGACCGCAGCCGTCATGGGCGCCAGTTGGCGACGCAGCATCAAGTAAATCAGAGCCACGCACAAAAAGGTCAGGCCCAAAGCAAACAAACGAGTGCGCGGCGCAATGGCCTCAATGAGGGCAGTGGCCTCTTCTCGCGGCAAGATCACCGAGGCATACCAACCGGCCAGCGGAATCTGCCGAACACTGACCAGCACCTCCAGCCCGTGGGGATTCACGGCCAGTGCAGTGCCTTCAAAGCCCTGCACAAAAGAATCAATGCGGGCGTTCACACCCGGCGCTGGCAACACCTCCATCAAACGCGCAGGGTCAGACGCCGCAAAAATCATCCGCGTTCGGGCGTCAATCAAAAAATAATGGCCGCTTTTTCCATAGGTGTGTGAGGCCAACACGGTTAAAAAATGACCGGAGTCCAGTCGCATGACGCCCACCATGGCACCCACTACCGCCCCCTGAGCATCACGAATCGGAACCGCCAGACTCATGCCGCCCAAGCGCTGGCTGTCCAGGCGGATACGACCCACCACAGGGCGCCCGTCCTGCATAAGACTCTGAAGCTCTTGCGCAGTGACAACCGGCTCCGACGATTCAGGCCCATCAGTCAGACCTTGGGCCACCCAGCCCAATGCAGGGCTCCAGACTCTCAAACCCGCGTTGAAAAAGACCGACGTGGACCTCTGCTGCGCCAGAAAAGCCTGCACAAGGGGGGCGCTGACCATCATCTCGGGTTTCAGCGCACTCGCCGTGAGGTGCAGGCTGGCAAGGCGGTCTTGGAGGCCGCGGTTAACCTGGGTTGTCAGCAACTCGAGGGACGACCGCTGCTGCTCCCCGGTGAATCGCATCAGCTCCTCCCGAATCAGGCGCTTGGTATGAAAAGCCAACACCAAAAAGAGCCCCACCATCATCAACAGGTTAAGCAGAATGATGCGGGTCTTGAGCGACTGCATCTGAAAACGGGGAAGGCGCATGCGGGTGTCAGCCAATCAGGAAACAAATGTTGGGCATGGGAGTAGCTTTCTGAATCTGGTCAAGATCATGGTCAAGCGCGCCAGTGTGGACCGTCAGCGCTGCCAGGGTCAAATTGCTGCGCACGGCCAAGGGCTTCGAGGGTTTGGAGCAGCATGGATAGTCCTTTTTTCCAGGGGCCGCAACCTTTGAAGTGAGCCTCCAGCGCGGCCAGACTCAAGGCCACGGGGCTTTGCGCCAGCACCTGAGCTACCGCGCGCACTTGCTCTGGCAGGGTGGCCGGCCAGGCTTGGGTGACGATGGCACTGGTTTTTGGAGCGGTCTTTTCGCTACTATTTTGATAACTTTTTTCTTGAGGTAAATCGATATACAGCCGGCGTTGCTCAATCACGGGCACAGCAGGTTTTGATAGCGAATTCTGTATATCCTGAAACTCCGGGCGCAGCCAGCGGATGGTGCCTCGGGCTTCTTCGGCAGCGCGCTGGGCGTTGAGGGCGAGCAACCGGGTGAGGATGTCTGCAGGCGTGGCACCAGGGTGTAGCTGGTAGGCCTGCAAGACGGCGGCATCCAGTTCGGCATGCAATTCTTTGAGGATGCTGACCAGGCCTTGGGTGTGGATGGTTTTTTCTTTGGCGGTGAGGGCCCGGCCTTCTTTCAGGGCCTCCAGGACGTTGTAAAGGGCGGTCAGGGTGGGAGGATTTATTGGTTTTGCTGCGCTTGCGCTGGGTGGTGTGCCTGCCGGAGTTGACTGACCCAGGACTCGTTTGCGGTGTTGTGTTGTGTTGTTTTCTCCCATGCCCGGCATCATAGAGGCTGACGATGGCGGTGAGAGGCCTGGCGGGCGGCTACCACCACAGAACATGCCAATGTTGCATAGCGCACAAACCGGTGGGTTAAAGGCGGTTACCCTTGCGCCTGACATAAGCAGATCAAGTTAAAGGAGTGCAGAGGACGACTTAAGTCGAACGTTTCACGGATGCGGAGCTGGAGAAAATCGTTGAAGCTGGGCTCATCTACATGTTCGCTTGCCCCGCTCAGGTGGCAGAGGCCATACGAGAACTGCGTGCTTTACACCGCTATCAGCTCAGCTGCCTGACTGATCCCAGAAACGACAGCGAAGTCCACCAGACCATCGCAGCGCACACGGCCATCACCCACGCTCAAATGCAGGACTGCCTGGAAGAGGTGATGGTCCTCGAAAAATGGGACCGCGTCACACTGGAGATGCCCGAAGGCTTGCGCCGCCGACTCATCAAGGAAATGCTGGAAGACTGATCAAGCTCACACTCGGTTTGAACTTGTTGTCAACATAACTGTCCCACAGACATGAAAATTTGGCACCTCCCCGCACTTTTGGCACTCTCCCTTACTGTTCTGGCAGGCTGTGCCACCCTGAATGACAAGCAGGGAGAATGGATTTTCCAGCCAAGCGACCGGACCTGGCGCGGCGGCCCGGAAGCCTCGCAGGGCATGCAGGATGTCTGGATTGAATTTGACTCTGCCCTTGCCGGCAAGCCGGTCAAGCTGCACGGGCTATGGCACGCGGCCAGTTCGGCACAGGACCGCAAGGCGCCGGTCATGCTCTATCTGCACGGTGCGCGCTGGAACGTTACCGGCTCTGCGCCGCGAATCCGGCGCATGCAGGAGTTGGGGTTTTCGGTGCTGGCCGTGGACTACCGCGGCTTTGGCAAAAGCGACACCACCGCCCCCACGGAATCTCTGGCACTGGAAGACGCCCGCGCCGCTTGGGATTGGCTCGCCGCCCATTACCCCAACCAGCCGCGCTACATCTTCGGCCACTCATTGGGCGGGGCTATCGCCATCGCCCTGGCCAGCAACGTCACTGGCGAAGCCGGCACGATTGTCGAAGGCACCTTTACCTCCATCCCCGATGTCTTCAGCACCCTGAAATGGGGCTGGCTGCCCTTGGGTGGGCTGATCACGCAGCGCTTTGATTCGATCAAAAAAGTGGCTCACATTGGCTCGCCCCTGCTGGTGGTGCACGGCGAGCAAGACCAACTGATCAAGCCGGAACTCGGTCGCCAGTTGTTTGACGCAGCCGTCATGCCAAAGGCTTTTGTGCTGGTGCCGGGCGGCTCGCATCACAACACCAATTCGGTAGGACAAGCGCAATACCGGGAGGCGTTGGCGCAACTGTTTCAGTTGCAAGGCAGTACAACCATCCGGTGATAAATTTTTATATAGCTACTCAGGCAATAGATACGCCGGCTAGAAGCCAATTTAACTGTTATTTATTCTCAGTGGCCCAATGCAGTGAGAAATCTGACCAGCTCAGACTGTGGTCAGCGCCTCGGGGCTGTTGATGCGATAAGCCCGACCGTTCTTGTCCAAGCCCTCAATCACCGCTTCGCGCACCAAGCGGCTGACCTCCCGGCTTACCGTCTCCAGTTTCAGGTCCAGCATGGCGCCCATGTCGTCGCGCGCGAACAGGGTGACAAGCGTGTTGTCGGTGGGGCTGCGCATTTTGAGAATGAGATTGCAGACTCGCTGGCGGGCGGTGCCAAAGTTAAGGTCCGCTAGCCAGTCGTCGGCGTCCTTGAGCGTGTGCTGCCACTTTTGCATCAGCTTGCGGTGCAAGCGCGGGCTGTTGGCACCCAGGGTGTGAATCACATCCAGCGGGATTCGGCACACCGCAACATCGGTCAAGGCCACTGCCTCGCTGTCATACGCCGATGTGGCGAGTGCTTCCAGGCCCACTACATCGCCAGGGCGCAGCACCCGAACAATTCGCTGACGTCCGTCCCCGGTGACGCGCACCAGTTTTACCATGCCACGGCGCAAGGTATACACACCACGTGCCGTGGCGCCCTCAACGTGCAAACTGGCGCCCGAATTGAACTCAAGATCATCGATCGGGGTGTGAATCAGGCCGAAGTCGTGCTCGTTCAGATCAGCAAACAGCACCATGTCGCGGATGCCGCAGTTGCGGCAATCCGAGGTCCCGCGCCAGGCGGATTCGGTTTTGATCGGAATCATGGGCGAGATCAGCCTTTGCGGATGGTTGCTCGGGCGGTCTGCAGGCGCTCATCGAGGTACGCACCGTAAAAGTCAGGGATGTAACCGCCCACCAAGCGCTCTGCAACCTCCATCCCCCCGCGCCCAAAAAACAGCACGGTAGGCGCCACCTTGACGCTCCAGCGGCGAATCAGCTCATCCTGGGTCAGCGTGAGGCCTTGGAAATCTGTGATTTTTTGGCGGTTGCGCATGTCGATTTGTACCACCGGCAGGCCTTCTTGCACCCGCAAGGGCGAAAGATAGCTCTCACGCGCGACATGGCAAAAGGGGCACCCTACCAAACTGACCATCACCACGAGTGGCTCGCCCTTTTTCAGGGCCTGCGCCAACTCGTCGGGCAACGAATTTGCGGTGGGCAAAGTAGCTGGCGCAGCCCACGCCGGGGAAGCTGCCAACACAGCACCGCTCGCCAGCACCACCTGACGGCGTGACAGTCCCAAGGCAGGGGCCTTTGACGGGGAGGACAGGGCAGACGTGGCAAAAAAGGTGTACATCAATCAGTCTCGGGGCGGGCAACATCGTGAGCGCAAAACTTGAGCTGCATCAAAATTTTGTTTCAGCTGCCAAATTATCATTAATATAAGCTATAGCTGAACTATTAGGAATCACCGCATGGACTTGGCAACTATTCTTGAACGCTATGGCGACGGCACCGTGCTGGCTTTGGGCGGCTTGCTGATCGGATCGCTTTTTGGTTTTTTTGCGCAACGATCCAAATTCTGCATGCGCGCCGCCGCCATCGAATTCTGGCACCGCAAGTTCGGCGACAAGCTGCCGGTGTGGTTGCTCGCATTTTCCAGTGCCGTGGTGGCGGTGCAACTGCTGATATTGACCAACTCCCTCGATGTCAGCACCGCGCGCCAGTTGGCGACGCGGGGCAGTTTGTCGGGCGCCTTGATCGGCGGCTTGTTGTTCGGCATCGGCATGATCCTGTCTCGCGGCTGCGCCAGCCGCTTGCTGATTTTGTCGGCCAACGGCAATTTGCGAGCCTTGTTGTCCGGCCTGATTTTTGCCGTGACAGCACAGGCTTCACTCAACGGGTCCCTTGCGCCCTTGCGCAACACCATCAGCACCTGGTGGACGGTGGAGGGCGGTGCATCACGCGATCTGCTGGAGCTCACGGGACTGGGCCACTGGGGTGGCCTGGCCTTTGGCCTGGTGTGGATGGCTGCCGCCCTGTTTTTTGCCGTGCGCAGCGGCTGGGGCCTGTGGAAATGGGTGGGCGGCATTGGTACCGGGCTGGCAGTCGCAGCCGCCTGGTTGTTCACCTACTTGATGTCGACCCAGTCGTTTCAGGTGATTCAGGTGCAGGCCCTCACCTTCAGCGGGCCATCGGCCGAATGGCTGATGCGGGTATTGTCCTCGCCCGCGCCAGCTATCGGCTTTGACTTCGGTTTGCTCCCCGGCGTATTTGCAGGCTCATTCATCGGAGCCTGGATCGGCAAGGACCTCAAACTTGAAGGCTTCACGGACGGCTACAGCATGCGCCGCTATATTGCCGGTGCCATTTTGATGGGCTTTGGCTCCATGCTGGCGGGCGGCTGCGCCGTGGGTGCCGGCATGACCGGCGGCGCCATTTTTGCCCTGACCGCCTGGATCACACTGGTGGGCATGTGGTTGGGTGCCGGCCTCACCGACCGGTTGATGGATGGCGCCCCAACCAGCGCAAATATAGTCACTCATTCGCCTTCGCCCTGAGGCACCTGCTGGTGTTTACCCCCATGACGTTCCAACTATCTTTGCTTACATTAGCAGCTGTTGATATTTAGAAAAGGAATGGACCAATGAACATCAGAATTCAACTCGCTGCAGCGGTGCTGGCGAGCATCTCGGCAAGTGCAGCCGTGGCTAATGAATCGGCTGCGCTACACACGCGCGGCCTGGCAGCAACCTGCGCCAACTGCCATGGCACCGATGGCCGCACGGTCGAAGGCTCGGCCATTCCCTCGCTGGTGGGCATGCCCAAGAGCTACATGGTCATGCAAATGAAGGCCTTCAAGGAAGGTACACGCCCCGCCACGGTGATGCACCAGATCAACAAGGGCATCACGGACGAGCAAATTGACCGCATTGCCGACTATTTTGCCGCCACCAAACGCTAAGCCGGAGAACTCAAATGATGAAACGACGCAACTTTGTCCAAGCCTCTCTGGCCTTTGGCACCGTGGGCAGCCTGATTGGATGCGCCACCACCGGCACCATTCCCAGTAAAGCCAAAGTGGTGGTGGTCGGCGGTGGCTACGGTGGCGCAACCGCTGCCAAATACGTGCGCATGCTCTCGAACTACAAAATAGACGTCATCATGATCGAGCCCAGCGACGCTTTTGTGTCGTGCCCCATCTCCAACCTGGTGTTGGGTGGCTCCAAGACCATGGGTGACATCACCACACCCTACGACAACATGAAGGGAAAGCACGGCGTGACTGTGGTCAAAGACATGGTGAGCACCATTGATGCGACCAAGAAAACCGTCACACTGGCCGGCGGCGCCACCATTGGCTACGACAAACTGATTCTCTCCCCCGGTGTGGACCTCATGTGGGACAGCATCGAAGGTTTGCAAGCGGCTCACGCCTCAGGGCAGATTTTGCAAGCCTGGAAGGGCGGACCCGAAACCCTGGCTTTGCGCCGCCAGCTCGAAGCTATGCCCGATGGCGGCGTCTACGCCCTCACCATTCCGCTGGCGCCTTACCGCTGCCCGCCCGGCCCGTACGAGCGCGCCAGTCAGGTGGCCAGCTACTTCAAGAAGGCCAAGCCCAAATCGAAAGTGCTGATTCTTGACGCGAACCCTGATGTGACCTCCAAGGGCCCGCTGTTCAAGAAATTCTGGGCTGACAACTACGCCGGCATGCTGGAATACCGTGGTGCGCACAAGGCGATGGCTGTGGACGTCAAGACCAACACGGTCAAATTCGAGATTCAAAACGACATCAAGGCCAACGTCCTCAACGTACTGCCCGACATGCGGGCAGGCGCCATTGCCGTGAAGTCCGGCCTGGCCAATGCCAATGGCCGCTGGAGTAATGTCAATTACCTGACGTTTGAATCCACTGCGGCCAAAGATGTCCACGTGATTGGTGACTCCGTTTTGTCCGCGCCACTCATGCCCAAATCAGGGCACATGGCCAACTCACATGGCAAGGTGGTCGCGGCCGCCGTGGTAGCCCAGTTGTCCGGGTTGGAGGTGAACCCGCAACCCTTGCTCACCAACACCTGCTACAGCTTTGTCAATGACAAGATGGTGGTGCATGTGGCATCGGTACACCAGTATGTGGCGGCAGAGAAAACCTACAAGACCGTACCAGGCTCGGGCGGCGTGTCGCCTGCGCCCAATGAGCTTGAAGGCATTTATGCCTGGAACTGGGCTCAAAACATCTGGGCAGATACTCTTTTATGATGTCCCGACCGGGCCCGGTCGGGCCTGGTCACTCATTTTTGGAATTCGAGATCATGAAAAAATTGCTTTTAGCTGCAGCCCTCGCTGCCTGGGCCAGTCTGGCGAGTGCCCAAGACACGAAGACTGTCTACCACGTCAATACGGGCGTTGAAAGCATTGCCACCGCGCTGAACAACATTCAAAACCACTTGAACGCAGAACCGAAGGCCAGGATCGTGGTAGTCACGCACGGACCCGGCATCGACTTTTTGCTGGAGGGTGCCAAAGACAGCAAGGGCCGCGAGTTCAGCTCGTCGGTGAGCAGCCTTGCAGGCAAAGGCGTGGAGTTCCGGGTATGCAACAACACATTGGTGACCCGCAATATTGACCCGGCCAAGCTGCTGATGGAATCCAAAATTGTGCCCTCAGGTGTCGCTGAAGTTGCCAAACTCCAGACTCGCGAGGGTTTTGTTTACCTGAAGCCCTGAACCGGGATCAAGTGGGTGCCGGCTGAAGAGGCATCAGCGAGTCGGCGTCCCTCAAGCGGCGGCTTCGTCCGCGATTTGGGCGCACACCGCATGGCAAAGAGTTGCCACCCGGTCGTCCACAATACGATAATAAATCTGGACACCTTCGCGGCGTTTGCCCAGAATTCCGGCTTGATACAGCGTGTTGAGGTGCTGCGACATGTTGGGCTGGGTGGTGTCGATGCGGCTCAGCAAATGGCTTACGTTCTTTTCTCCATCACACAAGCAGCTGATGATTTTCAGGCGCATGGGCGCTGACATGACCCGGAACAACTCCGCAGCCATATCAAACACTTCCTCAGGTTGACTGAGCCCGGACGGCGTTTCTTGTAGCGATGAATTGGTCATGGTGCGGCTTTGCGTTGAGTGGCTCGGATCATGAATGGTTTGATGCGAATATGCTTATATTTTGATCGAAAATCAAGCCCAATGTCAGATACACGTCAGAAAGCCGTTTTTTCTGATTCAACGTACCGGCGCACGCAGCGTGCGGCTCAGCAATACCACCGGGATCAAACCCACCAGCACCAGCGCCAGCGAGGGCAGGGCGGCTTCACCCAAACGCTCATCCCGAGCCAGCTGGTAGGCCACCACGGCCAGGGTATCGCTGTTAAAGGGCCGCAACACCAGCGTGGCAGGCAGCTCCTTCATGACATCGACAAAAACCAGCAGGGCCGCCGCCGCGGTTGAACGCTTGAGCAGGGGCCAATGCACCCGGAGCCACACACCCAGACTGGAGGTGCCCAGCATGCGGGCCGAATCGTCAAAGCTCACCGGAATGCGCGCATAACCGCTTTGCACCGACTGCAAGGCCACGGCACAAAACCGCACCAGATAGGCCCACACCAGGCCTACCGACGTCGCCATCACAAAATAGCCCACACCACTTTGCGGCGCCGCGCTCTGCAACCAGCCCACGGGCAGCAACAGGCCCACCACAATCACTGCCCCGGGCACGGCATAACCCAGGCCGACCAGTTGTACCGCCAGGCGCGTGGGCAGGTCAGGCCTGCGGCGCAGGCTGAAAGCCAGCAACATGGCCATGGCCACCGCCAGCGCGGCGCTGATCAAGCCTAACCTGAGGCTATTGAACGCCCAGCCCAGGAACTGCCCCCAGGACAACACCGACCAATCCGCCAGCATTGGTCGCAACATGAACAAGACCGGCAAAACAAAACCAACCAACACCGGCACGCCACACACCAGCCAGGCCAGCCACCGGGCACCGCCCGCCAGGGCCACAGGCCGCGCATCCATGCCTCCGGCTCGCCCGCCCCGGGACGCCGAGAAACGCATGCGCTTCTGGGCCCGGTGCTCCAGGTACAGCAACAAGGCCACCAGCGCCAGCAGCATGGTGGCCAATTGGGCTGCCGCAATGCGGTTGTCCATCGACAGCCAGGCCTTGTAAATGCCGGCTGTGAAGGTCTGAATGCCAAAGTAACTCGACACGCCAAAGTCCGCCAGAGTCTCCATCAGCGCCAGCGCAGCTCCGGCAGCCACGGCCGGGCGAGCCAGCGGCAGGGCCACCTCCCGAATGCGCCGACCCAGGGGGGCACCCAGCAGACGGGCGGCCTCCATCAGATGGGCTGCGCGCTCACCCAGCGCCGTGCGGGCCAGCAAGTAAACATAGGGGTACAGGGAAAAGACAAACACCCAGGCCGCACCGCCCAGGCTGCGAATCTCGGGAAACACCCGCCCATCCACCCCCAGCGCCGAGCGCACTGCCATTTGCAGCGGACCGCTGAACTGCAGAAAGTCGGTGTACGCGTACGCCACCACATAGGCGGGCATGGCCAGGGGGAGCAGCAAGGCCCACTCGAACAGCCGCCGTCCGGGAAACTCGAACACTGTGACAGCCACCGCGCTGGACAGACCCACCAGCACCACCCCGATAGCTACCATCACACACAGTCGCACCGTGGTCCAGAGGTAATCGGGCAAAACCGTGCCACTCATTTCACCCAGTATTTGTGCCGCCGCAGCACCTGAATCCCCAAAGGGCAACCAGGATGCAAAGACGGCGACCACGGGCAACATGAAGGCCACAGTCAGAGTCAGAAACAGGAATTGGCGGAGCCGCAAAGACAGCATGTGAGAGATTACCCAGGCTTGTGCAAATGAGAATTGTAAGCATCTACAATGATTCTCATGTTTCTCGAAGTCTCACAACTGTGCGTCGCTTATGCCGGCCAGACCCAGCCCGCGGTGCGGGACGTGTCATTCGGTTTGCAGGCGGGCGAGATCGGCGTGCTGATCGGCCCCTCGGGCTGCGGCAAAACTACTCTGCTGCGCGCGGTGGCCGGGCTGGAGACAGTGACTTCAGGCACCATCAAGCTGGCAGACCAGTTGGTCAGCAGCGAGCGGGTCAACCTGGCACCAGAATCGCGCCAAATTGGCATGGTGTTTCAGGACTACGCGCTGTTTCCGCACCTGAACGTCGGGCGCAATGTGGGCTTTGGCATTGACGCGCTACCTCGGGCTGAGCGGTCTGCCCGCGTTGCCGAGGTGCTGGAGTTGGTTGGTCTGGCCGGGCACGAGACCAGGTTCCCCCATGAGCTCTCGGGCGGACAACAACAGCGCGTGGCGCTGGCCCGTGCCCTGGCCCCCAAACCCCGCCTGCTGCTGCTGGATGAGCCCTTCTCCAACCTGGATGTCGACCTGCGCGAGCGTCTGTCGCATGAGGTACGCACCATTCTGAAAGCGGCCAAAATCACCGCGCTTTTTGTCACCCATGACCAGCTGGAGGCCTTTGCCATTGGCGACACCATCGGTGTGATGCACCAGGGGCAGCTGCACCAGTGGGACGACGCCTACACGCTGTACCACCGCCCTGTCACCCGCTTTGTGGCCGAATTCATTGGCCATGGTGTCTTCACTCCTGCGGTCATTCGCCAAGTGGGGCAGCACGTGGTGGTGCAAACGCCTCTGGGAAATCTGACCGATGTGGCCGAATGTCCCCTGCCCTGCGCGTTCTCGGGCGGGGCTTGCGATGTGCTGCTGCGCGCCGACGACATCGTGCACGATGACGATGCCGAGGTGAAGGCCGAGATCATCCGCAAGGCGTTTCGAGGCTCCGAGTTCTTGTACACCCTGCGCCTGGACAGCGGCGAGACCGTGATGGCGCATGTGCCCAGCCACCACAACCACAAGATTGGCGAACGCATCGGCATACGCGCCGAGGTCGACCACGTGGTTACCTTCAACCGGGCATGCCCGGCCGGCAACGACAAAATTTGCCGCATGCCCTGCCAGTACATTTCCCCACCCCCCATGGCGAACCTGGCAGAACAGCCGATGACCGACTCCAGACCAGCGCAGGCGGCATAAGCATGCTCGACAAAAAACGCTTTGTTGAATCAACGATGTGGCTGCGCCCCTTCACGCGCTGGGCCACGCGTTTTGCCATGAACTCGCCGCCATGGCTGCCTGCCGGGCTTCGCAATGCGCCGCTCAAGCTGTCGGCCCTGATTCTGCGCAGGTACCACAAAGCGATGCGCTGACAGCTCCCACCGGGCAGAGCGTTCGCTCAGGCCGGCAGGACTGTGCCTCGGCACTCCCCAAAACCAAGGCGCTTGAATCCCTCGCGCACGCAGCAGCCGCGCAAGACGACGGCATCACCGTCTTCCAGGAAAGTGCGGGTTTCCCCGTTGGACAAGGTCAGCGGGCGTCTGCCACCGGCGCTCAGTTCCAGCAAAGAGCCGGCCTGATCCGGTGCAGGCCCTGAGAGCGTGCCGGAACCCAATAAATCACCCGCGCGCAGGTTGCAGCCGTTCACCGTGTGGTGCGCCACCAGCTGCGCCACAGTCCAGTAGGCATCGCGGTAATTGGAGGTGGACAGGCGGTCTCCCGACTGCCCTGCCGCGCGCATGGCTGCGGTCTGCAGCCACACCTCCAGTTCAATGGAGATCGCGCCCTGGGCCCGGTTGGCTGCGGAGTCCAGATAGGCCAGCGGCTGGGGGTCGCCCTCAGGCCGGGCAAAAGGCACCCGAAACGGCGCCAACGCCTCCATCGTCACCACCCACGGTGCCAGTGTGCTGGCAAAGTTTTTCGATAAGAACGGCCCCAGGGGCTGGTATTCCCACGCCTGGATATCACGGGCGCTCCAGTCGTTGAACAGGCTCAGGCCGAACACATGGTCTTCGGCGCAGGCCATGGAGATGGGCTCACCCAGCGCATTGGGTTGGGCCACCAGCAGGCCCAACTCCAGCTCGTAGTCCAGCCGTCGGCAAGGACCCAACCCGGGACTGTCGGCATCAGGCGCCTTGGTCTGGCCGCTGGGGCGGCGAAAGTCCTGACCGCTGGGTACGATGCTGGACGCCCGCCCGTGGTAGCCAATCGGCACCCATTTGTAATTGGGCAACAAAGGGTTGTCGGGGCGAAACTGCTTGCCCACCGTGGTAGCGTGGTGGATGCTGGTGTAGAAATCGGTGTAGTCCCCAATCTCGCACGGCAAGCCCAGCGCCACATCCGACTGCGCATGCAATGCAGCCTGAAAGCCTTTTTGCGCAGGGCTCCCCAAACGCAAGCCACTTGAGATGGCCTGACGCAAACTGCGTCGGGCCTCGGGTGCCAGGCGCATGAGGTGACTCATGTCGCTGCTGTCAATGAGCCCGGTGGCGCGCAGATCCAGCACCTGGTCTCCAATGGCCACGCCGACGCGCCAGCCTGACTCTCCCTGTGGACGAAACCGGCCAAAGGGCAGGTTCTGGATGGGGAAGTCCGTTTGTAGCCACTCTGCGGATTCAACCCAGCTTTGCAAGGCAGGGTTGTGCGTCTCGTCCAGGATCAGGCTCATGCCTTGAACTCCCGCTCGTGCAAAAAGGCACCCTGCCTGGGCGCTCGTTTGGTCTGCGACCACTCTTCCAGCATCTCCCATTTCACGGCATCCAGGCGCTGGATCAGAGCTTGTTCGTCGGGGTCCGGACAGGCCAGCTCCAGGCGATGGCCATTGGGGTCAAAAAAGTAAATCGAGTGAAAGGCGCCATGGTCGGTCACACCCAGCACCTCTTCGCCGTTGGCTTCCAGATGCGCACGAAACTCCAGCAGCTCGGCCCGGTCCCGCACCTTGAAGGCAATGTGTTGCACCCAGGCTGGGGTATTGGGGTCGCGGCCCATGGGCGGCTGCGTGGGCAGCTCAAAGAAGGCCAGCACATTGCCCTGGCCTGCGTCCAGAAACACATGCATATAAGGATCAGGCGCTTTGGTGGACGGCACCAGGTCCTCGGCAATGGCCAGCACAAAGTCCATGTTCAGCATCTTTTGGTACCAGAGCACGGTCTCTTTGGCGTCCTTGCAACGGTAGGCTACGTGGTGAATGCGATCGATTTTCATGGGGTGTGCTCCTTTCAGGCTTCAGAGGTTTCCAGGGCGCCACGGCGAATCTGGTCGCGCTCCAGCGACTCAAACAAGGCCTTGAAGTTGCCCTCGCCAAAGCCTTC
>CALRWE010000133.1:0-13675 GCA_943371745.1 Rhodoferax sp. OV413
TAAATTGCGGGGTTTGTCGACATCCGTGCCCTTGGCACAGGCCGTATGGTATGCGAGCAATTGCAAGGGCACAACATGTAACAAAGGCGACAACTCGCCGTAATGCTCAGGCATGCGGATCACGTGCACGCCGTCACCGTTCTCGATCCGGGTGTCGGCATCGGCAAGCACATAGAGCACGCCCCCCCGGGCGCGCACCTCGTGCATGTTGCTCTTGAGCTTTTCCAGCAGCGTATCGTTGGGCGCCACAGTGACCACCGGCATGGCGCTCGTGACCAGGGCCAGCGGGCCGTGTTTGAGTTCGCCTGCGGGATAGGCCTCGGCGTGGATGTAGCTGATTTCCTTGAGTTTGAGTGCACCTTCGAGCGCAATCGGATAGTGCAAGCCCCGTCCTAAAAAGAGCGCGTTGTCTTTTCTGGCGAAGTCTTCAGCCCAGGCGATCACCTGGGGTTCGAGCGCCAGCACGGCTTGCAATGCAGCGGGCAAATGGCGCATGGCTTTGAGGTGGCGAACCTCTTGCGCCTCGCTCAGGCGGCCTTTGGATTGGGCCAGCGCCAGCGTCAGCAGGAACAGCCCGGCCAGTTGCGCTGTGAACGCCTTGGTGGACGCCACGCCAATCTCTATGCCGGCACGGGTAATGTAGGCCAGCTCGCACTCGCGCACCATGGCACTGGTGGCCACGTTGCAGATGGTCAGCGTGTGCCGCATGCCCAAAACCTGGGCATGACGCAGCGCGGCCAGGGTGTCGGCCGTTTCACCCGACTGGGTGATGGTGACAATGAGCGTGCGGGGGTTGGGCACCGATTCACGGTAGCGGTATTCGCTGGCCACCTCCACTTGGGTGGGGATTTTCGCAATGCTTTCCAGCCAGTACTTGGCGGTGCAGCCACTGTAGTAGCTGGTGCCGCAGGCCAGAATCAGCACCGAGTCGATGTCTTTGAATACACGGGCGGCGCTGGTCGCCGCGCCGTCAAACAGCTCAGGAACGATGCCGTCCACGCCCTCCAGGGTGTCTGCAATGGCGCGGGGTTGCTCAAAAATCTCTTTTTGCATGTAGTGGCGGTACGGCCCCAGTTCAGCTGCGCCGCTGTGTGCCTGCACGGTCTTGACCGGGCGCTGGGCTGGCGCAACTGGCTTGCCAGCCTTGTCAAACAACCAGTGTTTGCCCAGCTGGATGTCCACCAGGTCGCCTTCGTCTAGGTAGACGATCTGGTCGGTCACACCGGCCAGCGCCATGGCATCGCTGGCCAAAAAGTGTTCCTGGCCATCTTTGCCCACACCCAAAATCAGGGGCGAGCCCGCGCGCGCGCCAATCAGGCGGTGCGGCTCGTCCTTGCAAAACACGGCGATGGCGTAAGCCCCATGCAACTGGGGCAGCGCGGCCTTGACAGCTTCAAACAGGTCGCCGTTGTAAAGGCTATCGATCAGGTGGGCGATGACTTCGGTGTCAGTCTGGCTCAAAAACACATAGCCCTTGGCTTGCAGGGCAGCACGCAGGTCGTCGTGGTTTTCAATGATGCCGTTGTGCACCAGGGCAATGCGACCGGGCCGGCTGGCAGCGTCTGCGCCGGGGCCGTGGCTGAAATGCGGGTGCGCGTTGTGCACCAGCGGTGCGCCGTGGGTAGCCCAGCGGGTGTGGGCGATGCCGGTGCTACCTTCCAGGTGGGTGACGCTGATCTGCTCCGCCAGTTCAGCGACGCGGGCGGTGCTGCGGGCCCGTTTCAAGCCGTTGGCCACCACGGCGACCCCGCAGGAGTCATACCCCCGGTATTCCAGACGGGCCAGGCCCTGCACCAGAACCGGAACAATGTTGCGGTTGGATACCGCACCGACAATACCGCACATAGACTGCTCCCAATAAATAATACGACCATCGTAGAGGCATCGAGAAGAAATTTGTAGTCGAATTTGATGATAATTTGGACTTATATTTCATAAATAATTTAAAATTTTGAAATATTTCATTATTTAAAAAAACATGGAACAAATATCGATTGATGCCACCGATCTCCAGTTGCTGAAGCAACTGCAACTTGATGCCTCCCTGAGCAATCAAGCGCTGGCGGCACAAGTGCACATCTCGCCACCCACCTGCCTGCGTCGCGTCAAGCGACTGCGCGAACTGGGCCTGATTGAGCGCGTGATTGCCGTGCTCAGTGTGGACAAACTCAGCGCGATCGCCGGGCATGGCCTGTGCGCCATGGTGGAGATCACCCTGGACCGCCAGGACGATGGTGCGCTGGCTGCATTTGAGGCCCGTGTGGCCAATGACGACGCCGTGCAGCAGTGCTACCGCGTCTCGCCCGGCCCCGACTTTTGTCTGGTGGTGCATGCCGCGCACATGCCGGATTACCTGGCGCTATCGCAACGGCTGTTTACCAGCGATGCCAATGTGCGCAATATCAAGGCGTTTTTCAGCCTCAAACGAAGCAAGTTCGGGGCGCAGGTGCCGTTACCCTGAAGCGCTCAAGACTCAAAAATGATATACATTTATTATTTGTATATTTAATGAGGAGCGATCATGCAAGTTTCGAAATGGGGCAACTCTTTGGCGGTCAGGTTTCCGGCTGCGTTGGTGCAGGCGCTTGATCTGAAAGAAGGCGAAGAAATTGATCTGCATCTTGTGGGCACCCGGTCTTTTGAGGTGGTTAAAAAGCCGTCTGCGCGGGAGTTGCTTGAGCGATTGCACCAGTTGCGCGGCAGATTGCCAGCAGATTTCCATTTTGATCGGCTGGAAGCCAACGCGCGCAACGACCAGCCGTGAGCAAACCTTTTCTCGACAGCAATGTCGTTTTATATCTTTTGTCCTCCGACGCCACCAAAGCGGACCGGGCACAAACCCTGCTGGAAGCGGGAGCCATGATCAGTGTCCAGGTGCTCAATGAAGTGACTTCCGTGTGTCTGCGCAAGCTGAAGATGCCTTGGCCAGAAGTGGATGCGCTGCTGCTGGCTGTCAAGGCCGCCTGCGAGGTGCTGCCGTTGACGGTTGCCTCCCATGAATTGGCAACTGAGGTTGCCAAGCGTTACCAATTGTCTTTTTATGACGCGAACATTGTTGCCAGCGCGCTCTTGTCCGGCACGCCCCTGCTGTTGTCAGAAGACATGCACAGCGGCCAGTTGATTGAGGGGCTGGTGATCCAAAATCCGTTCAAACAGACTGCACCATGAGGCGTGGGGAGTAAGCGCGCAGATCGACAGGGTGGATTGCAGCACCTTTCAAGCCGATCAATATCAGTAGCTACCAGGGCAATGAACACGCCGACTGAAGGCCTAAAAGGCATTAAGAATGCATGAGGGAGGCTGGCAAAAGACTTCAGGCGGTCTTTGGAGCCAGTGGCAGCGTGAAACTGACGCTGCATCCTGCCTTGGGGGTGGCAGTGACCCACACTGTGCCGCCGTGGCGCTCGATGATTTTGCGGGTCAGGGCAAGCCCCATGCCCATGCCGTCAAACTCGCGCGGGCTGTGCAGGCGCGCAAAAGCATGAAACAACTTGCCCGCATAGTCGGGGTTGAAGCCCACGCCGTTGTCGGTCACCGTCACAGCGCACAAACCGTTATCGGTCGGACGCCAGTCCAGCCGGATCTGCGTCACGGCCTGGGCCACTGAAAATTTCAAGGCGTTGGAGAACAGATGCGTCATCACCTGGCGGATCATCAGCAGGTCACCCTGCAAAGCCGGCACATCGGAGGCTATTTGCCAGTCAATTACCCGCTCAGGCGGCTCGGGTGGCATCACCAACCGCACATCGCGCACCAGCGCGCCCAGGTCCAGGGCGGTCAGTTGCATCGTGAGACCGGTCAGCCGCGACAGTTCGGTCAGGCCATCAATCTGGCGCCCCATCTGGCGGGCGGCCTGGGTCACGGTCTGGAGGTGGGCGGCCACATCGGGCCTGAGTTCGTCGCCCAGCTCTTCGGTCACGATCTGCACATAGGCGGTCACATGGCGCAGGGAGGCCCGCAGGTCATGCGAGACCGATTGCGTGAACTCTTCCAGCTCGGCGCGTGCTTGCAACAGCTCGCGCTGCAGGCGCTCGTTGCCAAGCAGCGCTTGTGTCAACGCCTCTGCGCTCGGAGTTAATAACTCGGGCTCGGGGCTCATTTGGAAGGACGCTTCCAGTTGGCAATGCTCACTTGCTTGCCCCGCGCCACGCTCAAGGCGCCAGGTGGAGTGTCTTTGGTCAGCGTCGAGCCGCCGCCCACCGTGCCGCCGGCCCCCAGGGTGATGGGCGCCACCAGCACGCAATTGCTGCCGACATGCACATCGGCCTCGATCACGGTGCGGTGTTTGAACGCGCCGTCGTAATTGGCCGTGATGCTGCCCGCGCCATAGTTGACGCGCTCGCCCACGGTGGCATCACCCAGATAGGCCAGGTGGTTGGCCTTGGCACCAGGGGCCAGCGTGGAGTTTTTCACCTCGACAAAATTGCCGATGTGCACCTCGGCACCCAGCTTGGCACCCGGGCGCAAGCGGGCAAACGGGCCAATCAGCGCGCCCGCCCCCACCTCCACCGCGTCCTTGGTGCCGGGCGGGCCGCCCTGAATGTGGGTGAACGGGTGAATCACCGCGCCCGCTCCAATGGTGGCGTTGGCAATGACGCAATTTGCGCCAATCTTCACGTCGTCGCCCAGCGTCACCGTGCCTTCAAACACACAGTTCACGTCAATCGACACATCTTGCCCGCAGGACAGCTCCCCGCGCACATCCAAGCGTGCGGGGTCGGCCAGGCGCACGCCCTGCTCCATGTAACGCAAGGCCTGGCGCGTCTGAAACGCGCGCTCCAACTCGGCCAGCTGCACCGGGCTGTTGACACCGGCCACCTGCACGGCATCCACGATCTTGTGCGCCACCACCGGCACACCGTCAGCTACAGCGAACTTGACAATGTCGGTCAGGTAGTACTCGCCCTGCACGTTCTGGTTGCTTAGGCGCGCCAGCCACGGTTTGAGGTGGGCGGCGGGCACGGCCATGATGCCGCTGTACACCTCGCGAATGGCGCGCTGCGCAGAGCTGGCATCCTTGTGCTCCACAATGGCCTGCACCACCTCGCCCCGGCGCTCGATGCGCCCGTAGCCGGTGGGGTCGGCAAAATCAATGGTGAGGAGCGCCAGTTTGTCGCCACCGCAGGCTGCAATCAGGTCACGCAAGGTATCGGCCTGCGTCAAGGGCACATCGCCCGAGAGCACCACCACAATGCCATCATCCCGCAGCACCGGCAAGGCCTGCTGCACTGCGTGCCCCGTGCCGAGCTGGGGCTCCTGGCGCACAAATTCAAGGCTAAAACCGGCTGTAGCCAGCGTTTTGTTTGATAGAGCACCTTCAACTTCCGTAGCACCATGCCCGGTGATCAGCACCACTTGGCGGGCCATCAGGGCGGCGGCCGTGTCCACCACATGCTGCAGTAAAGCGCGCCCGGCCAAAAGGTGCAACACTTTAGGCAACTTGCTTTTCATGCGCGTGCCCTTGCCCGCAGCCATGATCACCACATCCACGGCCCCGGTCTCAGGGGCGACTTTTGAGCGTTCTGTCATGTTTATTTCCATTCGCCACCCTGTGCGGCATTTGAGGTCTTTTCATCTTAGCAGCGCCCTTCTGATGCTCCTGGTGGCTCTGGTGCTCACGGGCTGCAGCGCGGTCAAGCTGGCTTACAACAACGCACCGGATTTGAGCTACTGGTGGCTCGACAGCTACCTGGATCTGGGCGATGCCCAAGGGGCCAGGCTGCGCAACGACCTGGCCGCGCTGCACGGCTGGCACCGCCAGAACGAGCTGCCGCTTTATGTCAACACGCTGGAGAACCTGCGCCGCCTGGCCCCGGCCAACGTCAGCCCCGAGCAGGCCTGCGAACTTGGCGACGGGCTCAGGGCCCGATTCGATAGCCTGCTGAACCAGGCCGAACCCGCCCTGATCGCTCTGGCGCAAAGCACCAAGCCCGAGCAACTCACGCACCTGACACAACAATTCGAGAAACACAACAAGAAGTGGCGCGCCGAGTGGATAGAGGGCACCCCGACCGAGCGCGCGGCGCGCCGCCAAAAGCAGTTGGTGGATCGGGTCGAGATGCTGTATGGCCGCGTGGACGAGCCGCAACTGGCCGTGGTGCGCACCGCCCTGGCCACCTCGGGGTTCGACGCCGACTGGCGCTACCGCGACATACAGCGTCGCCAACAGGATACGCTGGCGACGCTGCGCCGGGCGGTAGATGGCCAATTGAGCGAGGCGGCGCTGAGGGCGGAGGTGCGCGCGCTGATGGCACGCACACTGAGGTCACCCGATGCCGGCTACCGCGACTACTCGGCCAGAATGACCCAAGAGGGTTGCCGCACCTTGGCCACCCTGCACAACAGCACCAGCTTGCCTCAGCGGCGCGCCCTCATGGACAAGCTGCAGGGCTATGAGGCTGATGCCCGCACCCTGCTGGCTGCTGGGCGCTGACCGCCCCGGTGACCGCTCAACAGTTAGCATCTGCACCATGAAAATCCTCCGAATTTTTCAGCCACGCAACCCCTTGTTCTGGCTCATGCTGGCGATCAACGCGCTGTCGTATGCTTTGGCTTGGATCGTGCAAAACCGCACCCTCAACACCGCGGGCATGCTGTTGATTGGCGGGTTTGCACTGGCCAATGCAGCTTTAGGCACCTGGCTGCTGTGGCAATTGACGCGAGACACCCCACCCGAGCCGCAGGCAGAACCCTGACGACCCACCCGGAATTCAGCCATTCATGCCCCATCCCGAACACTCGCTGCGCACGCGCCCCATCGCTGTGGGCCAGTTGCGCGCCTTTGAGGCGGTGGCGCGCCACCTCAACTTCCGGGCCGCGTCAGAAGAACTGTCGCTGACCCAAAGCGCGGTGAGTCGCCAGATTCAGTCGCTGGAGGAAGAAGTGGGCGTCGCCCTGTTTTTGCGCCACACCCGCGCGGTCGAACTCACCGGCGCGGGCGCGCAGTTGCTGCGGGCCGTGCTGCCGTCACTGGAGCGCGTGGACAGCACGGTGCGACTGATCCGGCGCAGCGCCGGGCGCAAGAGCGTGGCCATCAGCACTTGGGCCTCGTTTGCATCCATGTGGCTGATCCCCCGGCTGGAGGCATTTCAAAGCGCGCACCCGGACATCGACATCCGCATTGATGCCACCGACGTGCCGGTGGACCTGGACACCACCGACATCGACCTGGCCCTGCGCTACGCCACACCAAGCCATGCGCCATCGGGTGCGCTGCGCCTGTTTGGCGAGCAACTCACCCCGGTGGCCAGCCCCTGGCTGCTCAGTAGCGGCACGCCCTTGGGCAAAGGCGAAGACCTGGCGAATTTCGCCTTGATTGAGGCCCGGTATGCCCACCGCACCGACCAGCTGGAGTGGCTCACCTGGCGCCGTTGGCTAGATACCCACAGCTTTACGTTTGAGCCCAAACGCTGGCTGTACTTCAACTACGCGCACCAGATCGCCCAGGCCGCACTCACCGGCCAGGGCGTGGCGCTGTCGCGCCTGCCGCTGGTGGCAGACAGTCTGGCCTCGGGCGATTTGGTGGAAATATTGCCGGGCATGCGGCTGGAGTCACCCATGGCCTACTGGATGATCGTGGGTCCGCGCAGCGCAGCCCGGCCGGAGATTCGCGCTTTTTGCGACTGGCTGACCGCTCAGGCCGCGCTCACGCGGGTGGCCATGGGGGAAGTCGCGAGGTGACCGGTCAACCGGCTCAGATGGGCCACACCACGCCGTTGTCGTTCAGGATCGCATCCAGCGGCATGTCGTGGGATTCGGGCTCAAAGTCGGGCAGAAATCCCTGCGAGAAGCCCAGACCCACCGTCAGCGGTCGGGGCTCCAGCGTGGCCAGCATGCGGTCATAAAAACCGCCGCCATAGCCCAGACGGTAGCCGCCTGGCGCATAGCCCACGCAGGCTACAAACAACAGCGTGGGCACGATCACTTCGGTGTCTTTGGGCTTGGGGATGCCGTAAGCGTCTTCTTCCATGGGGCATCCCGGATACCAGGTGTGAAAAGTCATGGTCTTGTGAACTTTATCCACCACCGGCAGTCCAATTTTTCGGGGTTGGGGCTGATCGATCAGTTCACCGTCTTCTTTCCAGCGGTGCAGTGCGGGCAGCGGATCAAACTCCCCCTTGATGGGCCAGTAGGCGCCAATGACCGCTTCAGGACGCCCCACCAGCCAGATGCGCATGACACGCTGCAAAAGATCGGCCCGCTGTAGGCGGTCCGGGAGGTTCAAGCGTTGCTCTATCAAGAGTTTTCGCAGCGCCTTTTTGTCAAGGGCCTTTTGTTCATCAGAGTTAACCATAATCTCCACATGCAGTTTCACAACATTTTGACATCGATTGCGCTGACCGGGTGTATCACCCTGTCAGCGTTCACACCCGTCCACGGCCAGACCGTGGAGACCCGCAAAACTGCGGCCGATGAGGCCATTCTGGACATGAGCCAGGCGTTTAAACGAGGCGACACCAAGGGCCTGAACGCCCTGCTCCCCAAGGTGCAGGGCCATGTGCTGGAGCCCTGGGGTGCCTACTGGGCCTTGCGCGCCCGGCTCGACCAGGCCAGCCCGGGGGAGATTCAGGCCTTTTTGACACGCTATATCGGCACCTACCAGGAAGACCGCCTGCGCAACGACTGGCTGCTGCTGCTGGGCCAGCGCCGGGAGTGGAACACCTTCATGGTGGAACACCCCAACTACCGCATGGGTGACGACAGGTCGGTCCGGTGCTATGCCCTGCTGACGGAATACAGCGCGCGCCAGGTGGAGGTGGCCAGCCAGGTCGAGGCCTTGTGGCTGGCACAGCCCAACGCCGATGAGGCTTGCACCGCTGCGGCAGAGCAGCAACTCAAGGCCGGCAAGCTCAAGGCCCACAGTGCTTGGCTGCGCGCGCGCTTGGGGATGGAAAACGACCGTCCACGCGCAGCCACCCAGGCCTTGGGCTTGCTCAATGACGACTGGGCTGACTCGGCCAACGCCATCTATAGTAAGCCCGAACAGTTTCTGGCGGGCCGTGTACTGGCCTTGCGCCCGCGGACCAAGGAGTTGGTCACGCTGGCCTTGATTCGTCTGGCCGTGGGTGACCCCGAAGCTGCGGCCCTTGAGGTTGACAAACTGCGCTGGAAAACCCAGCTCACCCAAGAAGAGCGCAGCTGGGTCTGGGGCGTGATTGGCAAGCGTTCTGCCATGCGGTTCTCCAATGGCGCATTGGGTCATTTCATGAACGGGCAAGACAAGTTCATGCACGACGACCACCTGGCCTGGAAGGCACGCGCCGCACTGCGGGCCGGCAATTGGGAGCAAGTGGCCAGTGCCACGGCCGCCATGAGCGAGAACCTGTCCAAGGACAGCACCTGGGTCTACTGGCGTGCCCGGGCGTTGGCTGCTGTGGGCAAATCGGATGCTGATCGCGCGGAGGCCACGCGCCTGCTGCAAGGCATTGCCAGCGCGCGCGGCTTTTATGAGCAACTGGCGCTGGAAGAACTGGGCCAGCGCATCACCGCGCCCACCGCGCCCGCCGCGCTCAGCGCCGACGAAAAAGAAAATGCCCGCCTGAACCCCGGCCTGCAGCGCGGTCTGCATGCCATCAAGATCGGCTTGCGCACTGAGGGCGTACGCGAGTGGAACTACAGCACCAACTTGCACCAGCGCGGCGGTATGGGTGACCGGGAGCTGCTGGCCGCAGCCGACCTGGCCTGCCAGCGCGAGGTATGGGACCGCTGCATCAACACCAGCGAGCGGACCAAGGTCGAGATGGACTTTTCGCAACGCTTTCCCATGCCTCACAAGGCTGCGGTCCTGCAACGCACCGCCCAGATCGGCCTGGACCCGGCCTATGTGTATGGTCTGATCCGCCAGGAGAGCCGCTTCATCATGGACGCTCGTTCTGGCGTCGGGGCTGCTGGTCTGATGCAGGTGATGCCACCCACCGCGAGCTGGACCGCCAAAAAGATCGGGCTGACTGACTTCAAGCCCCACCACATCACTGACCGGGACACCAACATTGCCATTGGCACGGGTTACCTCAAGCTGGTGCTGGACGATTTCGCGGGCTCCATGCCCCTGGCTGCGGCAGCCTACAACGCCGGGCCGAGTCGTCCCCGGAACTGGCGCGGCCAACCTGGCGCCCCGGTGTTGGAGGCCGCCATCTGGGCTGAAAACGTGCCCTTTACCGAAACCCGGGATTACGTCAAAAAGGTGCTGTCCAACACCACCAACTACGCCGCCGTTATTTCCGGGCAGCCGCAATCACTCAAAAACAGGTTGGGTCTGGTGGGCCCGAAGCCTGCCAACGCCACGGCACCCGATACCGATCTGCCGTAACCCAGGGCTGCGGGCACTCAATCCTGCGGCTTGAACAACTCGCAGCGGTTGCGCCCGCTGCGTTTGGCCCGGTACATACTTTGATCGGCGTGGTGCATCAGGGTGGAAGGGTCACGCCCGTGATCAGGAAACATGGCGATGCCCATGCTACCTGAGACGGCCACCAGTGGCGCCTCAGAGCCACTGCCCAGTTGGCAGGGCTGCGCCACCTGCGCCAGCACCTTGTTGGCCAGCGTCAGCAGCTCCTGCGCATCGTCCACTGTGGCAAAAAGCAGCACGAACTCGTCGCCACCCAAGCGGCACACCGTGTCGGAGGCTCGAAGGCTCGACTGGAGGCGTTGTGCCACCGCGCGCAACAAGAGGTCGCCCGCATCATGGCCGAGGGTGTCGTTGATTTCCTTGAAATTATCCAGATCCAAGAACCCCACGGCGAACGAGCCACCTTGGCGCGCGTGGTGCAGGCAGCTGCGCTCCAACCGGTCTTGCAACAACACCCGGTTGGGCAAGCCAGTGAGCGGGTCGTGCTCGGCAAAGTGGCTGATTGCAGCCAGCCGATTTTTCTCGGTGACGTCCTGCAGGACCCCCAGGCTGTGCAGCGGCTCGCCCCTTTCGTCGTATTCCCAGACGGCCGACAGCAGCACATCCAGAATCTGGCCGTCCCGGGTGAGCACCTGGTAGGCCACATTGTCACAACGGCCATCCAGTCGGGCCTGGGGAATGACCTCTTCGCGTGCACGTCGGGCCGACTCAGGGGTCAGAAAATCAACCAATGGGCGCCCGAATACCTCCTGCTCGGTATAGCCCAGGGTACTGAGCCACAAGCTGCTGACACTGGTAATACAGCCCTGATGGTCAATGGAGAACATCATGGTGGGCGTCTTGGTGTAAAGCGTGCGAAAGCGCTGCTCATTGGCCGAAAGTTGGGCCATCACCGCAGCCCGACCCTGCACCGAAGCCGCCAGAAACAAGCCCGGAAGCAACGTGGCCAGTACAGAGATGTAGAACAGTCCAGGCCCCCACCAGGCGGAGGAAGGGGGCTCTAACAGCACACCCGAGCCAATCAAGCCACCCAAAATCATGGCCGTCAAGGCGGTGGCCGATGCGGTAACCAGGAAATCAGTGCGGGCGGCCAGCAAGACCAGGGGCAGCACCATGACCCCAAACGGGTGAGGCAAGGTCGTGGCGGTCAATAACGTAACGGCAATCCAGAGCAGCACCAAACCCACGGTTCGCGATTGCCGCAGAGCAGCATCGGCCCGCAGGCCTCCCTTCAGCCAAAGCGCCAGCGCCAACGGCAGCACAGACACCGAACCGATCAAACTGCCAGAAAACCACACCACCCAAGCCGGTAAAAAGGCGCTCGCCTCGCCGCGCGACAGGGCCAGCGCGCCAGCGCCCGCAAAAGCGCTGACCAGGGTCGGTACCAGCGCGCCCAGCAGCAAGACCCGCGCCAATTGGTCCGGGTGACCGAGCGCGGAAAACCTCAGACTCAGGCGCCGGAGCAGCGTGGCAGCCAAGGCCATTTCAAGGCAATTGCCCACGGCGTAAGCCGCAGCAGACGATACGATCGACCCTGACCAACCCTCGGCGAGCCCCCCCTGCGCCATGAGCATCATCACCATATTGGCCAGCATGTTGGCCAGCGCCAGCCCGCCCAGCATGGGCAGCCATCGTCCCGCAGGCCGGGCCAGCAGGGCGACTGCACCCACCGGATTTGCAAACCACATGACGGCCACCCCGCTGCGCTGCCCGGTCAGCCACAACGAACCCACCGCCAACAGAAAATAAATGCACGCCACAGAAGCAACCCAGGCCCATGGCCGGAGCCGGATGAACACCGCCAGACGCGAGGGGTGAGTCATACCCCGGGCCGCGCCAACCATCGTCGCAAAGTCGGCCAGCCCAAGGCCGCTGCAGCCAACACCGCCAGCCCCAGGCCCAGCCAGCGCCACCCGGTTCGTTTGGGGTCTTCAAACTGCAGGGCGCGGGTGTCGATCCAGCGGTCGGTGATTTTTTGGCGCGTTTGCGGGTCCAACTTGATGAGTGCGGCGTCAAGTTGCTGGCCCAGCGCCGGGAGATCCTTGCGGTAGGCAAAACTCAGGGGGTACTCAAACCCAATCGCCTCCACCACCTGCACTCCGGTGATTTGATGGGCGCGGATCGCGTGGCTGACGCTGGCAATATCGGCCACGACCCCCTGATACTGCCCTCCCACCAAGCCTTGCAGGCCCGCAAGGTCATCGGGCACGGCCTGCCAATCGACGCGCTGGTAATTTTGGCGAACAAAGGACTCCACGGCATAGCCCTGGCCCACCGCCACGCGTTGTCCGTTCAGGTCACGGAGTCTGGCAGGGCTGGCACTTTGGCGCACCACCAACACTGCAGGGACCTGGATATAGGGCGCCGTGAAGGCCAGGTACGCCGCGCGCTCTGGCGTGGGGCGCAGGGATGACACCAGATCGACCTCCCCCCGCTGGACGGCCTCCAGAATACGGTTCAGGGGCTGGGCGGGAAGAATGGTGAGATGGATATCCAGCAGCGGCTTCATCGCTGCCAGCACATCAATGGACAAGCCCTCAATGCGGCCCTCGGGCGTTTCGGACACGAAGGGGGCGTAATCTTTTTCGGGTGCAAACCGCACCGGCACGGAGGCCTGCAGCGGAACTGCGGCACAGGCCAGAACCAGTCCGATGACACCGGCACAGCTACGCTGAAAATGGTCAGGCAAGTTAAAAAAGATGCTCATTACCACTCCCCTTTTTTGTCGGTTCTTTGCTCAGGTTTTGACCGGCCTGCAAGGCATTGCCACGGACCAAGTATATGTTTTCGGTCTGCAAATGAACAGAGAAGAGGACCGCGACCGCCCGGACATTTTGGACACTGCCGCAGTGGATGCACGACGCCAATGCAGTTCACTGAGGGTGGAGTCGGACGGCCCCCCGAGGGCTATCGGGGAATCAAACGCAGGAGTGGCACGATTTTCAGATGCATCTTCACGGCGCTGGCGACGAGGCTCGATTCAATCGACGTGTCTTTGTTGGCGGTGTTGCACCGCCGGGGCCCGGCAATCGGATGGTTGCTGCGGTTCATCACGGTAGCGACAATGGGCTCCGCAGGCTTTGCACCCCGGCAGAGCACCACGGCGATTTCTTCATTGGCGAGCTTGACGTAAGTGCCCGGTGGGTACACGCCCACCGTGCGCACCAAGGCAGAGCCTACCTCGTCATGGGCAGCGACGCCAGACTGCATCACCACGCTGAGTGCAGAGTCTCGCGCCGTGCGACTGACCCGAGAGCCACGGGGGCTCATGGCTGCTGTGTAGCGATCCACTGTTTGCAGGATCTTGGCCATACGCTGCACGGGTGT
>CALRWE010000134.1:0-13669 GCA_943371745.1 Rhodoferax sp. OV413
GAGGCGGCCAAGGAAATCAAGAGCCTGATCAATGCCAGTGTGGAGCGGGTGGAGCACGGCTCGGCGTTGGTGGACCAGGCGGGGGCCACCATGACCGAGGTGGTGGACAGCATTCGCCGGGTGACCGACATCATGGGCGAGATCAGCGCGGCCAGCAATGAGCAAGCGTCGGGTGTCTCCCAGGTGGGCGAGGCGGTCATGCAGATGGACCAGGCCACCCAGCAAAACGCCGCGTTGGTGGAAGAAATGGCCGCTGCGGCCAGCAGCCTGAAAAATCAGGCCAATGAGTTGGTGCAGGCTGTGGGCGCCTTCAAGCTGGATGCCCACGACATTCATCAAGGGATGGTGGCCCTGGCAGCCGTGCGTGGCAACAATCCTGGCAGCAACCTCTACAAAGGGTCTGAACGGCGAGCGGCATAGGCCGCCCAACGCGGGGTGCATGCCCGTTCAGCCTAGTTCCGCCAAGGAGTCGATAAATCCATCAGCGTCGACCGCAAGGACGGATTGGCCGTGGTTGTAGCCGTAGGTCACCAGCCACACCGGGCAGCCCGCCGCGCGGGCGGCCTGGGCGTCGTTGCTGGAGTCCCCCAGCATCAATGTGCGAGCAGGGCTGGTGCCCAGCGCCTCGCAGGTCTTGAGCAAAGGCAGGGGGTCCGGCTTTTTGCGATCAAATGAGTCACCCCCAAACGTGTGCTCAAAAAATCCGTCCAGTCCCTTGTCCTTCAGCAGCGTCAGTGCAAATGCAAGAGGCTTGTTCGTCAGGCATGCCAGCTTCAATCCACGCGTCTTGAACTGAGTCAATCCTTCCATCACGCCGGGGAACACCGTTGCGCGCTGGCCGTTGATAGCCAGGTAGTGGCGCTGGTAACTGGCCCGGGCTTGCTCGAAAAGTGACTCCGGTAGTGCTTCGATGACAGCCGCCTTGGAGGTCTCTTTTGCTCCTGAATTAGCTTGTGTAAACTCAATATCAAAGCTGGCCAAAACGGTTTTTATCAGATTTTCAGAGCCTTTTCCGATCCATTGGGCCACGTCGGTCTTCTCAACGCAGCGGCAGGTGTACGGTGGGGGTAAGTCAGCCAGCATGGCATTGAGGGCCAAGCAGAAATCATCCAGCGTGTCGACCATCGTACCGTCCAGGTCCATGATGACCGCATCGAAATGGTGGAGGTTCACAGGGAGTCCAGCCCGATAACTTCTTGGCCAAACATCAGTAGACGGCCGTTTGACACCTGGCTTCAGTGGTCACCCGAGGTTTGGTTGTCGCGTCTAAGGCTCACGGCATCCATCTGAGACAGGGTAAGTTCCCCTTGGGCAAGGCGAAACAGCCTCATGGAGTTGCTGACGCTCTCGACCTGTCCTTGCAGTGCTTGGGCGGTCGCGGCAAGTTCCTCCACCATGGCGGCGTTTTGCTGGGTCATGGTGTCCATGTGGGTGACCGCCTCATTGACCTGTGAGATGCCCAGTTGCTGCTCGGAGGCAGATAGACTGATCTGCTTGAGCACCGTGCTGACTTGTCCGACCGCATCCAGCGCGGCCTGCATCCGTTCCAGGGCCCGGCCGGTTTGCTCGCTGCCTGTGCTGATGCGGCCTGATGAATCGGTGATGAGTTGCTTGATGTCGCGCGCTGCACCAGCACTGCGTTGCGCCAGCGCCCGTACCTCGGCAGCCACGACAGCAAACCCACGACCTTGTTCACCCGCGCGTGCAGCTTCCACCGCTGCGTTGAGCGCCAGAATATTGGTCTGGAAGGCCACGCCCTCGATCAGCTGGATGATGTCGCTCATTTGCGCCGATGACGCAGTAATGCCGCGCATGGTCTCTGCCACCGAGTTCACTGCCTCGTTACTGCGTTGGGTGATTTCTGCGGTTTCGGTGGCCAATTGCGCTCCCCGAACGGCCGAGGCGGCACTGAGCTGTACCGTACCATTGATTTCTTCCATGGACGCTGCGGTTTGCTCCAGGCTGCTGGCCTGAGATTCGGTACGCGATGACATGTTCAGGTTGCCTTCGGCGATCTCCCGCACCGTGTTGCTCAGGTCATGCACCTCTTGCCTGACGTCGCCCACCACCGTGCGCAGGTTAACCGAGACCTGATTCAATGCCTGCTGAACCTGGCCAATCAGGTCATCGTCGCCAAGGGTGATTGGGTGGGACAGGTCGCCCGAAGCCAGTTGGTTGGCATCACGCACCAGGCCCTTCAAGGGCTCTGTGAGGAGGCGAGAGGTCATCCACAGCGCCAGTACTGCACCCAGCACACCCACACCTGCGGTGACGCCCAGAGGCAGTTGCAAGGCTGAAGCGCCCACAACGCTGGCCGCTGCCAGCACTTGGATGCCCCAGAGCTTGCTCTTTATGCCGGGCGCAAACAGCCTCATCGCGCGACCGGTCAGGTCAGCGCGAACGATTTGGCCACGCTGCAGGGTGTGCACCTTCACCCCGTTCTTTTTCTCCTGTCTCATCAGGGCATAAAGAGTTTCGGCACTGGCTACGGCCGCGGCAGAAGGGGACGTGCGCACGGACAGGAATCCAGTGATGGTGTTGCCATCCATCATGGGGGTGGCATTGGCCTGAACCCAGTAGTGGTCGCCGTTCTTGCGTCTGTTTTTCACCAAGCCAGTCCATGGCAGCCCGGCCTGAATCGTGTGCCACATGTCCCGAAATGCCTCTTCGGGCATGTCGGGATGACGCACCATATTGTGGGGCTGACCGAGCAACTCCGGGGCAGAGTAGCCACTGACTTGAACAAAAGCGGGATTACAGTACGTGATACGGCCCTTGGTGTCTGTGACCGATACCAACGTCTGGCCGGGTGGGAACGTGTAGTTTTGCTGGGTAACCGGTTCGTTGATTCGCATGGCGGCAGTTGGCTCTTGAAGCGGTTTGGTTATGAAACATGAAGGCTTGGCGAATAGTATCCAAATTTTGCCAAGGCCAACAGCCCTTGATGCGCCCCTGAACTAGGGGTTTTCCGCTCGTTCAGGAGTCTCTGCAATCAGTTTACTTGACCAGTTGATTGAGTTGGATGATGGGCATCAGCACAGCCAGCACGATCAGCATCACCACGAGACCCATGGCCACAATCAGCAAGGGCTCCAGTAGCGTGGCCAGTGCCATGGCGCGGCGCTGCACCTCGGTGCTGAGCTGTTTGGCGGCGCGGGCCAGCATGGTGGGTAACTGCCCGGTTTGCTCACCCAGGCGCGCAAACATGGCCAGCAAGCCCGGGAAGCGCTTTTTTTGGGCGAGGGCCGAGGCCAGTGGTGCCCCTTCTCGCACCAGAACCAGCGCGTCCAGCGCGTCAGCGCGCATGGCCTGGTTGGACAAGGTCTGGGCCGCCGCCTGCAGGGCCTTGAGAATCGGTACACCGGCCGCCGCCAGCATGGCCAGCGTACTGGCAAAACGGGCGGTGTTGTAGCTGCGGGCCAGCTTGCCCAGAATGGGCAGGTTCAGCCAGGCGGCATCGAACTTTTCCCGAAACAAGGGGTTGGCCAGTGCCACGCGCAAGCTCACCCCAGCGGCAATCAGCCCGGCCAGCATGAGCCAGCCGTAGTGGCGTACAAAGTCACTGGTGCCGATCATCATCACCGTGAGCAAAGGCAGTGCCCGTTTGCTGCCGGCAAACACCTGCGCCACTTGCGGCACGACATAAGTCACGAGAAACAGCACGATCACGACCGCCACCAGGGTCACGATAGCGGGGTAGAGTGCGGCGCCGATCAGCTTGGCCTTGAGGGCTTGTTGTTCTTCGAGGTCGTCGGCCAGGCGCTCCAGCACCAGTCCGAGGTTGCCGCTTTGCTCGCCAGCCCCGATCACGGCCATGTAAATCGGAGAGAACTCATGAGTGTGCTGCGACAGCGCCTTGGCAAAGGTCGAGCCAGCATTGACCTCGGCGCGCAAGGTGGCCACCAGATGGCGCTCGGGGTCGGCCTCGGCTTCATCCGACAGTGAGGTGAGCGCGCGTTCCAGCGGCAGCCCCGATGACACCAGGCCAGCGAGCTGGCGCGTCCAGATGCTCAAACCCGTGGCGTTGAACACGCGGCGCTTGAACCGTTGGCCCAACCCCGTGCTGCGGCTGCCTGGCTCGCCCGAGGCCTCTGCGCCTACAGTCGTGACGTTGAGCGGCACCATGGCCTGGCTGCGCAGCATGCCGCGCGCGGCTCGGGCCGAGTCGGCGTCGATCACGCCTTTGCGGGTTTGCCCGTCGGCGGTAAGGGCTTCGAATGAGTAAACAGGCATGGTGTTTTGGGGCCTATCTCACCGATTGACTGCAGCGCCTGGCCGCCCCCCTTGGGGGGTAGCGAAGTACACGAAGTGACAAGCGTGGGGGCCACATACTAGTCGCGGGTCACCCGCAGCAATTCTTCGCGCGAGGTGATACCCAGCTGCACCAGGCGCTCACCGTCCTCGCGCATCAGGGTCATGCCGCCAGCCAGGGCCGCCGCGCGGATGTCGGCTTCAGACGCTTTGTTGTGGATCTGGGCGCGCAGGGCCTCATCGGTGACCAGCAACTCAAACACGCCGCTGCGCCCCTGGTAGCCGGTTTGTCCGCAGGCCGCGCAGCCGTCTCCGTGGCAGATCAGGCACAGCTTGCGCACCAGCCGTTGGGCCAGCACGCCCAGCAAGGACGAACTCAACAAAAAGGGCTCCACGCCCATGTCGGTCAGCCGGGTCACCGCGCTGGTGGCGTCGTTGGTGTGCAGCGTGGCCAGCACCAGATGGCCGGTGAGCGAGGCCTGAATGGCGATTTGCGCGGTCTCAAAGTCCCGGATCTCGCCGATCATGATGATGTCCGGGTCTTGGCGCAGGATGGCGCGCAAGGCCTTGGCAAAGGTGAGTTCAATGCGCGCATTCACCTGCGTTTGCCCCACACCTGTCAGTTCGTATTCAATCGGGTCTTCCACCGTCATGATGTTGTTGCGGGTGGCGTCCAGGCGGCTCAGCGCCGCGTACAGCGTGGTGGTTTTGCCCGAGCCGGTGGGGCCGGTGACCAGCACGATGCCGTGGGGTTGCGCAATGAGGCGCTCAAAACGGCTCAGGGCCTCGCCCTGCATGCCCAGGGTTTCCAGGCTCAGGCGCCCTTGCGATTTGTCCAACAGCCGCAGCACGGCGCGCTCGCCGTGGGCGCTGGGCAGGGTGCTCACCCGTACGTCCACCGCCCGGGTGCCAATGCGCAGGGAGATGCGGCCGTCTTGCGGCAGGCGACGCTCGGCAATGTCGAGTTCGGCCATGATCTTCAGGCGCGAAATCAGCGCGGCGTGCAGCGCCCGGTTGGGTTGCACCACCTCGCGCAGGGTACCGTCCACCCGGAAGCGCACGCTGGAATGCCGCTCGTAGGGCTCAATATGGATGTCGCTGGCGCCATCGCGCGCGGCCTGAGTCAGCAGCGCATTGAGCATGCGGATGATGGGCGCGTCGTCGGACGTTTCCAGCAGGTCTTCAATGGCGGGCAGGTCCTGCATCATGCGGGACAAGTCGGCGTCGCTCTCGACCTCGCTCACCACGGCGGCCGCGCTGGACTCGCCCTGGGCGTAGGCAGCGCTGATGCGCTGAATCAGGGCCGGGGCAGCCAGGCTTTGCAACTGGCGCACCGGGTACTTGCGCATCACCTCGTTCACCGCGCTGGCGCCCGAGTCCGGGTGAACGCACAGCGTTAGCTCGTCGGCCTGGTCTTCCAGCAGCAGCTGGTGGGTGCGGGCAAAGGCGTAGGGCAGGGGGTAGCGCATGGCAAGGTGAGCCGGTCTTAGCGTGGGGTTGGCGTGAAGGTGTCGGGCGAGGCACCCAGGGGCCTGGGTGTGGTGGGTGCCTGGGAGCCCGGCAGCATGGGCAGTTGCGGTCCTTCATTGATGGGCACCAGCAGGCTCGGTTCGGGCTGGGCCTCTTTCATGCCGGCGCGCATCACGTCATAACGGTCCATCGACAGGCGCCCGGTGGCCGTGTTGTCGCGCACCACGACCGGACGCAAAAATACCATCAGGTTGGTTTTGGTGCGCCCGCGCGCCTCGCTCTTGAACAGGTTGCCAAACAGGGGTACATCGCCCAGACCGGGTATCTTTTCTTGCGAGCCGGAGTATTTGTCCTTGAGCAAGCCGCCCAGCACCACGATGTTGCCGTCGTCCACCAGCACGGTGGATTCGATCGTACTCTTGGTTGTGGTGGGGCCGTTGGCGGCGGTCTCGGTGCCCGCCTTGACCTGCGAGTTTTCCTGGAACACCACCAGCTTGATGGTGCCGTTTTCGCTGATCTGGGGGCGAATCTTGAGCGTCAGGCCCACGTCTTTGCGCTCAATGGTTTGAAACGGGCTCACCGACCCGCCCGAGGTGGTGCCGGGGTTGGTGAACTGGCCGGTGACAAAGGGCACGTTTTCGCCAATGACAATTTTGGCCTCTTCGTTGTCCAGCGTCAGTAAATTGGGCGTCGAGAGCACGTTGCCTGTGCCGCTGGTCTCCAGAAAACGGGCCAGAAACCCCAGTACATAGACGCCGTTGGTCTTGTGCGCCAACCCGAAGTTGGCGCCTGTACCAATGGCCGGTGCGCCGCCGGCCACCGACGCGGTCACATCCAGAATATTGCCGCTGATCTTGCTGATCGAGTTGCGCAAGAAGTTGGTGCCCAGCAGCCCGATGTTGGTGCTGCCCGCGCCACCCAGTGCGCCCTGCCACTGGATGCCGAACTCATCCGCCCGGTCGGCACTGACCTCGGCGATCATACTTTCCACAAACACCTGGGCGCGGCGGCCATCGAGCTGGTCAATGACCGCGCGCAATTGCCGGTACTGCGGCTCGGGCGCGGTGATGATCAGCGCGTTGGTGGCGGTGTCGGCCTGAATCTGTCCACCGGAGGTGGCTGCAGTGCTGGCTGTGCTGCCTGAACTGGACGTGCCGCCGATCGGAGGGGCGCCGGTGATGCCCGTAGGCACGGCGCTACGGGCCTCCCCGGACATGGCGGCCCGCAGGGTGGCTGCCAACTTGGTGGCATCGGCGTTTTTGAGGTACACCACATGGATGTTGCCTGCCGCGTTGCCCGTCGCGGACGGCTGGTCCAGCTTTTCGACCAGCGCCTTGACCAAGGCCACGCGGGCCGGGTTGGCCGCCCGCAAAATGAGGGCGTTGGAGCGCGGCTCGGCCACCAGCAGGGTTTTGAACGAGGTGTCGGCCTGCCCGGCCCCGGCCACCGCACCACCCGACGACTCGATCAGGCGCAGCACCAGAGGCGCCAGATCCGATGCGATGGCGTGCTTGAGGGGCAGCACCTCCACATCGCTGGCGTTGGACACGTCCATGGCGGCAATGATGCGGGCCATGCGGCGCAGGTTGTCGGCGTAGTCGGTGATCACCAGCGAGTTGTTGCCGGGGTTGACGTTGATGGTGTTGTTGGGGCTGATCAAGGGGCGCAGGATCGGCACCAGGTTGTTGGCGGACTCGAAATTGAGCCGGAAAATCTGGGTCGTGATCTGGTTGCCACTCGGCCCGCCCTGCAAGCCATCGCTCAAGATGACCGAGCCGCTTTGCAGCTTGGCATCGGCCTCCGGCACCACCTTGTAAAGCCCGGCCGACTCCACCATGGTGAAGCCCTGCAGGCGCAGCGCCGTCAAAAACTGGCTCATGGCCACAGGGGGCTTGACCGGCCGCTCGGTCACCAGGGTGATCGTGCCCTTGACGCGCGGGTCCACGACCACATTGGCGCCAGTGATGCCCGCCATGGCGCGTGCCACGGCTTCGATCTCGGCGTTGTTGAAGTTCAATGTGACCGGTTCACCTGGTTTCAGGGCCGCCGGCGCCTGGGCCATAGAATACAAGGGAAATAAGGCTGTAGCCGCTATGATTAAAGCATTTCCAGCTATTGAATAAATAGCAAGCTGTGCGGGTCGGAAAACGTGGAATTTCATTCGGATTCAACCTACTTTGATGATGGCGCGGGCGCCGTCGCGCCGCCCGATGATGTTCAGAAGATTCGACAGGGCGTCCTGGTGTTCGGGGGCGGCGCTGGCCACGCCATCAAACCTGAACCGTGCGCCTACCCACTGACCGGTGCCGGACAATTGTAGGCGGCCCTCCCGGGTTTCCAGTTCGAGCGAGGGTGCTGCGCCCCCCTGGATCGTGGCGCGGTAGCTGCCCATGGGCCTGAGCGTGGACAGGCGCGACGAGATGTTGTCAGCGTCCAGCTGCAGGCGCCCGGCCATCGCCATGCGTCCACCTGCCCATCGCAGACTCAGCCCCTGGGTGGCCAAGGCGAGTTGACCTTCGATCTGGACCGTGTTCCAGGGGGTGCCCAAGCCGGTGAGCCACTGGGCAGGCCACTGCGAGACGCTGTCGGCCAGAACCAATTGCGCACCGCTCCAGCTGGGAATCAGGTTCAGGCGCCAGGCTTGCTGCATGCAGCAATCTGCCTGCAGCTTGACCTGCAGGCCGTTGGGTGCGGGCTGGATCAACCAGCTCACCCGGCCCGGCAGGGTCGCTGCGGCCTGGCTGCCCGCGCCGCCGGTGAGTGTGAGTTTGGTCGAGCCGCTCCAGACGGTGCCCCGGGCACCTTGAAAAACAAGTCGCCCCAGGCTGGCCTGCTGCAGCGCGCCTGTGAGCCAGCGCGCCGGCGCCTGAAAAAGCAGAATGAGCAGGAGACCTGTCAGCGCTCCGGTCAGGGCCCATCCCCAAGGGGCCGGGATGCCATTGGGCGAGGTGGATGCCCTGGGGCGAGAACGGGTGAGGCGGACCATGGGATAAGCGGTGTCGAATGAGCGACGCCTAGCGTGTGCTCAGGATGAGCACCATCGCACCATCCCAGGTGCCCGCTGCATTGCGCACCAGGCGGGCCTCCGTGGGGGAGACGCGTGCAGTCAGGCGCGCCTGCGTCAGCCATTGAGCCACCGCGTCTGCAGAAGCTCCCTTGAGTGTGAGCGTCACCCGCTCCCCGACCACGGCCAGCTGCGCATTGGGGCCCAGGGTTTTTACCGAGGCTTCCAGCAAACGCCGCGATTCAGCGAGCGTCAAGACGGGCTGGGCCTGAAACGTTTTGGCCTGCTGCTGCAGGCGCTGCATTTGCTCAAGCTGTGTTTCAAGAAGCCGCAGCTGCTGGGGTGCGCTGCGCAGCGTTGAGAGTGCTGGCGCCAGCGCCAACCACCACAGCAAGGCGCCCAGTACCAGTGTGAGCGCCATGAGCACGGCCTGCTGTTCGCGCCGGGCCAGGACGTTCCATCGGGCCATCAGCGCAGGCGGGAGTGTCATGGAGTATTGCCTTGCTTGATCGACAGGCTGTCCTGGTCGGGGGTGACCAGGTAGCCGCTGGCTTTCATTTTGAACGCGATTTGCTCTATGTCCAGGGGTTGCAGCGTCAGCCCCCTCAGGCGGAGCTCACCGCCTGTGAATTCCATGCCGCTGGGAACCGTATTGGCGGGGGCAGATGCGCCAAACAAGGCCATCATGGTTTCGAAGTCGCGTCCCGTGGGTGCGCCGCTCATCTGCTGCAGGGCTGCCACTTCCCGCGCCATTTGAACGGGCGCATCCACGATCACCCGCACACCGGGAAAGGTGCTGGTTAGGGTGTTGCGAAGAGCAGTGCGCTGGGCTTGAATAGCCGCTTTTTCGCGCCAGGCCAAGGTATTCAGACCCGCGATATTGACCACCACCATCGCCACCAGGGCCAGGCGTGCGGCGCGCCATCGGGGGGCACGCAGGAAGTTGGCCAGGGCCGCGAAGATGCCTTTGAAGGCGCGGCTGCGGCCCGACTGCACCAAATCAAACTGCGCCAGATCCCAGGGCGACGCGCTGGTTTGCAGGCGCCTCAGGGCAGCCTGTTGCAAGGAGACGGGGCGCTTGAAGAGTTGTTCGGCCAGCTGGGCTACAGCGGGCTCGGCCACGATGCTGTGCGCCTCGGGCCAGCTCAATAGAGCCACCGATTCCACCGACAAAGGCCAGCTGGATACCCCGCCGCGACCCGTGAAAACCAGGCGGGCATCTTCGGGTTCTCCCACCACATGGAGCACATCGGCCGGCGCATCAGGCGCAAATTCCGGCACCACCCGGCCCACCTTCAGGCCGGCCATTTCCAGCGTTTGCAGGGCGTTGCGCAGCCAGGCGCGGTCACACACTGCTACCCACAGGGGGGCGTCGGGGCGGGGATCCGGGGCGATCGCAAAATGGAGCTGCGAGGTCTCGTCGAGCAGTCGGTCTTCCATCAAGCCTTCCAGCACGGCACGCAGGCGTGGGGTGCTTTTGTCCTGGAAGATCCCACGCCCCAGCGTGCCCCGGGGCAGCTGCACCTCATGCCACGACAAGTGGCATGGCGCAACCAAGGCCACCACTTCGGCGTCTTTGGGCCGGGGTAGCAGGGCCAACGGTGCACGCGAGGTATCGCCTGGCGTCACACCATCGGGCGTCAACAGGTAGTCGTATCCGGCATTTTCGTCGGACGGGCGGGAGGGAAGGGTGACGATCAAAGTGGACATGGGGACGCTCAGCCAGTCATTGTAGGGGGGGCAGAGCCTGTGCCACGCCGCGCTGGCGCCACAGGGTTTTGACCGTCAGGCCATCGCGTTGCACCACGGATTGTTCTTGCACCACCGTCTCCCCCACCCGCAGGTTGCCCTGCACCTCAAAGAATTTTGATGCGACGCTGTGCTGGTTGCCATCAAACTGGGCTGCCTCATTGCGCCCTGCTTTGGCGGCCTCGGCCAGCGTCGCCAGGTGCGTGATGTTGCGGGCCCGCACCAGGGCCTGCGCATTGGCTTGGTCGAAGGCGGTCACACACGCATAGATGACCTCAGCCGATGCGGTATTCAGGTTGACCGGTGTGCGCACCGGCAGCAGGGTGATGAATGGGCGCACAGCAGCCAGGGTGCCGGGCGACAGCCCGGCCCAGGCCAGTTGGTCGGTGTCGCGGGGCAGCAGGGGCGCGTCGCTCAGGCTGGGTGTGCTGTTTGCCACACCCGGGGTTGGGTTGGCGACCTGGGCCCGCAGCAGGGTGTCGGTCAGGATGGCTAACTCGTTGGCGGGCAGGTTCAGCAGTTCAAAAAGTCGGGAAAAGGCCAGTTGGCTGGGTTCATGAATCTTGCCGTCCTGCACCAGGTTGGTGACGTTGAGACGGGACTGCAAATCGATGATGTGGCCGGACAAAAAGGCCTCTTCGGTGTCTTCAGCGCTTTGGGCGTTGCTGCGGTCTGCGGCCAAAAACGTGGACAGCCGGGCTTCTTCCAGGGGCACAGCCCAAGGTTCGGCCAGGTGGTCTGCACCGCCTTTGCGGGCATCTTCGCGCAGGATCAGGCGGGCCCAGTCCTGGGCCCCCGTGAGAATCCAGGCCGACTGAGTGCGGCCTCTTTGTGCAGCCTCCACCTCTACACTGCGCCATTGCTGCCACAGGGCAGCGGAGGCCAGCGAGGCCACCAGCACCACGGTCAACATGGCCGTCAGGATGGCGGCCCCGCGTTGCGACTTGGGCGCATGGGGTGTCATTTGCCGCCCTCGACCCCGGGGCGCAGCCAGTCGCGGGTCAGCGTGCCGTGGATGGCCAGGCCGGGTGGGAGGGTCAGAACCAGGCGCACGCCGTCGGGGATTTGGGAATCCGTTGTGGCGACCAGTCCGGTGACGGTTGCGGTGCCAGCGCTGGACATGGGGTTGCTCCAGGCATCACTGCGGTAATAAAAAATCTGCCATTGCTCCAGGGGCACCAGACGGACCTCGCGCAGGCGGTCCTCGTCGCTGGGGTTTTGGGCCCAGATCGCCGCCTTTTGCCAGGCCGCCTGCACCTCGCCACGGCTTCGCAAGGGAGGGGACTGCCAGCGCAACCACTGACCCTGGCCGTCCAAGGCGCGCCGTGACCAGGCCACGACAGTCAGGCCCTCGCCGGGGTCCGCGGCGCTTCGGCGCAGCAAACGCAGCGCCCGACCGTCCCAGTCCAGGTTAGGGGTGGCGGGCTGGGTGGTCAGGGCGTCCAGGTCCGCGCCCCACTGGCCCAGCGCTGCCTGGAGGGTCAAGACCTCATCGGAATGCTGGCGCATTTGGGTCTGCGCCCGCGTCATCCCGTCCAGGCCGCGCCAACTCAGGGCCGCCATCAGGGCCATCAGACCAATGGCTACCAGCAGCTCAATCAGGGTGAACCCGTTTGGCAATCGTTTCCCTGTTGTGGGTTTGCACAGAGGCGTTGGCTGCATCAGTAGCGCCCCACCACGGTAGACAGGCGCAACACGGGCGCGTCGTCCTTGAGGACTTGCGCGTCAACGCGGCTGAAATTGGGGTTGGGCGTGGCGCGCACGGCCAGGGCCACGGCAAAGTCCTGGCCCCCCTGGGTACACGTGATGACGGTGTCGCCCACGCCCGGCATCTGGCGCGCCAGGCGAACCTTGATGAGTTCGTTTTCCGCGCAAATCTGGCCCAGCAAGATGTCGGACTGGCGCTGTGCATGGCGAGTCAGGGCATTGGTGGCCTGCAAACCCGCCATCAGGGCAATGGCCACGATGCTCAATGCCACCAGCACTTCCACCAGGGTGAATCCCCGTGCGGGTTGCGTTGGAGCGTCTGGTCTGGCCGGGGTCACGGCGCTCACGGCGTGGTCGGGGCAAGGGCAAACGGGCGCACACCATCGGTGGCCAGTCGCACCTGGCGATCACGCTGGCTGCTGGAGGTCAGCACGACGGACTGGGGGCCGATGATGGGCTCTGGGCCCAGCAGCAATGTGGCTCCCTGGGCGGGGTTGGTCTGGCTCACTGCCCGGGTATCGGCGTCCAGCCACTGCTGGGGCAGTTCGGTCGCGGCCAAACCTTCAAACCGGAAACCGCCGGGCTGTGCGCGCCACCTCACTGGCACGCCGCTGACCTGGGAACGAGCCCGGGCGGACTCCAGCAGGGCAGCCAGACGCTCGGCTTCACGGTCCAGCTGCACCTGTGACGAGTCGCGCAGGGAGAATCCGACGCCTACCGAGACCAGAGCCACGATCACCAGGACTACCAGCAACTCCAGCAGGGTGAACCCCCGGTTCCTGGTGTTACTGCCAGCTTCCAATATCTGCATTGTTGCCTTCGCCCCCGGCCTGTCCGTCGGCGCCGAAGGACATCACGTCCACCTCGCCCTTGAGGCCGGGGTTGATGTACAGGTAAGCCCGGCCCCAGGGATCGCTGGGTAGTTTGTCGAGGTAAGTCTTCCAGTTGACGGGCACCGGGGGGCTGGTGGGTTTGGTCAACAGGGACTGCAGGCCTTGTTCGGCCGTTGGAAAGCGCTGGTTGTCGAGCTTGTAGAGTTTGAGGGCCTGCATCAGGTTGTTGACGTCGGTGCGCGCTGCGGTCACGCGGGCGTCATCGGCCCGGTCCAGCACATTGGGCACAATCAACGCGGCCAACACGCCAATGATCAAGAGGACCACCATCAGTTCAATCAAGGTGAACCCGCGTTGAATCGAGTGGCGCAGGGTGGCGAAGGGGGCTTTCATGGGGATGGGTTCACTCATAAGACTGGTTTCCCTGAATGATAATCGACCCATGCAGACTTACCCGCATTCCATTTGGCCTCTACGGATCACCACTTTTACCCTGGCTGCCCTGGCAGCTGCCAGTGCGGCGTATTGGGTGTTGAATGGGGTTTCCGTGGAACCCTCGGCTCCAGTGGCGGCCCTTTCCGTCTCCGGCCCGGTCCCGGTGGACTCGCAAGCTGTCGTGCGGCTGCTGGGCGGCGGCGTTGGCGCCAACGCCGCC
>CALRWE010000135.1:0-13588 GCA_943371745.1 Rhodoferax sp. OV413
CCTCCAGCACCGAATTCATCAGCCGCCCGCACTTGCGTGAGCTGCTGACATTTGACCCCGCTGGCCAGTCCATCCGGGTGGCGGACCACTGCTATGGCTGCACGGCCGGGCAAGGCAGCAGTTGCGGCGGGGCCCTGCACGAGTAATTGGCGGGCCATTGGCGTGTCATCAAGAACGTTCTCCATCATCGTGCCCGTGCTCAATGAGGCACCCGGGCTAAGTCAACTGGCAGCGCATCTCGCCCCTTTTTCCCAAGCCGGCGCCCAGGTGCTGCTGGTGGACGGCGGCAGTAGCGACGGCACCCTGGAGTTGGCCGAGCGCGCCGGCTTGCGGGTGATCCGCAGCGAGCGGGGTCGCGCCCAACAGATGAAAACCGGGGCGGCCCAGGCCAGCGGCCACACCCTGGTTTTTTTGCACGCCGATACCCGCCTGCCCGAAGGGGCACTGACCCTCATCGACACGGCACTGACCGAGGTCCGCTGTTGGGGCCGGTTTGACGTGGCTATTGCCGGGCGCCCCGCCATGCTGCGCGTGATATCCACCATGATGAACTGGCGCTCCAGGCTCACCGGCATCGCCACGGGTGACCAGGCGATGTTCATGACCCGCGAGGCCTTTGAGGCCGTGGGCGGCTTTCCGGTGCAGCCGCTGATGGAAGATATCGAGATGTCGCGCCGCCTGGGCGCCCTCTCCAAGCCCGTTTGCCTCCGCGCGCGGGTCGTCACCTCCGGGCGACGCTGGGAAACACGCGGAGTCTGGCGCACCATGGTGTTGATGTGGCGCCTGCGCTGGGCGTACTGGCGCGGCGTGGCGCCCAGCGTGCTGGCCAAGGCTTACCGATGAACGCGGCTGAGCCTGTACCCGTGCGCATTGTCATCATCGCCAAGGCCCCCCGGCCCGGCTACGCCAAAACCCGGTTGATACCCGCTTTGGGTGCGCAAGGTGCAGCCGCGCTGGCGCAACAGATGCTGCGCCATGCGGTACACATCGCCCTGCTGGCGGACGTGGGCCCGGTCGAGTTGTGCGCCGCGCCTGACAAAAGTGACCCAGCGTGGGCGGCGCTGGCGCTATCACCCCAGTTGCAGTGGTCTGACCAGGGCGAGGGCGACCTGGGCGAACGGATGGCGCGCGCCGCACAACGCACCCTGCACCGGGGTGAATCGGTGCTGCTCATCGGCACCGACTGCCCGCAAATGGACGCCTCTCATCTGCAAGGCGCCGCAGCCAGCCTGCACACCCACAATGCCTGCCTGACCCCCACCCTGGATGGCGGCTACGCGCTGCTGGGCCTGAACCAGTTTCACGGCAGCCTCTTTGATGACATGCCCTGGAGTACAGCCGCTGTGGCCGCAGAGACCCGACGCCGCGCCGCCGCCATTCCCTGGACGCTGCATCTGATGACGACCTTGCGCGATGTAGATGAACCCGATGACCTGCTGGCCTTGCCAGCGGGGTGGATCGCCCGCCCGGACTTCATCCCCCACCCTCATTCAAACCCGCACCCAACCCTGAACACCCTGGAATCCTGATGACCCTGTTGCCCCGTCTCTTCACGGCTTTGGCTGTCGCCCTGCTGACAGTCAGCGCCCTGGCCGCCGAGCCGCCCCTGAAATTTGGCGTGGGCCTGTTCCAGCCCGACAAAGACAAAAACGACGCTACTTACCGCCCGCTGGCCAACTACCTGGCTGCCCAATTGAAACGCCCGGTGGAGCTGCGCACGGTCGACAGCTGGGAAGGCTTGGCCAAGTCCCTGGCCGCGGGCGAGACCGACATTGCCCTGATGGGCCCTTGGGGCTACGTGCTGGCCAATAACGAGGCCGGCGCGCAGGTGGTCTCCACCATCCTGTACGACGACAAGCCCGAGTATTTCGCCATCATGGTGACGCATCCCAACTCGGGCATCAAGACCGTGGCCGACCTCAGGGGCAAGACCTTCGCGTTTGGCGACAAGGGCTCCACCTCGGGCTACCTGATTCCCCTGCATTACTTCATGACCCAAGGCATCAACCCCGCCACTTACTTTGGCAAAGTGCTGCACACCAAGCACCAGGCCATCGAGACTCAGGTAGCCCAGGGCGTGCTGGACGCTGGGGCCGACTACAACCGCAACCGCAATGCCATGATCGCGCAGGGGCTGATCAAGGCATCTCAATCGGTCGTCATCTGGCAATCGGCGCCCCTGCCCAATGATGCCGTGGCGGTGAGCAAGACCTTGTTTGCCGACAAGGCGCTGGTCGCCCGCTTGCAGACTGCGTTGATCAGTGTGGGCGAGGCCCAAAAGACCCAGCCCAACTTGCTGCCGCCCCACTACACCGGCTTTGTCAGCCGTGACAACCGCTTTTACAAGCCGATTCGCGACGCCGGCCTGGCCACCGGGATATTGACCGTCAAGTGAAATCCCGCACACGTTATGGCATGGGTCTGCTGGCGCTGGCTTACGCCCTGCTGGTGGCCCTGTGCCTGGGGTCGCTGATCCAGGAGGGCGAGCTGTCGATGGGCCGTAACCCGGTCGCCAACCTCCTGAAAACCGCCACCGACTTTGCCCACCCCAGTTTTCTGGATGTGTGGCTGGGCAATCCGGCGCTGGAGTACCGCAGCGACGACGGCACCTTGCTGCGCACCGAGAACCGCCGGGAGGTGGAGCGCCACTACCTGGCGGGCCTGGGTGAGGCCACCTGGACCACCGTGCGCATTGCCACTCTGGGTTCGTTGCTGGGCGCATTGCTCTCGCTGCCCCTGGCGCTGTTGACTGCGCGCAATCTGGCGGCACCCCGGCCCCTGGCCTGGCTGGCCAAAGGCATTCTGGATGGGGTGCGCTCAATTCACACGCTGGTGTTCGGGCTGGTGCTGGTGGGCATCGTCGGCCTGGGCCCCACGGCGGGCATTCTGGCCATTGGCCTGCACTCCATGGGCACCTATGGCAAATTGTTTGCCGAGGCCATCGAGTCGCTCGACATGGCGGCCATCAACGCCGTGCGCAGTGTGGGCGCGAGCCCGGCGCAGGTGTTTTTGCATGCCATCTGGCCTGCGGTGATGCCGCAATTCATCTCCAGCCACCTGTATATCTGGGAGTTCAACATCCGCGACTCCACCATCCTGGGCATCATCGGCGCCGGAGGGCTGGGCCTGCTCATCACTGAGGCCACGTCCTTGTTTCAGTGGGGCCGTCTGTCCACCGTGCTGATTGTGGTGGTGGTTCTGGTGGCCTCGTTTGACGCCATGAGCCGCCGTATCCGGGCGGCCCTGCTGTGAGCGCGCCCGCCATCGCCATGGGCTCGCTGGTGTGTGCCGCCGGTGGGCGCACCCTGCTGGAGGTTGCCGAACTGCGAATAATGCCGGGCGAACGCGTCGGAATTGTGGGGCCCAATGGCGCGGGCAAATCGACTTTGCTGCGGGCCCTGAGCGGCTTCATGCCGCCCGCGCATGGCCGACTGGAGGTGCTGGGCCACCCGCTGCACACCACGCTGGCTCCCGCCGAATTGCGCCAGCTGCGCCGGGAGGTGGGCCAGGTCTTGCAGGGGCTGCACCTGGTGACGCGGCTCAGTGCGCTGGACAACGTGCTGATTGGCTGCCTTGGCCGTGTGCGCGGCTGGCGCCGCTGGAGTCGCCATTTCACCCCCGCAGAACAGACCCAGGCCGAGGCCGCGCTGCACGCGGTGGGCCTGCGCGCGCGGGCAGCCACCCGGGCGGACCAGCTCTCGGGCGGCGAGCGCCAAAAAGTGGCCATGGCCCGCCTTCTGATGCAGCAACCCCGGCTGATATTGGCGGATGAACCCACCGCCGCGCTGGACCCTGCAGCGGCCATTGAGGTGTGCCAGTTGCTGGCGCAGGCCGCGCAGGGCGCCACCCTGATCACTGTGGTGCACAACCCGGCTTTGCTGGCCGGCCTGGCAGATCGCGTCATTGGCCTGCGCGCCGGGCGCATCGCGTTCGATTTTCCGGTGACCGAGGTGAATGAAGCGCTGCTGGCCGAGCTGTACCGGGCCGCGCCGCCATGCCAAGATCCCCAGCGGCCCGCGGCGCGCAATATCCGACCCAACCCATTCATAAAGGCGTCCTCATGACCGACCTGCCTGGCCGCACCTGCCCGATCCGATACCGCTATGGCGCCCAAGCGCTGGCCAGCGCGCCCACCCGGGAGGCGCAAACGCTGTATGTTGTGGGCGGGCTCTACGGCAACCTGCAGGCACTTGATGCGATTGAGGCCCTGGCTGCGCTTGAAACCGGCCCGGTCACGGTGTGCTTCAACGGTGACTTCAATTGGTTCAATGTCGATGACGCCGGTTTTGAGGCCGTCAACCACCGCGTGCTGACGCACCACGCCATCGCTGGCAACGTCGAGGCTGAGTTGCTGGCCGACAGTGACGAGTCCGGCTGCGGCTGCGCTTACCCGGACCATGTGGAGATGAGCGTCGTGGAGCGCTCCAACCGAATCCATGCCCGGCTCAAAGCCACGGCTGCACACCATCCCGCCATCCAGGCGCAACTGGCTGCCTTGCCCCTGTTCGCCCGCTACCAGGTGGGTGACTGCCGGGTGGCCGTGGTGCATGGCGACGCCGACTCACTTGCAGGCTGGCGCTTTGACCTGGAGGTGCTGGGCGATCCGGCCCAGGAGACCGGGTTGCTGGCGGCCTTTGAGCAAGCCCAAGTGGACGTGTTTGCATCCACCCACACCTGCCAGCCCGCGCTGAGGCAGCTTGTCAAGCACAGCCAGGCACCTGTGGTGATCAACAACGGCGCCGCAGGCATGCCCAACCTGCACGGGTCACTGGCGGGCATCATCACGCGCATTGGCGTTGAGGCCTCGCCCCACACGCCCTTGTACGGTACGCGCACGGCGGGTGTTCACGTCGACGCCCTGGCGGTGGACTACGACCACTCGTTCTTTGAGCGCGCGTTTCTGGCCAACTGGCCACCTCACTCGGATGCCCACACGTCCTACTTCAAGCGCATTCAAGGCGCGCTGAATTTGAAGGTGACACAGGTTTTGCGCATGTTCTGATAGGCTCGCCCGCTGGCCGCAACAGCCTTCTGTTGCCAACAAAGCACCCTGTTTCATGACCCAGCGCAAAGACCATCTCGACGCCCTCGCCATCAGCCTGCTTTTGGGCTGCTGCCTGTTTTGGGGCTTTCAGCAGGTCTTGGTGAAAGCCACCATTCCCGACTTGCCGCCGGTGTTTCAGGCGGCGATTCGTTTCGCAGGCGCCACGGTGCTGCTGTGGCTGTGGGCGCGTTGGCGCGGGGTCCGTTTGTTTGAACGCGATGGCACGCTAGCCGCCGGGCTGCTGGCCGGCAGCCTGTTTGCGATTGAATTCGCCTGCCTTTATGCCGGCTTGCAGTATTCGGCCGCCTCGCGGCTGACGGTGTTTCTCTATACATCCCCCTTCTGGGTGGCGGTGCTGTTGCCCCTCTTTGTGACTGCCGAGCGGCTGCGTCCGGTGCAATGGCTGGGCCTGGGGCTCGCCTTCGCGGCGGTGGTTTTTGCCCTGCGTGACGGCCTGGGCGCTGCCAGCCATCCCGATCAGTGGCTGGGCGACCTGCTGGCTCTGAGTGCCGGCATGATGTGGGGCCTGACCACCGTGGTCATTCGTGGCTCGCGCCTGACCCGGGTGAGCCCCGAAAAGCTGCTGTTCTACCAGGTGAGTGTGAGCACGGTGACGCTGCCGGTGCTGTCGCTGATGCTGGGCGAGCGCTGGGTCTGGCAATTCAGTGCGTTCGCCACTACCTCGCTGGTGCTGCAAACCGTGGTGGGCGCGTTTGCCAGTTACCTGGCGTGGATGTGGATGCTGGGGCGCTACCCGGCCACCAAAATCTCGGCCTTTGTGTTTTTGACCCCCGTCTTTGCCCTGCTCTTTGGCACGCTCTGGCTGAACGAGCCGGTAACACTGAATTTGATCGCCTCCTTGTCACTGGTCGCCCTGGGCATTGTGCTGGTCAACCGCAAGCCGGCAGGCTGAATCCGGGCAGGCGCTGCACTGGGCCATCATCGGGGTGGCTCAACGGCGTGCCACGGCCGGGACGAAAACCGGAACACCTCCGGGTCAGCTGCATCCACCGTGCCCCTGACCCACCCCATGAACGGGTAGCCATAGGTTTCTACCCGGGTGAAGTTGGTCAGCAGCTTGGACTCGGAGGCATCGAGCAGCGGCTGGTCAATCCGGTGCCAATGGGTGTCGCCATGCACCAGCACCACGGGGCGGCCAAAGGAGGCGGTCTCGCTCTGGAGCTGCGCCAGAAAGTCAACGTAGCCCAGCCGGGTCTTGGCAGCGCTGAAGGCCTCCAGGCCCGGATTGGCCTGAATCACGATCAAGACCCCCGCCAATTTCTTGGCGCGAGCGTGCGCAAAAGCCTGCGCCAGCCACGCTTTGTTGGCTGTGCTGCGTTCCACAAACTCCGGTACCGGCCCGCTGTTTTTGGTGGTGCCATGGAAGTTGTTGTTGCTGCCGGGTATGTTCAAACCCACAAACAACGCGCCGCCCGCCTCCCAGCGCACGTTTTCCCGGTAGCTGGCAAAAGCCGGAGCGCTGCTTTGGCGCACCAAGGGCATGGGGTGGCGCCCCAGCGACGCATTCCCACCAAAGAACAGCTCCCGCAGCTTGCTCAAACGCTCCAGGGGATCAAAAGCGCCGTTGCTTTTGCGGTGGCAATCGGTCCACTCGTTGTCGCCCGGCACGTAGACCAGCGGCGTCTTTGAGGCCTGAAAAAGACCCAAAACGTCTTGCAGCACCGTATCGCTGCACTCACTTGACCCGTTTTTGATGTCCCCGTCATGCACCACAAACGCCAGGTTGTCCCGGTCCATCTCGGCCATGAGATCCGGCAACTGCGCGCGCTGCCAAGGGCTGTAGGGCATGTCGCCAAACAGCCCGAACGAAACGGGCTGGGCACCAGCGGCCGGCATGACAAAGGCAAGCAGCGCCACGAGAGCCAGAGCCAGGGAACAACGGTTTTTCATGAATCGGGATGTGAAGCAAAGCAGCCGGAATTGTGCCCCCACTCCAGACACCAACACCCGGTTCACGCCGACGTGGGCCAACATGACAGACGCACCAGCACGCGCCAACAGGGGACCGAGGGATAATCCCGCCCTTATGGCACTCATCACACTACTTGACGCCCAGCTGGCATTCGGGCACGTCGCCCTGCTCGACCACGCTGGTTTTTCCCTTGAAACCTCGGAGCGGGTGGGCCTGATTGGCCGCAACGGCACGGGCAAATCCTCCATGCTCAAAATTCTGGCCGGCATGGAAAAGCCCGACGACGGCAGCCTGCAGGTCCAGAACAACACCCGCATTGCCTATGTGGCGCAAGAGCCGCAGCTGGACGCAGACGCCACTATTTTTGTGGCTGTCAGCGCAGGCCTGACAAGGGTTATAGGCCTGATTGAAGAGTATTGCCAAGGCCATGGCGACCTGGATGCCATGCAAAGCGAGATCGAATCGCTGGACGGCTGGAACTGGGAGCAGCGCGTGAATGAGACGCTGCAGCGCCTGCACCTGGACCCGCAAGCCATTGTCAGCACCCTGTCGGGCGGAACCAAGAAGCGCGTGGCATTGGCACAAGCCCTGGTGGCGCAGCCCGATGTGCTGCTGCTGGACGAACCCACCAACCACCTGGATCTGGACAGCATTGAGTGGCTGGAAGGCCTGCTGGTGGAGTTCAAGGGCTCCATCATCACCATCACCCACGACCGGTCTTTTCTGGACAACGTGGCCACGCGCATTGTGGAGCTGGATCGGGGTCAATTGTTGTCCTACCCGGGTAACTTCGCCGCTTACCTGCTACAAAAAGAGGAGCAATTGGCGCAAGAAGCCGTCATCAACGCCCGCGCCGACAAGCTGCTCGCGCAAGAAGAAATCTGGATTCGCAAGGGCGTGGAGGCCCGGCGCACCCGGGCGCAGGCCCGCATCGTGCGCCTGGGCGAGTTGCGCGCCAAACACCAGGCACGCCGCGATGTCGTGGGCAGCGTGAACATGGACGTGGCCAGTGGTGACAAGAGCGGCAAGCTGGTAGCTGAACTGACCCATGTGTCCAAGTCTTTTGGTGAGCGAAAAATCGTGCACGATTTCTCGGCCACCATCCTTCGTGGCGACAAGATTGGCTTGTTGGGGCCCAATGGCGCCGGCAAGACCACCCTGCTCAAGCTGATTCTGGGCCAGCTCCAGCCTGATCCAGCGCCCGCCAACGCGCCACCACCCGACTCCGGTCACAGTCCCTGGGGCACGGTTCGCCAGGGCGCCAACATCTCGGTGGCCTACTTTGACCAGATGCGCAACGCGCTTGATCTGGACGCCACGCTGGAGGACTTCATCAGCCCCGGCAGCGAATGGATCGAGATTGGCAACCAGAAAAAGCACGTCAAGAGCTACCTGAGTGACTTCTTGTTCTCACCGGCACGCGCCAATTCGCCCGTGCGCTCTCTGAGCGGTGGCGAGCGCAACCGCCTGCTGCTGGCGCGCCTGTTTGCCCGCCCCGCCAACGTGCTGGTGCTCGACGAGCCCACCAACGACCTGGACATCGACACGCTGGAACTGCTGGAAGACCTGCTGCAAACCTACGACGGCACGGTATTTTTGGTCAGCCACGACCGCACCTTTCTGGACAACGTGGTCACCAGCACCATTGCCTACGAGGGCGATGCCAAGTGGCGCGAATACGAAGGCGGCGTGACCGACTGGCTGATCCAGACCCAACGCGCCAATGAGATCGCCCAGAGCCGGGGCCAAAAAGGCGCCAAGGCCTTCAACTACGAGCGCGACCAGGCGGCCAAGCAAGCGGCCTCGGTCAGCGCGGCAGCCGTGCCGCTGGCGCCCGTGGCAAGCGCCGCACCGGCGTCCAAAACCCGCAAACTCAGCTTCAAGGAGCAACGCGAGCTGGACGGCCTGCCGGGCGTCATCAGCGCGCTGGAAACCGAACAAAAGGAAATCACCGACGCGCTGGCCGACGGCAGCCTGTATGCCGTCGACAACGCCCGCGCAATGAAACTGGCCACCCGCAGCGCGCAAATTGACGATGAGATGTTGGTCGCGATGGAGCGCTGGGAGCTGCTGGGGCTCTGAAATGCAATCAGACCCCGGCCCAGACGAGACCGCTCGGGATACCAAAGACACGATTCACCAGGGGAGATACCTGCGGGTAGGCCAAATGGACTCAATGATTTCTCCCCCCTCAGAGGCCCCACTCGGTCAGGGCCCGGACATGCATTCCGTGAATTGGACGACCTCCTCGTCGTTCATGAGCAATTTCATCCTGCTTATCCTGGTGGGCGAGGCCCTGTACCTCGGTGTTCTTTTTTCAGTGGCGCCGGAACAACAGTTTCGAATTGTGGGGCCGGTGTTGATGTCGTTGACTGCCGTGAGCAGCTGGATTCTCTACAAACGGGGCCACTTTCTCCACGCATTCAAATTTCTTGTTTTCGGGTCCTGGGGCATCATCACCAGCAGTGCCTTGATGAATGGTGGCATTGGAGTGCCGTTGGCTTACGCCTACCCGCTGGTGATTCTGGTGAGTGGGTGGCTGATCAGCCCACGCGTGGCCGTCATCATGACGATTCTCACCTCGCTCTCCAGCCTGTTTTTGATTTTTGCAGAAGTTCAGGGCTGGCTGCGCCAGCCCCCGCCTTCGTCTGTCATGCTGCTCGGTGTGGCACAGGTGGTTGTCAACATCACGACGGCCCTGCTGGTCGTTTTCATGGTCAACGCCTACAGAAGTCGGCTCTCAAGGCTAACCGCTGTGAGCCGGGAGTCTGCCCAGCGCAACCGCGACCTCGAAGCCACCCGCCTCGAATTGCACCAGGCGCAAGCCGTCGCGAAGATCGGTAGCTGGGTGTACGAGCTGGACAGCGACACCATGCGCCTGTCCGATGAAACCTGCAGAATTTTTGGACTTCCCGATGGCACTATCGGCAACGCAGAGTCCTACCTGCGCTTGACCGTGGAGGAAGACAGGCCAGCGGTAAGCCAGGCCTGGCAGACCGCTTTGCAAAGCGGCAGTTTTGACCATGAACACAGGATCCGGACTGGCAAATCCATCCGCTGGGTACGCCAAAAAGCCGATTTCCTGCCCACTACCGACGGTCAGTTGATCCGCGCTGTCGGGATATCGCAGGACATCACCGAGAGAAAACTCGCCGATCTGGCGGCCCGGCAGTCCGCCAACCGGTTTGCCACAGCGTTCAGGTCGTCACCTGTGGCCTCGTCGATCGCGACCATCGAGGATGGGCGCGTCATTGAAGCCAACTACAACTTTGAGCGTGATTTTGGCTGGACGCAGGCCGATCTGATCGGCAAGACATCGCTGGAGGTAGGCCTGTGGCCTGACCCCGCCATGCGCGCCGCCTGGGCTGATGGGCTCACTCAGACCGGTCGCGTGATTGAGTATGAAACCGTGTGGCTGCACAAAAACGGGGAACGGCGCAATGTCAGTATTTCAGGCGAAGTCATTGACATTGACGGACAGGCCTGCATCCTGGCCTACGGCACTGACATCACGCAGCGCAAAGAAGCGCAGGAGCAAATCCAGAATCTCGCATTTTTCGATCCGCTCACGCAATTGCCCAACCGGCGCCTCTTGATGAATCGGCTGGAGCAGGCCATGGCGTCAGGCTCGCGCCGCCAGCGTCAGGCGGCCCTGCTGTTCATTGATCTGGACAACTTCAAAACCCTCAATGACTCTTATGGCCATGACCGGGGCGACCTGCTGCTGCAGCAGGTCGCGCAACGGCTGGTGGCATGTATCCGCGAAGGCGATACCGTGGCCCGGCTGGGGGGCGACGAATTTGTGGTGATGCTGGAAGACCTGAGCAGCAGTACCCTGGAGGCAACCTTGCAGGCCAAAACGGTGGGAGAAACCGTCCTTCACGCCCTGAACCAGGACTACCAGCTCGCCAAAAACCTCCACCACAGCACACCCAGCATCGGCGTGACGCTGTTTGGTGGCGCACATGAAAGTATTGAGGAACCGTTGAAGCGGGCTGACCTGGCCATGTACCAGGCGAAAGCCGCCGGACGCAACACCCTTCGCTTTTTTGACCCGCAGATGCAGGCCGTGGTGGCTGCGCGCGCCAGCCTGGAATTGGGCCTGCGCGAAGCGCTGGCTCAGGGCCAGCTGGTGCTGCACTACCAGGCGCAAGTAACCAGTGAAGGCGCAGTCCTGGGTGCCGAGGCGCTGGTGCGGTGGCGTCACCCCGCGCGCGGCATGGTGTCACCCGCCGAGTTCATTCCGCTGGCAGAAGAAACCGGCCTGATTTTGCCCTTGGGCAACTGGGTGCTACAAACCGCCTGCGCGCAATTGGCGGCGTGGGCACACAACCCTGACACGGCGGATTTATCCATCTCGGTCAACGTGAGCGTGCGCCAGTTCTATCAAAATGACTTCGTGGAACAGGTGCTCGGCGCCCTGGCTCGCAGCGGCGCCAACGCCAGCCGCCTCAAACTGGAGCTGACCGAAAGCATGCTGGTCACCCACCTGGAAGATGTGATTGCCAAGATGACGGCCTTGCAGGCCCGCGGGGTCGGCTTCTCTCTGGATGACTTTGGCACCGGCTACTCCTCCCTGGCCTACCTCAAACGCCTGCCATTGGATCAACTCAAGATTGACCAGGGTTTTGTGCGTGACATCCTGATTGACGCCAACGATGCGGCCATTGCCAAGATGGTCATCGTGCTGGCCGACAGCCTGGGGCTGATGGTGATTGCCGAGGGCGTGGAGACCCAGGCCCAAAAGGATGCGCTGCTGGCCCAAGGCTGTCACGCCTACCAGGGCTATCTGTTCAGCCGTCCGCTGTCCATCGAAGACTTCGAAGTCTACCTGCGCAGGGATCATTCAGCCCGCGGGAGGCTGGGCCGAGCAGGGGACTGAAGTTGCGCCAGGGGCACGGGCTTGCCAAACAGGTAGCCCTGGAACCGGTCGCACCCGTTGGCCTCCAGAAAGTCAAATTGAGCCTGGGTCTCCACGCCCTCGGCCACAATCGTCATGTTGAGTGTGTGGCCCAGGGCCATCACGGTTTTGCAGATGGCCCGGCCCCCTTCGTCCTGCTCAATGTCGCGCACAAATGAGCGGTCAATTTTAAGGACACTCACAGGCAGGCGCCGCAAATAAGCCAGTGACGAATAGCCGGTGCCGAAGTCATCGATCGAGAACCGTACCCCCAAATCGCGCAGCGCGTCCATCTTGGCCACCGTGACATCAAAATCGTGCTGCAAAAGACTTTCAGTCAACTCCAGCTTGAGCAGTGCGGGATTGCAGCCACTGCTGGCAAGCCGCGCCCTCACCATACCCACAAAGCCGGCATGACCCACCTGACGCGCACTCACATTCACGGCCACGCTCCAGTTCCGTCGCTCGTCAGACCCGGCCCAGGAGGCAAGTAGCTCGCAAGACGACTGAAGCACCCATTCGCCGATCGGCAAGATCAACCCCGAGTGCTCGGCAATCGGAATGAACTCCGCCGGGGATACCCACCCCCATGCAGGGTGGGGCCAGCGCAGCAAGACCTCGACACCGCTGACGACCCAGTACCGATCCACAATGATCTGGTAGTGGGTTTGGAGCAGTTTTTGGGCGAAGGCCTCCTTCAAATCGGTCTCGATGGCATTGCGTGCGACCAGCGCGGCCTGGGTTGCCGGATCGTAAAACCGCCAGGTGTTGCGCCCTGCCGCTTTGGCCTGGTACATCGCAAAATCCGCCTGTTTGAAAAGCTCTTCCACCGTGGCAAGGTGCTTGTCATTCATGAACACCGACACACCCAGGCTGGCTGTGCTGTTGTGCGCATGGCCGCCCAAGTCGTAGGTCTGACTCAAGGTGGACACGATTTTTTGTGCCACGTGTTGGGCCGCCTCCGCTGCCTCCGCCGCGTTGGGCGCGAGGTCCTCCAACATCACGACAAACTCATCACCACCAAGACGTGCCACTGTGTCTTGCATCCGGACTTCGGCCACCAGACGCTGGGCCACCTGCTTGAGGAGTTCGTCACCCAGGTGATGGCCTTCGGTGTCATTCAAATCTTTGAAATCATCCAGATCGATAAACAGCATGGCACCGTTGCGCTTGTACCGCTGGCTGGTCAGCAGCGCCCGCTGCAGCCTGTCCATCAACATGCGCCGGTTGGGCAAGCCGGTCAAGTGGTCGTAATTGGCGAGCTTCTGGATTTCGCTCTCAGCCTGTTTTCGCTCGGTGATGTCGCGCTCAATGGCGACCCAATGGGTGTACCAGCCAGAGGCGTCCGCAACCGCCGTGAGGCTGATCTCGACCCAAAACCTCTCGCCGCTTTTGGTGTAGTTGATGAGCTCGACCGTGATCGGCTGCCAGGTGTGCATGGCCACCCGCAGCGCATCGAGCTGGCTGCGCTGCGTCTCGGGGCCTTGAAGAATTCGGGGTGACTTGCCCAGCACCTCCTCCCGGCTATACCCGGTGCGGTCCACGAAGGCTTGGTTGACATAAACGATCTCAGGACCTGGCGCATCCAGCATGGTGGTGGTGGTGACCACCACCATGTCGTTAAGGTGCTCCATGTACGAACCCAGCAGATGCAACTCCGTTTGCATCTGCTGGGTTCGGTGGGCTCGATAGACCTCGCTAACGGCTGTGG
>CALRWE010000136.1:0-13574 GCA_943371745.1 Rhodoferax sp. OV413
AACACGTTTTTGCCACGCACCAGAATCTCGCCCGTGGCCGGGTCCAGACGCACTTCATTGAAGCTGGCGGCCGGGCCAATGGAGCCCGGGCGCATGCGTTCAGCGGGTACGCCGGTGGAGGCGCCGCAGGTCTCGGTCATGCCCCAGACCTCCAGCATGGGCACGCCCAGAGCCAGGTACCAGCGCACCAGATCCGGCGAGATGGGCGCCGCGCCGGTCACCAGGAAGCGGGCATGGTGAATGCCGATGAGTTTGCGCACATTGTTCAGGGCCAGCCACTGGGCGATGTTGAACTTGAGCTTGAGCCAGCCGCCCACGGGCTCACCGGCCAGCACCTTGTCCGCAATCTCGGTACCCACCCCAATGCCCCAGGCATAAGCCGCTTGCTGCAAGGCGCCGGCCTCCTTGAGGGAAATCATGACGCCGGAATAGAACTTCTCCCATACGCGCGGCACCCCGGTGAAGACCGTGGGTGCAATCTCGCGCACGTTCTCGGGAATGGTTTCCGGGTTTTCAACAAAGTTGAGCTTGGTGCCGGTGTACAGCGCAAAGTACTCGCCGCCCATGCGCTCGGCGATGTGGCACAAAGGCAAAAAGCACATGCGCTCGTCGGTCTCGTCTTGCGCCACCAGTGTGTTGTAGCCCCGAATCGTATAAACCAGCCCGGCGTGCAGATGCATGGCGCCCTTGGGCTTGCCGGTGGTGCCGGAGGTGTACACCAGAATGGCCAGGTCCTCGGGTTTGCAGGTGGCCACGCGCTGCTCCAGTTCACCTGGGTGCTGTGTGAGATAAATCTTCCCCAGATCCCGCAGGGCATCCAGGCTGATGATGTCGGTGTCATCCAGATCGCGCAGACCCTCCATGTCAAACACAACGATTTTCCGCAGGCCCGGCAACTGGTCGCGCACCTCCAGGGCCTTGTCGAGTTGCTCGTCGTCTTCAACGAACAAAATGGTGGTGCTGGAGTCTTCACACAGGTACTGCACCTGGCTGGCGGCATCGGTGGGGTAAATGCCGTTGGACACCCCACCGCAGGAAAGCACGGCAATGTCGGCCCACACCCACTCAATCACGGTGTTGGCCAGAATGGAGGCGCACTCGCCTTTGGCAAAGCCCAGGCTCATCAGGCCACCGGCAATCTCGCGCACGGCTTGTGCGGTTTGATCCCAGGTTTGGGTGCGCCACAGCCCCAGGTGCTTTTGGCGCATCCAGACATTCGGCCCGCGTTGTTTCACGGCGTTCCAGAACATGGCCGGAATGGTTTCGCCCGGCATCACGATGTCAAGATTGGGCTTGATGCCGCTTAAATCCCAGAGTTGAGTCATCTTGTTATCTCCAGGTTTTCTTCTTTTTCCAGCGACGCTCACCGCGCACACCGTCTTCTTTGAGGCCGAGGTAGAACTCCTTGATGTCGTCCTTCTCGCGCAGGCGCGCGCACGTGTCTTCCATGACAATGCGGCCGTTCTCCAGCACATAGCCGTAGTCACTGGCGTTGAGCGCCATGTTGGCGTTTTGCTCCACCAGCAAAATGGTGGTCCCGCGTTCCCGGTTGATGCGCACCACGATTTCGAAAATTTCCTTGGTGAGCTTCGGGCTCAAACCCAGGCTGGGTTCGTCCAGCAGGATCAGGTCGGGGTTGGCCATGAGGGCGCGCGATATCGACAGCATCTGCTGCTGCCCGCCCGACAGCAGGCCCGCGTCCTGGGTTGAACGCTCGCGCAGGATGGGAAAGTAGGTGTAAACACCTTCCATGTCGCGAGCCACACCGTCGCGGTCCTTGCGGGTGTAGGCGCCCATCAGCAGGTTGTCATGCACGCTCAGCAGAGGGAACACCTCGCGCCCTTCCGGCACATGGCTCAAACCCTGTTGCACAATGAAAGCGGGGTCCTGGGCTGTGATGTCGCTGCCCTTGAATTCAATCGAGCCCTTGCGCGGGTCAATGATGCCGGAGATGGTCTTCAGGATAGTGGTTTTACCCGCACCGTTCGACCCCAGCACTGTGGCAATCTCGCCGCGCCGCACCTGCAGGCTCACGCCCCGGATGGCCTTGATCGGGCCGTAGGCGCTCTCGACATTGAGCAGTTTGAGCACGGGCGCATCGCTCACAGCGGGAGGATTGTTGCTCATGCTGCCCGCCTCCGCAGTGATGACACATCGTCAACCGAGCCCAGATAGGCCTCAATCACGCCGGGGTCGTTTTGCACCTCACGCGGCGTGCCCATGGCCAGGACTTCGCCTTGGTTCATGGCCAGCACCCGGTCTGAAACCTTGGAGACCAGTGTCATGTCGTGTTCCACCATCAGCACTGTGATGCCCAGCTCGTTCTTGATGTCCTGAATCCAGAAGGCCATGTCATCGGTTTCTTCGACGTTGAGCCCGCTGGACGGTTCATCGAGCAGCAACAGTTTGGGCTCGGTGCACAAGGCCCGGGCCATTTCCACCACTTTGCGTACCCCGTAAGGCAGGCCTGCCACCATGGAATCCCGGTGGTGCTGCAGGTCAAGGAATTCGATGACTTCTTCCGCCTTTTCACGGGCCTTGCACTCGGCCTCGCGCGCGGTTTGGGTGAAGAAGAGGTCTTGCCAAAGGCTGGTCTTGCGGTGGGTATGGCGCCCGATGAGCAGGTTGTGCAGCACCGTGGCGTGCTCAAACAGCTCAATGTTCTGAAAGGTGCGCGCGATGCCCAATGCGGCCACGCTTTGGGGCGTTTGGTCGGTCAGGCGGATCATGCCCTCTGGACCTGCGTAGGTGATTTCACCGGCAGTGGGTGTGTAGATGCGGCTGATCAGGTTGAAGACCGTGGTCTTGCCGGCGCCATTGGGGCCAATCAGGGTGAAGACTTCCCCCGGTTTGACATCAAAACTGACGTTGTTGACCGCCAGCACGCCACCGAAACGCACACTGAGATTTTTGGCTGAGAGAAGCGTCATTTCAGTCTGTCCGATTTCTGGAAGGATTTTTGCCGCTTGAACATGCCCTTGCGGTAAAACGGGAACATCTGCAAATAGGTGCGGATCTTGAGCCAGCGGCCATACAGCCCCATCGGCTCAAACAACACAAAGGCCACCAGCACCAGGCCATACACCAGCCCCTGCAAACCGGGCGCCTGGCCAATGAAAGCCGGCAGGTAATCCTTGACGATGGCAATGGCCTGCGGCATGGTGATCAGGAAGATGGCCCCCAGAAAAACCCCGTGTACCGAGCCCAAGCCGCCAATCACGATCATCAGCAGCAGGTCAATGGACTGCAGGATGTTGAACTGATCCGGCGATATAAATTGCAGCTGGTGCGCATACAGCGCACCGGCCACACCGGCCAGCGCCGCCGACAGGGCAAACGACAAAGTCTTGTAGTAGGCCAGGTGAATGCCCATGCTTTGGGCCGAGATTTCAGAATCCCGAATCGCCACAAAGGCGCGCCCCGTGGGAGAGCGCAGCAGGTTGAGAATGCCCAGTGTGGCTAGCACAGTGATCACCAGGCACAAAAAGTAAAACTCTTCACCCGTGTTGAGTTCCCAGCCAAACATACTGGGCTTTTTGACGTGAATGCCCGCGTTGCCTCCGGTCACTGACTCCCAGCGCGCCAGCACTTCTTCGACGATGAAACCAAACGACAGCGTGGCAATGCCGAGGTAAATGCCCTTGACCCGCAGCGCCGGCAAGCCCACCACCAGCCCTACGGCGGCCGACAGGCCGGCCGCGCACGCCAGCGCCAGCGGAAAGGGCAAGCCCATATTGGTCAGTACGGCCTGCGTGTAGGCGCCCACCCCCAGAAAAGCAGCATGACCGAGCGAGAACAGGCCGGTGAAGCCCGCCAGCAGCATCAGCCCCAGCCCGGCAATAGCGTAGATCATCACAAAGGTGAGTTGCGCCAGCCAATACTCGGCTACCAGCCAGGGCGCCACCAGCAAGAGCAACATGAGCGCGCTGTACCAGAACACATGCCCGCCGTGCTTGGCCAGCCGGATGTCTTGCGCATAATCGGTTTTGAAGATGAATCTCATACTTTTTTGCTCAGTTTTTCGCCGAACAAGCCGTTGGGTTTGACCACCAGCATGATGAGCACCACGATATAAGCCGCCGTGTCCTTGAAGCCGTCCGGCAAATAAAAGCCCGACAGCGACTCCACAATGCCAATCACCAAGCCGCCCACAATGGCGCCGGGCAAGCTGCCAAAGCCGCCCACCACCGCAGCTGGAAAGGCTTTGAGACCAATAAAGCCCATGTTGGCATGGACAAAGGTGATGGGGGCGAGCAACAGCCCCGCAATGGCCGCTACCGCGGCGGCCAGGCCCCAGGCAATGCCGTTGAGCCGCTTCACGGGAATCCCCATGTAATAAGCCGCCAGCTGGTTTTGCGAGGCGGCCTGCATGGCAATGCCGAGCTTGCTGTAGCGAAACAACGTGTAGAGCAGCGCACACAGCACGCCTGTTGCACCAATCACCACCATCTGCTCCACGTTAAGGACCAGACCGCCCACATTCCAGATCTGGTCTTTGTAGGGCACGGGCAGGGTGTGGGTGTCTGTGCCGATATTGGGGATCATGGTGATCAGCCCGCGTGCCACGTAGCCAATGCCGATGGTCAGCATGACAATCGAGAACGCCGGCTGGCCCAGAATCGGGCGGATCACCAGACGCTCCAGCGCCACGCCAAACAGCGCCATGGCCGCGATGGCGCAAGGCACCGATAGCCAGTAGGGAAACCCCAGCAGGGTCATGCCTGCCAAGCCACCAAAGGCACCCAGCATCATGAGTTCGCCCTGCGCGAAGCTCACGGTCTCGGTGGCTTTGTAAATGAGCACGAAGCCCAAGGCGATCAAGCCGTAAATGCACCCTTGTGCAATACCGCTGATCACGAGTTGTAGAAGCTGCACTTTGTCTCCTGTTGCCTAGGTGCTGGTTGTAGCAGCTATGGTTCAGGCGACTGAGAGGGTTTGTACCGAGAAACTGTCAGGCAAGCGACAGGTATTGATATTTGAGACCTTTGGGCGATCTCAGCCAGGCCGCTTGGGCACCTCGCGCGGCTTGCCTTCATCGTCGATGGCCACATAGGTGAGCAAGGCTTCAGTCACCTTGGTGTACTGGGATTGGGAGCCAAAGCGTTCAGCATAGACCTCGATCTTGACCGTGATCGAGGTGCGCCCGATGCGGGTGAGTTTGGCAAAGAAAGACAAAATGTCGCCCACCCGCACCGGGTGCTTGAAGACAAACTCATTCACCGCCACGGTGGCCATGCGCCCACCGGCATAGCGTGCAGGCACCACGGCGCCGGCCAGGTCCACATGGGCCATCACCCAGCCACCAAAAATGTCGCCGTTGGCGTTGCAATCGCCCGGCATGGGAATGACCTTGAGCACCAGTTCCTGGTCTGTGGGCAGTTGCACCTCGGAGGCCAGGGTGTTCGGGAGCGTGTGTGGGGGGTGGCTGATGTGGGTTGGGTCGGACATAGGCACAATCAAGGGTTGTTATTTAAAGTTCAGGGGCCAGAGCTGTCCCCTCACGTCTCAGGAATTGTCACCCATGCGCCGTTCTGGCGAAACCGCCCCCACCTCATCCATGCCCCAGGCCCCCGGTCCCAAAGCCGAGCGCTCTGACTGGGCCACCCTGCGCCGCCTGTTCCCCTACCTGTGGGAGTACAAGTGGCGCGTGATGGCGGCCCTGGCCTTCATGGTAGGCGCCAAGATGGCCAACGTCAGCGTGCCCCTGCTGCTCAAGGAACTCATTGACACTCTCAACCCCAAGGGCGGCCTGGACGCCAACGCCCTGCTGGTGGTGCCCATCGCCTTGCTGGTGGCCTATGGTGCGCTGCGCCTGTCCACCACCTTGTTTGCAGAACTGCGCGAACTGATCTTTGCCAAAGCCACCGAGGGCGCGTCGCGCACCATCAGCCTGCAGGTGTTCCGGCATTTGCACGCGTTAAGCCTGCGCTTTCACCTGGAGCGCCAGACCGGTGGCCTCACAAGAGACATCGAGCGCGGCACGCGGGCGGTCAACTCGCTCATCAGCTATTCGCTTTACAGCATCATCCCCACGCTGATTGAGGTGGCCATGGTGCTCACCTTGCTGGCGGTCAAGTTTGACATCTGGTTTGCCTGGATCACCTTGATTGCGCTGGCCTTCTACATTACCTTCACGGTGCTGGTGACCGAATGGCGCACGCAGTTCCGCAAGGAAATGAACGAGCTGGACTCCAAGGCCCACAGCCGCGCCATTGACTCGCTGCTGAACTTTGAGACCGTCAAATACTTCAACAACGAAGAGTTTGAGGCCCGCCGTTACGACGAAAACCTGGAGCGCTACCGCCTGGCGTCGCTCAAAAGCCAGCGCACCCTGAGCCTGCTCAACACCGGTCAGCAGCTCATCATCGCCGCCAGCCTGGTGGCCATGCTGTGGCGGGCCACGCAAGGCGTGGTCGATGGCCGCATGACGCTGGGCGATCTGGTGATGGTCAACGCCTTCATGATCCAGCTCTATATTCCGCTGGGTTTTTTGGGTGTGCTGTACCGCGAGATCAAGCAAAGCCTCACCGACCTGGACAAGATGTTTACGTTGATGGAGCGGGAGCGGGAGATTGCTGATGTGCCCGGCGCCCAGCCCTTGAAGCTGGATGGCGCCAGCGTAGCCTTCAGCCATGTGAGTTTTGCCTATGACCCGGCGCGCCCGATCCTGCACGACATCAGCTTTGAGATTCCTGCGGGTAAAACGGTGGCCGTGGTGGGGCCGTCCGGCTCCGGCAAGTCCACGCTTGCGCGGCTCCTGTTCCGGTTTTACGATGTGCAGCAAGGGCAGATTCTGATTGCTGGCCAGGACATCAAACAAGTCACCCAAGCCTCGGTTCGTCAGGCGATTGGCATCGTGCCGCAGGACACGGTGTTGTTCAACGACACGGTCGAATACAACATCGCCTACGGCCAGCCCGGCGCCACCCGCGCGCAGGTGGAGGAAGCCGCGCAGTCGGCGCACATTCACCGCTTTATTGCCGCCACGCCCAAAGGCTACGACACCATGGTGGGCGAGCGCGGGCTCAAACTCTCGGGCGGAGAGAAGCAGCGCGTGGCGATTGCCCGCACCTTGCTGAAGAACCCACCCATCCTGATCTTTGACGAAGCCACCTCGGCGCTGGACTCTGCCAACGAGCGCGCCATTCAGGCCGAGCTCCAGAGCGTGGCCCAAAACAAGACCACGCTGGTGATTGCGCACCGCCTGTCTACTGTGGTGGACGCACACGAGATTCTGGTGATGGACGCCGGGCGCATTCTGGAGCGCGGCACGCATGCTGAGTTGCTGGCCTTGAACGGGCGTTATGCGCAGATGTGGGCGCTGCAGCAGTCTGCGGAGTAGATTTCGGGGTGTTTTGGTTATTTTTAGACGTTTTAGGGCTCTAGCCGGCGTTTTTATTGCCTGGAGTGCTATTTAAATAGTAATGAGCTGCCGATGCCGATGCCGATGCCGCTGGGGCAGAGGGTTCCGCGAATGTCCCCCGCCCGCTCTGCGGGCTCCTCCTTGATTTGGCAAAACCCCAAGTCCACGCTGCGCCCTCTGCCCCAGCGCCATCTGTGGTTAATCGCTCACTCAAACGGAGCGCCAAAGTCCAGACGCAAATCACGTTGTTTCGCTGCCGGAGAAGGCCTGCTTTAAAGGTCAGCACTCAGAGAAATTGCAAGACTGGAATGCAGCGGTTCCAGTCTTAGAGGTTTGCGATCTGCCTGCTCCAAGGCAGCCGATGGCATATGGGGGGTCGACGAGCCCGCCCCTAACTAAACCAAAAGTGCCTCGACTCCTTTGGCCTCAACCATTTGCAATAACTTGGCTGAGGTCCCGCTGGGGTGCTTGTTGGCAGCAGGCGACTCCCATTTTTGCACTGTCGATACGCTCACATTAAGCATCGTTGCGAAAACCGCTTGGCTTGCTTTCACAATCGTTGTCCGGATGGCCACAACGCGCTCTGGTGTGTAAGAAGGGGGCGCTTCGCACAGCGCCCGGATGCGAGCCATGTCTGTTTTAGACATGACGCCGTAGCTGCTCATGTCTGCCGCCGTATCTAGGAGCTCTTGGAGCATGCGCGCTTCTTCACTGGTTCTTTTTGTCATTGCATATTTCCTTTAAGCTTCCGTTGAACTTCATTTCATCAAGTTTTGACATGGGTTGAACTTACAAAGTTGCGCCGATAAGTTTGACTGCTTGCACGGCAGCGTCAGAAAAGTCGGAGCCCGGTGAGCTCTTTTCCCTTCCGAGCAAAAAGAAAATCGCCGCAGCATGTTGTTTGGCTACCAATGTTCTTGTTCCCCCACTTTTACCCATACCTGCAATGGGGACCCGCTTCTTGCAAATGCCGCCACCCAAGTCTGCTTCAAACAAACCTTGCGCTATCTCTCTTGCAGCCCGGCACAGTATGTCGTCACTGAGTAATTTCTTTGCCCACCTGTCAAAGGTCTTTGTCTTAAAAACGCTTTTTTGATCCGTCATGGAGAGAAACTATAGCACTTTTTGCTACAGCAATACAGCTGTCGGACAAAAGCTTCGATCAAGATCGACAGCGCCCCAGCAACTGCACCGGAGACGAATTGGGCAGCCGCAAAGCTGCCTGTCGTGTGTAACCGCTTTGGGTCTCAACCAGCTACCGACCCCGCTGCACGCACGGACCTGATTCTCCGGCTCCACCGACAGCCACATCCCGACCGACTTCAGTACCGCCAGCAGGGTTTTCAAACTCGGGTCGTCCAGTTTCTCCCGCGCCGTCTTCAGATGATCGGCGCCGGACTCCGCCAGCCCAACTGCTGGCAGCCAATGGGCGTTATGCGCAGATGTGTACGCTGCAGCAGTCTGCGGAGAAGATTTTGGGGTGTTTTGGTGATTTTTAGACGTTTTAGGACTCTAGCCAGTGTCTTGATTGCCTGAGGTGCTATTTAAATAGTACTGAGGAGCCGACTCAGCTGCGCCGTCCGCTCCAGCGTCATCCATAGCTCGCCAGTCAAGTTAAGATATTCCGCATATTTTAAAAAAACGGCTAATGATTTCAAGAGACAACTTTGCTGCCCACCATCATGTACACATTTGTAGCAATCAACAGCTTGATGAGCTGTCTGATGTCGCTCGTGCTGTACTTTCTCAAGAGAACTTATCCCAAGTCCATTAAAGGACTCGACGAGTGGGCGCTTTTCCCACTTCTGGCGTTCTGCGCATCGTCTCTGTATGGCATGCAAGGGAAGTGGCATCACCTCATATCAATGGCGTTGCCTAATATGCTTCTCGTTCTGACCTTGGTCACTCAGTTGCGTGGCACATACAAGTATTTCGACAAACCCGTCAACGTGAAGTTGATTCGTGCCGTCGTGGGTGTGTCATTGGTTCTTTTTTTGTGGACCAGCGGAAAAGACGAATATTACTTGCACCGGCTGCTTTTCATGACTGGTTTGACACTGGCCATGTTGGGTGCACAACTTAAGGTCGTGTGGGTGCATAGACGGGGAAGCCTCGCAGCACATTTCCTGTTCATCACGCTCGTCTTTCTTTGCGTCGTGATGGGGGTCCGGTTCGTTTTTGCGCTGATCGAGACGCCACCCGTTGGGCTATTCGTGTATAGCCCGCTTCAATCACTCTATCTTGCCAGTCATAGCTTTGGCATCCTGCTATTGAGCATCGCGGCAATATTGTTGTCATCTGAACAGTTGCGCAATGAAATGGTGAAACTACTCAGGCACGATGCGCTGACGGGTGCCCTGACAAGACGGACAGTGTTTGAATATGGGGAAGACGAGTTGGCGCGCAGCTCAAGGCGAGATGCATCTTTTTCGGTGCTTCTGATGGATTTGGATCACTTCAAAGAGATCAATGACAAGCATGGTCATCAAGGGGGCGATAAGGTATTGACCAACTTTGTACAGTGTGTCGAGCAAGTGCTGCGCCGTCCCTCGGTCATCGGTAGATATGGTGGCGAGGAATTCATCGTCATTCTGCCCGACACCAGCCAGGAGCAAGCGGTTCAAGTTGCTGAACGCATTCAAAGCCACTTGCGCACTCAAACAGGGATGCTAAAAGTCACAGCAAGTATCGGCGTGGCATGTTCAGTGCAGGCGCAGCGCGACACCCTGGACGCCATGATTGGTCGAGCTGATGCGGCGCTTTACGCTGCCAAGCGCAATGGGCGTGATCGAATTGAGGTCGAGGAACTGCCCTGTGCTGCCCCTCTGCAAGCAGGTACCTGATGTCAGCGCCGATTGAATGTTGAGCCCTTTTGAATGTTACCGGTCAAAGCTTGTTCAAGCGCCCTGAAGACCACGGGGTCCGCGAGGGCGCCAGTATTGAACCTTGACCATTCACAAGCTGGCTCTGAGTTCACGAGAAATAGTCGACCCGGCGCAATCAATATCCGCATCTTCTGCAGGTCTTGGGCGAGCTTATGGGTGTCCGTGATTCCGGGCAATGATGCCCACAAGTAAAGCGATTGGTTCGGGTTTCCAAAAATGCGGGCTCCCAATGATGTCAGCGCCTGACAAGCCAGTCCAGTGGCCTCGGTCACCCGGTTGCGGAGTCGCACCATGTGCTTGTCGTAATTGCCCTCCTTGAGAATCACATCAACCGTGCGCTCGCAGTATTCGGATGAATTCGCAGAAATCAGCGTTTTCAGATCGGCGAGCTCGCTTGCCAAATCCGGGCTGCAGGCGATAAAGCCCACTCGCAAAGATGCTGAAAATGACTTGGAAAACGAACCGATGTAAATGGTACGCTCCAGCTGATCCAGTGCGCAGAGCCTGGTTGCCGATAGTGGTTTGAAGTCCGCCAACGCATCGTTCTCGACAATCAACAGGTCGTGCTCTTGCGCAAGCTTCAGCACACGGAATGCCTTCCAGGCAGCAAGGTCGGTTCCGGTTGGGTTGTGCCCTACCGATTGGGTGAAGAACAGCCTCGGTTTGTGTTGAATGATGAGTTGCTCCAGTGCCTCCAGATCGGGGCCATCCGGGAGTCTCGGAACGCCAATGATTCTGGCATCAGCAAGTTTCAGTTTTCCGAACAACAAGTAGTAACCGGGATCGTCCACGAGTACGCTCGCTCCCGGAGGAACGAAGTAGCGGATCACAAGGTCCATGGCGCTGTTGGCCCCCTGCGTCATGAGAATTTGATTGGGCTTGGCGCCAATGCCAAAGGACTCCAGGCGACGCACCAGATGTTCGCGCAATGGCTGGTAGCCGAAGCGGTTGCCATAGCGGAAAACAGTACCCATCCCACTGCGAACCACCTTGTGGTGGTATTTGTCCAAACGCAGATCCGAAAGCCATTCAATGGGTGGAAAACCATCGCCCAAAGGATGCGCATCCTGCAAAGTCTTGAACTGCTCACGCATCATCCAGACTATGTTCATTGCCCTGTCCAATGACCTGGGCTCCTCATCTGCAGGCTTGCCCGCCGTCTGCTGCGACACATAGAAGCCCGATCCTCGCCTGGGTTCGATGACACCCATGCTGACCAGGATCTCAAAGGCTGCAACCACGGTGTTTTTCGAATACCCATGCACTTCGGCGAGGGTACGCAATGAGGGCAGCTTGTCTCCCCTTGCAAAGGCCCCCTCTTGAATTTGTCTTTCAATCGATTGGGCAAGGTCCTGAGCAATCGTTGTCGAGCGTTCCATACGAGCAGATATCCAAAAATGAACTGACCTGTGACTATGACACCTTTTAGACAGTTTTTGAGTGTCGCTCAACTGTCCCTAAAAACTGTACCTTTATAGACTGGTACAGCAAGACTACAGTCTGATCCTCTACCAACCAACATCAGGAGACGAACTTATGATGAACAAGCGATCGACCCATCGGTTTTTCAAGATATTGGCCACCGCTGCCCTTTGCGCAATGAGTGCCGGCGCTGCGATGGCTCAGGACATCAAATTTGGCTTCAATGCTGACCAGTCCGGCACCGCAGCTGCCGAGTTGGGCATGGCCGCTCGCCACGGTTTTGAGCTGGCCATCGAGGACATCAACAAGGCCGGGGGACTGCTCGGGAAAAAAGTTGTGCCCGTGATTCGCGATGACACGGGCACTCCGCCGAAGTCAATTCAAAACATGACAGAACTGATTGACAGCGAGAAGGTCGCTGTCGTCGTGGGCCCAACCAACTCAGGCAACGCCTTGGCATGGTTGCATTTGGCCCAACAGAAAAAAGTTCCCGTCATTGTTCCGGTTGCAACGGCAACGGACATCACCAAGCGTTACCAGGCCGAAGCGCAAAATTACATCTTCCGGGTTTCCATGGTCGATCGTGAACAAGTGGCACTCTTGCTGGCCTATGCGGTCAAATCCACCAAAAACAAAAAAATAGCGTTTATTGCTGATTCCACAGGATTTGGCACGCAGGGTATCAAAGATGCCACCGAGGTGCTGGCCTTGCACGGACTGACGCCTGTCGCGGTCGAGAAGTTTGGCCCCAAAGATACCGACATGACATCGCAATTGGCGAAAATTCGGGATGCGGGCGCTGACACGCTCCTGATTTATGGGCTGGCTGACGGCAATGCGCAGACCTTGCGCAGCATGGAGAAGATCAACTACATGCCCACGGCAATCGGCACATGGGGAAACATGAGCTCCGTACTGGTGAATACCGCCGGCAAGAAACTCTCTGAGCACCTGGTGTTTGCCACATCCACTGCTGAAGACAGCAATCCCCGTGCAACGGCTCTTGCCCAGCGTGTTCGTGAACGTTATCCGTCCATGGTGACCTTTGTTTCGGCCGCACAAGCCTATGACTCGGTCATGCTGGTTGCTGCAGCGATCAAGCAAGCTGGCACGACCGATGGTGCAAAGCTCGCAGCAACTTTGGAGTCCGACATGCCGGATGTGCAGGGTATTGTCAAGCTGTACAAGAAGCCATTCTCCAAATCAGACCATGAAGGTCTCGGGGTTGAGGACTTCCGCCTTGGCAAATGGAAGGACGGCAAGGTCATTAATTTCTCGGACGCTTTGAGCATGTCCATTACCGCAGCCGATCTGAAAAAATAATGGTACTCCTCCAGGCATTGCTGAGCGGCCTGGCGCTGGGGGGGATTTATGCCCTCGTGGCGCTTGGCTTCAGCATCACGCACACGACCACCAAAACCCTTAACTTCGGCCAAGGTGAGTTTCTGGTAGCAGGTGCGTTCGTCGCTGTCGGCTCATTACTTTTGATTGCAGGCAAACCCTACACGGCCGTGCTTGAACAAGCCGATGTGACCGTGGGGCGCTACTTGCTGGCTCTGGTCATCACCGTGACGGTCGTCGGGCTGCTTGGAGTCCTTCTGTATTACACGGCCATCCGACCGTTTTTCGGATCGGGTGGCATGGCGTGGGTCATGAGCACCATCGGGTTTGGCATCGTTTTGCAGAACTCCGCCATGGCCATCTGGGGCAGCAGCTCCATTGCGGTCCCCTCGCCCTTGGGAGATGAGGTGCTTCGCATCGCCGGTGCTGGCGTGCGGCCTCAGGAAATATTGGTCATCCTCGCGACGTTGACCATCATGACCGGTTTGGACTACGTGTTGAGGAAAACCAAAATTGGCAAAGCGGTACGTGCAGTGGCAGCCAACCAACAGGCTGCGGCATTG
>CALRWE010000137.1:0-13387 GCA_943371745.1 Rhodoferax sp. OV413
GGGGTACTTACTTGAGGTGGAGAGAATAAATGGGGAATGCGTGTTTCACGTGAAACAGTTGGCAGGTGAAACAAGGCGGATCAAAACAACTCCCTCAACGAGACACAGCCAGCTTGATGCCAAAGCCCAGCAGGAACAAGCCCGCCAGCTTTTCCATCATGCGTGACACCATCGGATTGGCCCGGAGGCGCTCGGCCAGAAAGTGGGTCAGCAGAGTCACCGTCAAACCATAAACAAAGGTCAGCACTGCAATCGTCACCGCCATCGCCGCAAAGGTGATCAGGCCTTGGTGCCGGGCGGGGTCCACGAACAGCGGAAAAAACGCCATATAAAACACGATCGCTTTGGGGTTCAGCAGGGTGATCATCATGGCTTGGCGCAAGTAGTGACGGGGCCTGATGTTCAAAATAGGGGCAGAACCCGGCTTGGCCAACAGCATTTGGACACCGAGCCAGGCCAAATAGGCCGCGCCCAGCCACTGCACTGCCTGGAATGCAGCAGGATAGGTCAGCAAGAGCGCTGCGACCCCGGCGACCGCCAGCCACATCAGCACCTGGTCACCCAGGATCACACCGGCCGTCGCGGCCAGTCCGCCCTGAATGCCGCCCTTGCTGGTGGATGTGATCAGAGCGAGATTGCCGGGGCCTGGGATGAGCAGAAACACGATGATGGCGAGAACGAACGCGCTGTAGTCGACTAGGCCAAACATGGGATGGGTTCTTTCTGGGTGAGGCGTGAGTTTACGTTAGGTTTTTTGTTTGGGGGGAATAAGCCAACTTGGCGTTGGCTGCGCTTTTTTGCTTTTCGTGCTTTTTGTATCCCCCCCTATCCCCCCAACCCCCTTTCCACCCCCGCCGGGGCGGAAAGGGGAGCTTCATTCGACCTCGCGCTTCGGGGACGGAATTATGGGGAGAGGTTGCGACTGCTTCTGGTGCTCACCGATTGCTGGGGACGAGTTCCGAGCGCCGGGTGGACTTCGGGGGCTGAGTGGCTTGAAAGCTAAGGGGTTGAATCATCTGTTGGGTCGCGCCTCCGGCTAATCTGACCTACCTCGACGCTACCTGGTGAGTTCAAGCTTTCGAAGCAGGCTGCTACAAGATCAGCGCCGTCAGCTTGGAGAAGTGGTGGACTGACCCTTAGAGCGCAGCGGGCACAGCGGCCACCAAGCAGACCAATCCAACCATGAAGACAACCAATCACCCCCGGCGCTCGGAACTCGACCCCTGCAATCTAGTCACACCAAACACAGTCGTAACCGTTGCCCGTAATTCCGCTGCCGGCGCGACACACTCAAATCAAGCTCCCCCTTTCCGCCCCGGCGGGGGTGGAAAGGGGGTTGGGGGGATAGGGGGGGACTACAAAAAGAAAAATAGACAAACCCCCAGCGAAGAGAAAAACAACAACTACCCCACCCTCTTCCTGATCCAAAGCAAACACCGCTCCGCATCCAACCCCGGCACCACCAACTGTTCCACGTGAAACACTTCCACCGCCACCGGCAAAGCAGCCACTTCATCTACAGGGTTCTTGCCCTTCATAGCCATCCAAACCCCCTGCTCCGCCAAAGCCGACGACGACCAGTTGGTGAAATCCACCAAAGAAGCAAACGCACGGGAACTGATCACGTCATAGGGCTCGGTCAAACTCTCCACCCGCGCGTGCAAACCCTGCAGGTTAGGCAGACGCAAAGTGGCAGCCACCTGGCGAATGAACGCAGCTTTTTTGGCGACGGTGTCAACACAATCCACACGCAACTCCGGGCAGCAGATCGCAATCACCACGCCAGGCAGTCCGGCGCCCGACCCCACATCCAACAAGCGCTGCGGCTTGGCCACGGCTGGGGCTGCACTTGCCGTCGCCTGCAACTCAGCCAGCCTGGCACGCAGCGGCGCGATGATGGCCAAGCTGTCCAGCAGGTGGTGGGTCAGCATTTCCGCCGGGTTGCGCACCGCCGTCAGGTTGTAGACCTTGGTCCACTTTTGAATCAGATCCAGATAATCCAATAAACGGGTAACTTGAACGTCGTCCAGCGCCAGGGCGAGATCATCCAAGCCCTCGCGCAGGGCGGCTTCCAGCGGGCGCATCAGACGGCCACGCCACAGTTTTCAACCGCCTCTGGCACCCCTTTGCCCGGCGAGACAAAGCCCTTGACCCGGCTTCTCTTCAGGTGAATCAGCAGCAAGGAAATGCTGGCCGGCGTGATGCCTGAAATGCGCGACGCCATGCCAAGCGTCTCCGGGCGCTGCTTGCTCAACTTCTGACGCGCCTCAATGCTCAAGGCATGCACCTGAAGGTAATCCAGATCCAGCGGCAGTTTGAGGTGTTCGTAGTGCGCTGCACGGCTCACTTCATCTTGCTGCCGCTCGATGTAGCCCGAGTACTTGGCCACAATCTCTACCTGTTCAATGACTACCGCCTTGAAAACCGCCTCGTCGGGAGCTATGCCATCGCCCGACTCCGCGATCAGACCAGCGCCCAATTCGGGCCCCGCGTATTTGCCGCCACTCAAGGACATCAAACCCGCATAAGTCACATCCGGCCGACGCAGCAAGTCTGCAAGGCTGTACTCGTGTTCAATGGCTTTGCCCAGCACGCGCTCTGCCTCTGCCAGCGCCAGGTTCTTGGGGCTGACCCAAAGTGATTTCAGTCGCTCTGTTTCACGTGAAACAGCGTCGCGTTTGCGGCAAAAGGCGTCCCAACGGGCGTCGTCGACCAGCCCCAGCTTGCGCCCGGTTTCAGTCAGTCGCAGGTCGGCGTTGTCCTCACGCAGTTGCAGCCGGAACTCAGCCCGGCTGGTGAACATGCGGTACGGCTCGGTCACGCCCTTGGTGATCAGGTCGTCCACCAGCACGCCCAGGTAGGCTTCATCGCGCCCGGGCACCCAGGTGTCTTGCGTCCAGGCGGTTTTGGCGCCGGCTTGTAAAGCGGCATTGATGCCGGCAAACATGCCTTGGGCAGCCGCCTCCTCGTAACCGGTGGTGCCGTTGATTTGCCCCGCAAAAAACAGGCCGTTGATGGCGCGGGTCTCAAAGCTGCTTTTGAGTTGCTGCGGGTCAAAGTAGTCGTATTCAATGGCGTAGCCCGGGCGAAGAATATGAGCGTTTTCCAGCCCGGCCATCGAGCGCACCAGCGCGTATTGAATATCAAACGGCAGCGACGTCGAGATGCCGTTAGGGTAGTACTCGTGCGTAGTCAGGCCCTCGGGCTCCAGAAAAATCTGGTGGCTGTCCTTGTCCGCAAAGCGATTGATCTTGTCTTCCACGCTGGGGCAATAGCGCGGGCCCACGCCCTCGATCTTGCCCATGAACATGGGGCTGCGATCAAAGCCGCTGCGGATGATGTCGTGGGTGCGCTCGTTGGTGTGGGTCATCCAGCACGACATTTGGGGTGGGTGCTGCGCCACCCGTCCCATGAAACTGAACACCGGCATGTTGGGGCTCATGCCGCCGGGCATGCCATCTCCGGGCTGCTCGGTGCACTTGCTGAAGTCAATCGAGCGGCCATCCAGGCGTGGCGGCGTGCCGGTCTTGAGGCGCCCTTGCGGCAGCTTCAATTCTTTGAGGCGCGCGCTCAAGGACACCGCCGGCGGGTCACCTGCGCGGCCAGCCGAGTAGTTGTTCAGGCCCACGTGGATCTTGCCATCCAGAAACGTGCCCGCCGTCAGCACCACGGTTTTGGCACGAAACTGGATGCCCACCTGCGTTACGGCTCCCACCACACGGTCGCCCTCAACCATCAGGTCGTCCACCGCCTGCTGAAAGAGCCACAGGTTGGGCTGGTTCTCCAGCATGCGGCGAATGGCCGCCTTGTACAGCACCCGGTCAGCCTGAGCGCGTGTGGCACGCACGGCGGGCCCCTTGGATGAATTGAGAATGCGAAACTGGATGCCGCCCTCGTCGGTGGCCACGGCCATGGCGCCACCCATGGCGTCCACCTCTTTGACCAGGTGGCCCTTGCCAATACCGCCAATCGACGGGTTGCAACTCATCTGGCCCAGGGTCTCGATGTTGTGGCTGAGAAGCAAGGTCTTGCAACCCATGCGGGCGGCCGCCAGGGCCGCCTCGGTTCCGGCATGGCCGCCGCCAACAACGATGACGTCAAAATGTTCTGGATAAAGCATGGCTAGAGATTTGGAGTGTGGGCGCTGAAGAAAAGCGCACGCCCTGCGCCTGTGGGGCAAGGCCTGATTTTACCGGGCCACCCGAAAACTGGGGACAATCAGGGCCATGAACATTCTGATTTTTGCAGGCAGCACACGCCAACAGTCCTTCAACCGGCAGCTCGCCACCGCCGCCTCTGTCATGGCCCGCGCAGGCGGCGCCACAGTCACTCAACTGGAGTTGGGTAGCCTGGACATCCCGCTGTACAACGCCGACCTGGAGGCCCAGGGCACACCGCCCGATGTCATCCGCCTGAAAGAGCTGATGCATGCGCACCCAGCCTGGATCATCTGTTCTCCCGAATACAACGGCAGCTACACCGCCCTGCTGAAGAACACCATCGACTGGGCGTCCAGCCCGGTCAAGGGCAACCCCACCTGGGCGCAAGGCACCAAAGCCTTTGAGGGCAAGGTGGTGGGCCTGCTCAGCGCCTCACCCGGGGCCCTGGGCGGCTTGCGGTCCCTGAGCCACCTGACACCACTGCTGCTCAATCTGCAATGCTGGGTCGCACCCCGCCAATACGCCCTGGCTCACGCGGGGCAGGCCTTTGATACCAACGGCCAGCTGCAAGTGCCAGCCCAGCGCCAAGGCGTACAGGCCGTCGTGGATCAGGTCCTCTGGGCCAGTACCAGGTTCAATGATCAAATTAGCCTCTAGTCATTGCATTTAAAGGACATAAAGGTACAAATTTAATAGCATGAAAACGCCTGCTCCGGCCTGCAGAACGGGATGCGGTGCCTGCTGCATGGCGCCGTCCATCAGCTCACCCATTCCGGGCATGCCCAGGGGCAAACCAGCCGGCGTGCGTTGCGTGCAACTCGACGACACCCTCGGTTGCCTTATTTTTGGACTGCCCGAACGGCCTGCTGTCTGCAGCCAACTCCAACCCTCTATTGAGATGTGTGGCACCAGCGCACACCATGCCGTGGCCTGGTTGACTCAACTGGAGTTCGCCACCCGACCCGACCAACCACAGACGCGCCCGTAGGGTTCAAGTTGGGGCCAACCCCGTGCTTACCCTTATGGCGACAGCCATAAGCCTGTGTTCAACTCCATTTCCCTGTCTCGCTTTCACCATGGAAAGCACTCAACCCCCAGGAAATCCATGAACATCAAAAAACTAGCCAAAACCCTGACATTTGCTTTGGCAGGCACGCTGGCACTGGCGGGCACAGCCCAGGCCCAGCAATTCTTTCGAATTGGCACCGGTGGCACGGCCGGCACCTACTACCCTATCGGCGGGATGATTGCCAACGCGGTGTCGGTACCGGGAAAAATTGTGGCTACTGCCCAAGCATCCAATGGCTCCCTGGCCAATGTCAATGCCATCACCGGAGGCTCGATGGAATCCGGCTTCAGTCAATCCGACGTGGCCACCTGGGCACAAAAAGGCAGCGGCATCTTTGAAGGCAAACCCAATGTCCCGGGTTTGCGCATGATTGCCAACCTCTACCCCGAAAGCCTGCACATCGTGGTCAAGAAAGGCTCCTCGATCAAGACCGTGGCAGACCTGAAAGGCAAGCGGGTTGCCCTTGACGAACCCGGCTCCGGCACGCTGATCAATGCGCGCTTGGTGTTGAACGCCTACGGCGTCAAGGAATCAGACATCAAACCCGAATACATCAAGCCCAACCAAGCCAGTGACAAGATGAAGGATGGCGCACTGGATGCCTTCTTCTTCACAGGTGGCGCGCCTGCTGGCGCCATTGCAGAGCTGGCCTCCAGCGGCTCCGGCATCGAACTGCTGGCCATCGATGGCCCACAGGCCGATGGCTTGCGCGCGGCCAGCCCGTTCTTTGCCGTGGACAACATTCCTGCTGACACCTACAAGGGTGTCGCCGCCGTCAAAACACTGGCAGTGGGGGCCCAATGGGTGACCAGTGACAAAGCCGACGCCGAGACCGTCTACCAGATCACCAAGGCCCTGTACAGCGACGCCGCACAAAAAACACTGGCTGCCGGTCATGCCAAAGGCAAGCTGATCACCCTGAAAAATGCCGTGCTCGGCGTGGGTATTCCGTACCATCCCGGTGCGGAGCGCTTCTACAAAGAAGCCGGCGTCCTGAAATAAGCCCACACCATGTTTTCCCGATAACGGGCGGAGATTTTTCCGCCCGTTGTTGTTTGTTGCCGCCGCATTGATCAGCTCCCCCACCCCATGACCAACACCCACATCCTGCCTGACGAAAAAAACCTTCAGGAGCTGGAGGAAAAGTTTGACCCCGAGATGAGGTTCAGGCCCACCGTGCCCCCGGCCACCCTGATCGTCAAGTGGCTGCTGATCATCTTGTCGTGTTTCCATTACTACACCGCCGGCTTTGGGCTGATGCAGGAGATTACCCACCGCGGCATCCACATGGCGTTCGTGTTGAGCCTGATCTTCCTGGTGTTTGCCGGCAGCAAGAAGTCGGCAGCGGCCTCGCCCATGCACGGCTGGTTGACACCGGGCGGCGTGCCGCTGACGGACTGGCTGCTGGGTCTGTGCTGCGCAGTGAGCGTGCTGTACATCCCCTACGTCTTTGACGATCTGGCTTTTCGCGTGGGCAACCCCAGCGCCATGGATGTGGCGCTTGGCAGCGTGTTATTTTTCAGCCTGCTGGAGGCCACGCGCCGCTCCATGGGCTGGCCGCTGCCCCTGATTGCGCTGGGCTTCACGGCCTATGCGTTGGCCGGCCCGGTTTTCCCCGGCCTGCTGCAACACGCCGGGGCCAGCTGGAGCCAGATGATCAACCACCAGTACCTGACCAGCCAAGGCATCTATGGCGTGGCCGTGGGCGTGGTGGCCACCTATGTCTTCCACTTTGTGTTGTTTGGCGTACTGGCCACCCGCGTCGGTCTGGGCCAGCTTTTCTTGGATATTGCTGCCACCGTGGCGGGCCGCTATTCGGGCGGCCCGGCCAAGGTCAGCGTATTTGGCTCCGCCATGTTTGGCATGCTGAGCGGCTCATCCGTGGCCAACGCCGTCACGGTGGGGTCGCTCACCATTCCCGCCATGATTCGTGTCGGCTACCAGCGCCACTTTGCCGCCGCTGTTGAAGCCGCAGCCTCCACCGGCGGACAAATCACACCGCCGGTTCTGGGTGCAGCCGCCTTCCTGATGATCGAGTTTCTCAACCTGCCCTACCAGACCATCATCGCCGCAGCCATTGTGCCGGCGTTCATGCACTTCTTTGGGGTCTTCATGCAGGTGCACTTTGAAGCCAAGCGCTATGGCCTTCGCGGCTTGACCGAGGAAGAGATGCCCAAGCTCAGGGCCTCACTCAAAATGCGCTGGCCTACCCTGATTCCCCTGGCCTTGCTGATCAGCACCCTGTCCGCAGGCCGCACGCCTTATCTGGCAGCTTTTGTGGGCATCAGCTCATGTGCCATCGTTGGCATCACCACCGCCGCGCAGGGCAACACCCTCAAGAACTGGGCGCTCATGGTTGGCCTGCACGGGCTCTTGGTGGCCATCGCGTTTGGTGACTACGGCGACCAGAACTCATCCATCAAAATGGCCCTGTTTGGCTTGGGTGTGGCCGTTGCCATTGCGGCCAGCAAGCTGGCCAATATCACTGGCCGCATCGATTACACGGCCCTGGTGGAGGCTTTTGAAACCGGCGCCAAGTACGCACTGGCCGTCGGTGCTGCAGCGGCCACCGTGGGCATTGTGATTGGTGTGGTCACCCTGACCGGCGTGGGTTTCAAGATCAGTTTCATCATCACCGGCGCAGCGCAAAGCATGGCAGGCGGGCTCGCCTCGGTTATTCCTGACCTGTGGGCCAGCCCCCAGGCGCTAACCCTGCTGTGCGCCCTGATCATGACCGGCCTGGTGTGCATTCTGATGGGCTGCGGCATACCCACCACCGCCAACTACATCATCATGGTGAGTGTGGCGGCCCCCACGCTCGTCCAGCTGGGCGTGGAGCCGCTGGTTGCCCACTTTTTTGTCTTTTACTATGGCGTGTTGGCGGATATCACCCCGCCGGTGGCACTGGCCGCCTATGCGGCTGCGGGCATGGCGGGCAGTGACCCGTTCAAGACCGGCAACACCGCATTCAGGCTGGGCATGGCCAAGGTGCTGGTACCTTTTGTTTTTGTGTTTTCGCCGTCCTTGCTGCTGGTGGCCAAAGGCTTCACCTGGTACGACTTCATTGTGACCTTCACCGGTTGCATGCTGGGCATCACCATCCTGGCGGCGGCCCTGTCCAAGTACTTCCTAGTTGAAATGAAACGCTGGGAGCAATACCTGTGCTTCTGTGCCGCGCTGTTGCTGATTGCACCTGGCTTGACGGTCACCCTGATCGGCGCCGCCCTGACCGTGCCCATGGTGATTCGCCATTGGTCAGCCTGGCGGGCCGGGCAGCGCGCCGCGTAAGAGCGCCGCAATCCAGGCGAGAAGCACCCAAGGGAACCTGTATCGACGTCTCCACGAAAGCAACATTTGGCAGCAGCGCAAACCGGATTTGTCTTTGCCAACCTACCCGCACGCGCGCATCGGCGTGAACTCTGTCTTCTGGCGAAATCCCGCATAGTCACGGTCGGATTTCGGCTGCTGCAACCAGGCCAATAGCGCAGGATTGCTCGCAGCGACTTGCGATTCCACCTCATGAAGGTTGGCGAGGTAAGGTGCCACCGGGCCATAGTAGTCGGTCAGCGGTCCAATCTCCTTGAACGCAATGTTCATGCGCAGCAGGGACCGCGCCAGTGGGCGCTCCATCGCGGCATACCAGTGGTCAATGCCATGGGCGCGGCTGTACAGGTACACCTGGCGATAAAGCGACAGCAGCACTTGCGCTGCTTGGTCGCGCCGGTCGCCAGCGTTTGCTGCGCGGGGTTGCCCCGATGGCACGGCTGCCCGCCCTCGACTTGGCAGCCGCCGATAGTCACTGCGCAGCATCAGCCGGCTGATCTCGGCGGTGCGACCTGGCACTGGCGGGCTAACCCCGCCGGCAAAGGTTTCGCAATGGTTTTGAAATGGAAGGCGCTGCTCGGCATCCGGACGAATCAGGCGCACATAACCCACCAGCTTGTCCTGTGGATCGTAGGCAAAGAAGTGCTGCCCAGCGTCGTCGTGCTCGTCGCTCTCCGTCCCATCCGGGTAGTCGGCCGGGCACAGAAAGCTGCACTCCACACAATAAACCTGGTACCTCAATTCCAGCGCGCTTCTGAGGGCGGGTTCCGAAATCAGATGACCACGACTTGCATTCACAGGCAGCCGGCCGCCGCGCACGGGCGAGTCAGGATGGTAGGTTGGATAGTCTGGTCTTCCGGTCCGATAGGCGCTTGTCTCAAAACAGTGTGTTTTCATGATGTTCGTGGTGATGGACTGCACATGCGCACGCCCTGTTTGAAATGATCTGGAAATGAGCGAAGTTTTGACTTGACCAGCAGAATTCATGCCGCCCCCGCAAGTCAGTGCTAAGCCATTGAAAACTAAACAAATAATCTCGACGCCCCGAATTTGCTGCCGGCACTTGTCAAGATTTTCGACAGCCGTGGGCCCAACTCTGGCGGACGCACCCGCTGTCGATCTCCTTTACAGATCTCTGCCCGTGTCACCTAAAAAAAAGGAAAAAATGTTTAAAAACATCAGTCTATTTTTCATGGCATGCCATTTGCAAAGCAACCGGAGAACGAGCAAAAAAGTGATGCCGGGCGTGGACGATTGCTCTTTCGGCTTTTTAAATATGGCAACCTCACCTCAGGAGAGAGAACATGAAACTCAGAACATTGCGAACCGCCCTGGCGGTTGGGCTACTCGCCCTCAGTTCGGGCTACGCGATACAGGCCAGTGCCGCACCTGTCTTTACCTTCACTGAATATGGCGGTTTTTCAGCGGATGTTGGTGCAGCGATTGCCACTTATTCCGGCCTGGTTCTTGCCGCCGCTCCTCCCAATACGGCGGGTGGTGGCACAGACTCATCGCCGAATCCTGTTTATTCCAAGATGAGTTGGGTCACCAATCAGACCCCCCAAAGTTCGCTGAACCTGACGACCTTCACGGGTGCCCTGCCGTCCGCGACATGGACGACTATTTCAACCCTGACCCACAACAATCTCGCTATTCCATCGGCTACCAACTGGGCATCTCAGGACATTTGGGGGCGGTTCCGTGTGACCGACCATGACGGCACATCCATCTTGAGGCTGGACAACGACGAAGCCATCACGATCTCTTTTACCGAAACACTCAACGCGACACCTTGCCCCGCACCCACGCCCAACGGTTCGACATGTGATGACAGTTTCACATTCACAGCGGCCGGGCTTGACAGCCTGCCGTTCACCGCGAATGACGGCACCAGCTGGATTGCTGATTTCCGTTTTGCCAATTTGCTTGGCGCAACTCAAATTGGCAACACCGTCTACACCGCTGAAAACCGGTCAAGCAGTCTGGATGTGCAAGTCCGTGTCAGTCAGGTGCCCGAGCCCGCCTCGCTCGCCCTGCTGGGCATTGGCCTGCTGGGTCTGGGCTTGGCCAGACGACGTCCATTGAACGGCTAGACAACTGAGCTGCTCACGTCCCTTCCTGCTGGTCAAAAGGAGGCTTGTGAGCCGCCTTTTTCATTCACCCACAGGAGCGAAATAAGGGAATTTGCGCTCATGGTCCAGAGCCGGACGAAAGGGAAAGGCCAGCGGTGCCAGAACGTCCACATCGAACGGCACCGCGAGTTGGGCCTGGCCCAGCCTGGCCAGTTGTTGGCGTAACCCCGGGTCCATCGCTGCGCGGTCCGTATTGGCCTGAAAAACAAGTCTGACGCCACCCGCCTCTTTGGTGATCCGAAAGGCACCAGTGAGTTGATGGGCCACTGCAAGGTCGGAGTACATCAACTCCTTGATGCTCTCCACCGAAGGCATGTCGACCGGACGGTCTTTGATGCGGCCCTTGACCACCACAACCGGCAGCCAGGGCGCACTGCTGCCCGCCAGTTGGGCCGCCTGGGCCACGTCCGGGCGTGACACCAGTTTGCCCATGTCGCCACTGGCATACCTTGGCAGGGGGATGATGGCCTGCGGGTCAAGCATCGTGAAACACAGCTCACCAAAGCCATCCTCGTCAGGCGTCAGTACCTCAATATGGCAACGCAAGGGGTTGTAGCAAAACACGGACGGAACCGAGCTGCCGCCAGGGGTGCCGCCCAGCAGGTACGCCACAGCCGCTTGCGTGCGCATGGCACGGCGCATTCGAATCGTCTCACGGGTTTCGAACAACAGATTGAGCCCCAGTTCCCCAATGCCGAAAGAGCTGCCGATCAGGCGCTGCGCGTCGTGCTCAGGGTCGATACCCATGCGGGTTGCGATGAAGTCGCGCTGGGCTTCAACCAGCACTTCCTCGCCGAGGATCACGCTGGTGTTCAGGGCCACCCAATCGACCCGGGCGGTACGCGCCTCATCAAGCAGGCGGCGAATAAACAGGGGGTCCGTACACAGCAAGGTTTGCTGAAAATACGGGCCCACATCTCGCAAAATGGCACACGCCATATCCTCGCGCACACTCACGTTGGCGACAGCCACGGCACGGGACCGAAACACAACGCCCATCGGCAGGCAATTGACCAGCAGTGTGGCGCGTTGGTCCACCTTGAATACGTCTTGTAACCCCAGGTCGATGTCAAACCACGATGTCTCGTGCTGCGCGCGCGCGGTCAATCTGAAGCCAAAGCTCCGACCCCCATGTCCTGAACTGGTCAGCACATCGGCCAGCTCTGTCGCAGGCACGGGCCGTGCCAGTTGCGCCAGTGTGAAGCGCTCGAAGGTATTGGCCTTGCTCAGAACGGGCAAGGTGGCCAAATCCATCAGGTCGCTCAAGGCCGAGGGCCCGATGCCGTGCTCTTGCAGCAAGGCGCGGTAGGCGCTGCTGTGCCTGGCAGCCTGCCGGACCGCCCGCACAGCGCCACGCCTTGAACTCGCCAGCATGCGGCCGGCATCCATGCGCCTGGCGTAGCCCAGCAGGGCGCTGCGCAGCAAGCGCGCTGCCACACCAGGCAGGACAGGCAGCAAACTCATTCAAGCACCCGCATCGGGCTTGCGCAGCCAGGCCATCAGCGCCGGATGGCTCTGCCCGACCTGCACTTCGAGTTGACGCAAATCGCCCAGGTAGAGCGCAACCGGCCCGTAGTAGTCGGTCAGTGGCCCGACCTGTGCAAAGGCAAAGCCCATCTGACTGAGAGCCCGCGCCAGGGCGCGTTCCATCGCCGCGTACCAATAACGCGTGCCGTGGGCGAGACTGAACGCATACATCTGACGGTACAGGCTGAACAATATCTGGGGCGTATGGTCGCGAAGGTCATGGCTCATCCTGGGCAGGTCTTCCTCAACGGTCAAACCCGCCAGCACATCGCCCCGTCGACGGCGGTAGACCTGCGTCACCATCAGCCGGCTGATCTCGGCTGCCTGCTGTGGCGGCGCCAGGGCGGCGCCCGACAGCAGGTCGCGCCAATGGCTTTGAAACGGGAAAGACGGCGCCCGCTCAGGGAGCACCATGCGCGCATAGCCAACCAGCTCATCCCGGAGGTTGAACGCACAAAAGTGCGCTGAAGCAGCATCGTACTGATCCACCTCCCGGTGGTCAGGATAGTTGCACTCCGGCAGGAAGCCGCACTCCGTGCAGTAGACCTGGTAGCGTAACTCGAACACCCGTTGCAACAACTCATCGTCTCGCCCCTGAACGACTTCACGGCTGCGAAACAGGGGCGCGAACTCCGTTGGATCGGGCGGTAAGGCGGGCATGCAGGATCCTGCTGAAGCAAGGGTTAGAGGCCGATGAACGGCAAATCAAATGCCCAGTGTGCCGCTGGCCAACGGCTAGCTGCTTGCGATAAATCAAGGCCACCGCCACAGGGCTGGCAAGCCTGTCAGCCCCAAGCGCCTTTTTCAACCGGCATCTTTTGAACCAAAGGTTGGAACAGAGGTTCGCGTTGCATTCCTCAAAAGACTGTTTGTAGCGCTTCACGACGCCTGCCTCCAGCACACGCTGATGACATGTTCAGCTGGTCGCACCCTGGGGTGAACTGACAAACACCTCAACGCGGTTGCGCCCGGCAGCTTTGGCGCGGTACAGAGCCTGATCTGAGGCCGCAATCAGATCGTCGCACTGCGGGTCGGGCAACTGACTCAACGCACATAGACCAATGCTCACCGTGATGGCTATGGGTTCGCCAGAAACCGACTGAAAGGCCGTAGCCTCTACGCCTTGGCGCAGATTCTCGGCCAATTGCCAGGCTCCTTGTTCAGTGGTGTTGGGC
>CALRWE010000138.1:0-13184 GCA_943371745.1 Rhodoferax sp. OV413
GCCACATATGGCACCGTGAAAGCGCCCTCAATCCACCTGAGACACGCGGTTCGCCACCCCTGCAGCCAGGTTCACCGCCAGGGTTTGGTGTTTAGAAAAATGATGTGCGGTGCGCGGCGTGTACGGAGCGTAAAGCCACCCTGCAGCGATTCAAACTCGCCGTCTCGACCTCTCACCAACTGATGCGCTGATCTTCCTCAAAGTCGGGTGCCACTTGCGCCGCCAGATCCCAGTCTGGCTCAATATGCACCCCTTCATCCATCTGCGCAGCACCACAAACCGCCCACATTGGTGGCCCGCGCGCAGGGGATACGTGCGGGGGCTCGGAGTCGACACCGATGTGATCGAGAATCCGTCTGATCTGCACGCCCTCAGTAATGAAGGCGATCGGCACTGCCCACAGGTAGTGGACCGGTGAGCGCTTGGGTGACATAGGGCTTGGGGGTGTGGTGGTCGCCCTGGCCGTCGAACTGACCTGCGCTGCCGAGTTCATGCCAAGTCTCGAAATGTTCGGCAATCGTCTTGTAGAGCGGCGTGCGCTCGGGGTGGCGCGGGTTGTAGAGCTTGGGTTTGGCACCCGCTGGCCCACCCGCGTGAGAATGGAGTAGCTCTGGGCGTGCGGCGGTGGGCTTGGGGCAGTGCCAACGTGGGCTGGATGCCTGATGATGTTGTTTTTTATATGCAGCATTTCACGCTCCTCTGCTGCCACCGGGTAGGCCAATAACTTTGGCGCATCAGCGGGTGCCGGCCATATCGGAATTCTGCAGATCCAGCCTGGCTAAGGCCCGCTTTTTTGCTATTAAATTAACAATAACCTGGCAATAAATACAATGGCCAGAAGCCGATATGGCTTGAAGACTCTGCTGCAAGAGCCCTGCTGCAACTCGGAATGGGCATGGGCAGGAGCCACAGGGTCTCCAGGTAGTTTTGTGACGCCACCCCGGGGGTGGCCAGCAGCGGCACTGCAAGACCGCGCCGCAGATCACTCCTGAAACGCTACACTGTTCCTATGGGTGACGTAGCCCTAGATGCCCATCGGACAGCCTCGGCCAAATCATTTTTTCATCCAGGAAAGCGAAGACCATGAACCTAAAAACCACCGCACTGATCCTCGTGGGTTACCAGAATGATTACTTTGCCAAGGATGGCATACTTCGGGGCGTGATCGAAGAGCCTGGTCGGGTGGACACGGTGCTGGCCAACACCCTGGACCTGATCCGTACACTGGCACCCACCGAGGCCACCCTGATTTCCACGCCCATCGTGCTCAAGCCCGACTACCGTGCACTGGCCAGCCCGGTCGGCATCCTGCACGCCATCAAGACATCAGGCGCTTTCGCGCTGGGCACCAAAGGGGCAGACACGATTCCCGAGCTCGCGGCGTTTGGCGAACGGATCCAGTACGTCAGCGGCAAAGTCGGCTTCAACGGCTTTTCAGGCACCCACCTTGACGAGGTGTTGCGCGAAAAGGGCATCAAACGGGTACTGCTGGCCGGCATGGTGACCTCGCTGTGCATTGATTCCACCGGCCGCGCCGCCTATGAACGCGGCTACAGCGTGACGGTGTTGTCTGACTGCACTTCGTCGCGCACCGCTACCGAACAAGACTTCTTCTGCAGTACCGTGTTTCCGCTCTACGGCGAGGTCTTGCGTGGCGATCAGGTGATGGCTTCAGCTGACACCAAAGCCCCAGCTACCGCCTGAATCTAGCCTGTTCAGACCCCTGTCATGGAGGAGGCTCAAGACAAGGACGAGGACGAGGACGGCTCACTCAACACGGACCTGCAGGTCCAGGCGACGAACCGGCTGGTCGAGGCGCTGTATGAAAGCGAGGCGCGGATGCGCCGGCGCATCAACCTCCTGTCGGAGGTGGTATTTGAACTCGATCAGAGCGGTCAGATCGTGTTCCTCAACGCTGCCTGGACGCAGTCGATGGGTCTGAGTGAGGCGTCCTCACTGGGCCGACCGCTGGCCGAATTTGCCGATGTCGCAGACCGTCCCCTGCTGGAAGCCACATTGGCCAGCGCTCAGCCGGCCAATCGGGCGCCCCGCGCGCTGGTTCGGTTTTCAGGCGTGGGAGCGGCGGTCCGCTGGATGGAAATCTCAGTGGTGCAGGTGCCAGGGCAGGGCTTTGTTGGGGTGCTGCGCGATGTCACGCATCAAAAGCAGGCCCAGGATGAGCTTGAGCGCATGTCTCTGGTGGCCAATCACACCGACAACCTGGTGCTGATCACCGACGCCAGGGGCCGTGTTGAGTGGGTCAATGCGGCGTTTACCCGGCACACGGGCTATCCCTTGTCCGACATGCTGGGCAGGATTCCCGGCCATGTGCTGCAGGGTCCGGCAACAGATCGGGCCGAAGTCGCGCGTCTGGGAAGGGAAATCCGGGCTGGCCGGTCGGTCCGATCCGAAATCCTCAATTACCGCCGCTCCGGCATTCCCTATTGGATTACGGTCTACATCACTCCGATCCGTGACGAGGCCGGCGAGATCCGCCGTTTCATCGCGGTGCAGTCAGATTCAACGGCACTGCACAAAATGCAGAGCGACCTTGAGCATGAAAAGACCCGGGCAGAAGCGGCCAACCAGGCCAAGTCCGCTTTTTTGGCGACGATGAGCCATGAGATCCGCACGCCCATGAACAGCATCCTGGGCATGGCTCAGGCGATGTTGACGCCAACGCTATCCCAACCGCAGCGCCAGGAATATGCCCGCATCCTGATGGACTCAGGTGAGACGCTGCTGGCCCTGCTCAATGACATCCTTGACCTCTCGAAAATCGAGGCCGGCAGGCTGGCGCTGCACCCTACCCGCACAGCTCCGCTGACTGTTGTCAACGAGACCGTGGCCCTGTTTGCCGGCGCGGCCCATGCCAAGCAACTGACCTTGACGGTGCACTCGGCGCTGGACCGATCGCGGTGTTACCAGATAGATGCACTGCGCCTGCGCCAAATGCTGTCCAACTTCATCATCAATGCCATCAAGTTCACAACGAGCGGCACCATCGAGGTGAGCATTGCCCAGCTCAAACAGGACGATCAGGGCGACGAGCTGGAATTTTCCGTCAGCGACACCGGCATCGGCATCGCCACCGCCGACCAGGCTGTGCTGTTTGAGACTTTCTCGCAAGTTGACAGTTCCAGCACCCGTCACTACGGCGGCACCGGCCTGGGCCTGTCCATTGTGCGCAGTCTGGCCCAATCCATGGGCGGCAGCGTCGGTGTCCGATCCAGACCTGGCCAGGGTTCCACATTTTGGTTCCGCATCATCGCCAAGGCGGACCTCGCGCAGGTGCCGCCGCCAGCTGTATCGCCTGCCAGCGCCCCCGCAACAGCAGAGGCCAGCACGTTAGCCCCGACCCTGAACGGACACGTTTTGGTGGCCGAGGACAACCCGGTCAACCGGCTGGTCATGCGCACGCACCTGGCCAAATTCGAGATCACGGTGCAGGTGGCGGAGAACGGGCATGAGGCGGTAGCAGCCAGCACCTCGGGCCAGCACTTCGATTGCATCCTGATGGACGTGCGCATGCCCGAGCTGGATGGCTTGGGCGCAACGCGACAAATCCGGGACTGGGAACACCGTCACGGGCGACCTCGCTGCCCGATCATTGCGGTCACGGCCAATGTATTTGCCGAAGACCAGCGAGAGTGCGAAGCAGCGGGCATGGACGACTTCATCAGCAAGCCGGTCATCATCGCCGACCTGCAGCGTGCCCTGCAGAGATGGCTACCCGCCACCCGAGGACAGGAAACTCAACCGCATGAAGCGAAGTAGCGCGCATTGGATCGACCATCTGACCACCCGGAGCACACACTCCACCCCCGCTTTCAGGGCAAGCACCTCCTACGCAACAAGGACGCTGCCACCAGGTGCTTTTTGCGGCCACTTGCCCCACCGCATTCAGGAGGCAGGGTTCAGATCTCGGCAGGCGACCTCAGCCCAACACGCTAGGGAGTTTTTACATAAAAGAAAGCATATTGCCAGGCGCGGCTGTTCGAAACACCGGAGACCAGCCCGGTGACGGCCCCCTGAGGCAAGCTGACCACCACCAAGCCGGATGCAGAGCTCGATGGCGTGATCAGCGCCGTGTAGACCGTGGGCGAGACCCTGGTCAAAGCACTTGCCGAGGCCATGGCTGAAGGATCGCTCGACCCAAGCACACTCAGACTGAGTTTGTCAAGCGTGAAGCTGTTGCCAATATCGATGTTGAAGTTCAGGGTAACCGTGAACTGACCCAGGATCGTGCCGGCACTGGCGGTGATATCCACGCGCGGCTCGGAATCAGGCACGACCGTGTTGTAGGCTTGACGGAAGGGGTAGCTCTTGGTGTTGGACACACGGCCTGTGCTGTCGCTGAAGGCGCCAACCGGCACGGTGATCTCGATTGTGCCCGTGCTGTTGACATTGGGTTGAATCACCGTGGTGAATTCACTCGCGCTGAGCCTGGTGAAGCTGTTGGGAACCAGTTTGGCGCCGGTCATCGAGAACGGCAAGGAGCCGCTGGGGAAAGCCCCCACGTCGGCAGTGAACTTGAACCGCAAGGTGACTGGCCCACTGGCAGAGCCAGCCACATTGCTGCTGACAGTGAGGTCTGGCGCCACAGGCTCGACGACCTCGACGACAGGGCTGCTTCCACCCCCTCCGCAGCCGCCCAGCAGCGCGGCCATCAAGACCATCAGCCCCATGGCGATGGCAAGCCAGCCACGGGACGATCGCACGGCGGATGACACATCGCCGAGGCGGCTGAAACGACGGCTTGAGACAGTGAGCAGTAAGGTCATGGGAACTCTCATGAAGGACGTTGGGGCATGCAAAAGGAAGATTGCTCAGCAGGGCACCCGGAAAAAGTATGTGCCCCGGTTCCAGTTTATCCCGTTACCCACCGTCCGCCGACAGGAGACTTACCCTTAGGGTTAGGAAGCGAAGTAGCCTGAAGGCTGAATCATTTTCAGTCGACCGCGCCTGCTCCGCGCAGGCCCATCCGGCAGGGCTTCTGAAACGCTGGCGCGCACCGTCAACCAGTGGAGCGCTGATCGACCACACTGTCGGGTGAGACTTCCCATGCCAGACCCCAGCCAGACTCGATTTGCACCCTTCCTCCATCTGCACATCACCATAGTCGACCCACAGATAGTCTCCTGATAATCACCTGAGGGGAGCAGTTCGTGGCTCGAATGCAATTCCGGATGGGCAAAGGCCACGGGCTTTCCGCTACCATGCTGACGGTTCAAATTCGCCCGGTACCGGGCTCCAACGGAGAATGCTGATGTTTAGTCATGTGATGCTGGGTGTAAATGACCTTGAGGTTTCCAAGAAGTTTTACGACGCGCTTCTGGGCACGCTGGGCATTGGTCCCGGAGTGGCCAACAAGAACCGGTATTTCTACCGGAGTCCTACGGGGATGTTTGGGATCAGCACGCCCATCAATGGCGAGCCTGCCACCCATGGCAACGGCAGCACCCTTGGTTTTACCGTCGATTCCCCTGAGCAGGGCAATGCGTTCCATGCAGCGGGCGTGGCCAACGGTGGCACTGACTGCGAAGATCCACCGGGTTTTCGCGAAGGCCCCGTCGGCAATATCTACCTGGCTTACCTGCGCGACCCGGACGGCAACAAACTCTGCGCCCTGCACCGGCCTGCCAAATAAAGCCGGCTGACAACGCCGTGGGCCATGCCGTGGCGCGCCTGCGTGCCGCTCGCCTGGCCCGAGCCGTCAAACCCTTTCGGGCCCGTGGCGGCCCTGCGGAACGCTGCCCCGGCTGCCGGGTGATGCACAGCTATTGCTTGTGCAACCTGCGCCCGAACGTGCCCACGCAGGCGGGCATGTGCCTGCTGATGGCCGACATTGAACCCCTCAAGCCCAGCAACACCGGCTGGCTGATTGCCGACGTGGTGGCCGACACCTTTGCCTTTGGCTGGGCCCGCACGTCAGTAGATCCGGATCTTCTGACCCTGCTGGCCGACCCTCAATGGCAACCTTATGTGGTGTTCCCCGGTGAGTTTGCGGCACCCGAGCGGGTGGTTAACCAGCTGCTGCCCGCTGTGGCGGATATGACCCCCATGGCCGCCCAAGGGCTGTCGGCCAGACGCCCGCTGTTTGTGCTGCTCGATGCCACCTGGGCCGAGGCGGGCAAGATGTTTCGCAAAAGCCCCTACCTGAACCACTTGCCGGTGCTGAGCCTGCACCCCGACCAGATCTCGAATTACCGGCTGCGCCGCTCCAGCCGCGACGACCACTTTTGCACCTCCGAGGTGGGGGCCCTGTGCCTGGCGCTGGCGGGTGAGCCCCACGCGGCCGAGGTGCTGAGCGCTTACCTGGATGTGTTCACCGACCACTACCTGCAGGCCAAAAACCAGCAGCCTGTTGACCCAGAGGACGCGGCCCATCTGCGCTTGCGCGGCCTGGCATTGCCACAGTAGTCCGGGCCTTGGGGCGACAATCGACGCTTGACACCGATTGAGACCCGAAAAATGACCGAAGAATTGACCCCAACCAACGAATCAACCCCAACCCCGATGTGCGACTCCTGCGCCGGCGTGCAGCAAAACTGGCGCCGCGCCCGGGGCCACCCCGAGCTGATGCAGGGCACCCACCGCACGGTGGCGCACAAGCACGGGCAGGTCACCATCACCCGCTACCAGTGCGAGCGCTGCGGCACGGTCTGGGACTACGAAAACAACAAGGTCAACCGCCACGCGGGCTGGTCGGTCGTGGGTGGCTGACCGGCCTGCTTCCTTTTTTGCATAACTTTTGGTCATACCCACGACGCTCCTTGGCATCGCTCAAAGCACCCGGTCTTTCCTACAGTTGCAGGCCACAACTGGCAGAAAAAGTGAACGATGGATTTCAGCACAGGAAAGCTGGTGCTCTACCCCACTGCGGCCTGCTGCACGCACCGCGTCATGGCGGTGTCGGCGGACCGCACACCTTCACCTCCGGCTCAAACCCGACACCCACCTGGATACACGCCTGGCTCAGGCTCGTGAGTGCTTTCAATCCATCGCTGTCGCCTTGGCCACACGCCACAAACTGAGTGCGCTGGTTATGGGCTGCACAGAAATCCCGTTGGCATTGAAACAAACGGCGGGGCTCAATTTGGTGGACCCCGCCAGATTGCTGGCACAGGCCTTGGCCCAGCGCGCTTACGCACCCGCTTGACAGAAGCGATTGGCCAGGCCAATGATCTGCCGCCTGCGACTGCTGACAGCGAAATTTATCGCGCACAAGTCACTTGGCTGACGGGGGAAAGGTCACTCCCGTTGTACATTCAGTTTTTTGTGTAGCGAGACAATATATGGTCAAGACTTGGAAAGAACCCTCCATCGTGTATGGCACTGAAGACTTGCTGACAAGCCTGTGCAATTCAGTCACCCGGGTGCTCACTGTCGCCACCCAGTGCGAAATTCACTATTCCGGCATGGTGCAACGCATCACCAAAACCTGCCTCAAACCGGATATTGGCTGCTTTGTGCTGTTTGATGGCGGCTTTTCCGGCCTGGTGGTCCTGAATTTCTCAGCTCAAACCGCAATGGAACTGTACGAGAGCTACATGCTCAACATGGGCATGCCCAAGAGCGAGTTGGCCAGCGCCCACACCTCCGACGAAGTCAGCAATATCATGGGCGAACTGATGAACCAGATCGTGGGCGATTTCACGGGCAAGGTGCGGCGTGAACTCCAGACCCACATTACCCAGAACCAGCCCAAGATGCTGGTTCTGAGCAAACAGGTGGTATTGAGTGTGGATACCCAGCTGGACCAGCCTGAGGCAAGGCGCGTGACGTTCTACACCGGACGCAACAATATTTTCTACCTCGAATTGGCTATCGACCGCACGGAGTTCATCAAACTGCACGACTTCGAAGTCAACGAAGCCCTCGACCCGGATGATGTTATCGCTCAGGCCAACTCTGAACGGAAGGTTCTGACCTCGGCACCCGCAGAAAGCACCAGCGAGCACGACGAACTCCTGAAGTCATTGGGCATGTAGAACTCACACAGCGGCCTGTCAAATCACCCGCTTGATATGCATCAAGTGGCGCAACTGGATAGCCGCGGAAAATCCATATTTTTAGCTTTTGGTGCAGCCATGATTGAAAAAATACCCGCTGTGGAAGAGACCCCGATTGCGCAACCAGCTGCGCCCGTCCGCAAGGCGCGGGCGGCAAGCGCCAAACCGGCACGCATGCCGGCAGTGCCCAAACCACGACTGGCAGCGCGAGGCGATGTCGCAGGCCTCAAGCAGACGGCGGCCATTGCCAAGACCGTCGTACTCAACCAGATCGATGCGGCGCAAGACGCCCAACTCAGCGCGTTGAAGGACATGCTGGCGCAAACAGGGGACAAGGCCAGTGTGCTCAAAACATTCCTGGCCGGCAGCTCACCTGATGACGTGGATGCCATTCGCCAGATGCTGCTCGAAGGCCACACCCTGGCCAGCACCAGTGGCCGCAAGCCCGATGAGGAATTGGTCAAGGACTGGCGCACCGGCGCCTACCCCTACAAAAACCTGATGTCGCGCAAGCACTATGAGACCCAAAAGTACCAGTTACAGGTGGAGTTGCTCAAGCTGCAAAACTGGGCCAAAGAGACCGGGCAGCGCATTGTGATCTTGTTTGAGGGGCGTGACGCCGCCGGCAAGGGGGGCGCCATCAAGCGTTTCATGGAACACCTGAATCCTCGCGGCGCGCGCTTGGTGGCACTGGAGAAACCCACCGATACCGAACGCGGTCAGTGGTATTTTCAGCGCTATGTGCAGCACCTGCCCACCGCGGGTGAGATCGTGATGTTTGACCGCTCCTGGTACAACCGGGCCGGGGTGGAGCGGGTGATGGGGTTTTGCAGCGAGCGTGAATACCAGGAGTTCATTCGCCAGGCGCCACTGTTTGAGCGCCAGTTGGTGAGCAGCGGCGTGCACCTCATCAAATTCTGGTTTTCGGTGAGCAGCAAGGAGCAGCGGCGCCGCTTCAAGGAGCGCGAGCTGCACCCCTTGAAGCAATGGAAACTCAGTCCGATTGATCTGGCCTCGCTGGACAAGTGGGCCGAGTACACCAAAGCCAAGGAAGCCATGTTTTTCGAGACCGACACGGCCGATGCCCCCTGGACGGTCATCAAATCCGACTGCAAGAAGCGCGCGCGCCTGAACGCCATGCGCTATGTGCTGCACAAACTGCCTTACGCCAACAAGGACCTGACCAACATCGGCACCCTGGACACTCTGTTGGTGGGGCGCGCCCACGTGGTTTACGAGCGCGGGGAGCACCCCGGCGGCGCTATTTTGTAAGGTGTTGGGTCAGCTGCTTTGCAGCAGCGCCATCACCTCATCATCCGTCACCTGGGGGAAGTCCCGATAAAACTGACCCACGGCCTGAAAACCGGCAGGCGCTTCCAGGCACACCACATCGTCCACCAAGTCAGCCACCCTGGCCAAAGTGTCGGGCGGTGCCACCGGCACGGCACACACCAGCCGAGCGGTCTTTTGGCTTTTCAAGCCGTGCAGTGCAGCCATCATGGTGGCACCGGTGGCCAGACCGTCATCCACCACGATGACGGTGCGCCCGGCCGGGTCAATGGGCGGGCGAATGGGTGTGTACTGGGCGCGGCGCTCCTTGAGTGTGCGCATCTGGGTCCGCTTCTCGGTGGCGATGTAATCCGGGTTGCCGCCATAGAGCTCGGCAAAATCGGCCAGATAAGTCCAGCCCTGCTCGTTCACCGAGCCAATGGCCAGCTCTGGCTGATGCGGTGCACGAAGTTTACGTACCAGCACCACATCCAACTCGCCTTGCAACGCCTCGGCAATGACCTTCCCCATGGGGACTGCACCCCGGGGAATAGCGAGAATCAGCGGGTTCTTGCCCCGGTAGCCCTCGAGTCGCTCTGCCAGGCGGGTGGCAGCATCAGCACGGTCACGGAACATGGCGCACCTGCAGTGGCCCCGTCACTTTTCCTGAATCCGGGCCAGGTAGTCCAGCACAAACGCCATGCGGCTGCGGGCGTAACCCTCTGGGGCCTGGGGATCCTCCGCACGGAAGACATTGCCCCACACCGGCATTTCGCGCGACCCGTGCGGACCGATGTCGGTGGACGTACTGCCATCAATCGTCTCCCACACCCGCTGCGTCGGGAACACGCCGCCGTTGCCTCGACTCAGCAGCGTGAGGTCTGAGGGTGCCTTGACCAAGTGCCTGACCAACACGCCGTCACCCTTGCCACTGACGCCATGGCAACTGGCGCAGCTGGAGAGGTACTCGCGCTGACCAAAATCCACCCGGCTCTGGGCAAAAACCGATGTGCCGATAGCGGCGAGTAGCAACGCCGCCAACCCTTTGACTTTGAAATTCATGGTTATTTCCCCTGAATGCGCGCGAGGTAATCCACCAAGGCGCTGATCCTGTTGCGGGCATGAAGGTCACGCGGCTGCGTGTCCTCAGAGCGGTACACCTGGCCCCATATCGGCATCTCGCGCGCGCCGTGCGAGCCGATCATGACCGAGGTCCGGCCATCAATCGTTTCTGATATTCGCTGCACCGGAAATACGCCCCCGTTGCGCTGGGCCAGCGTGGTGAGGTCACTGGGCGGCTTGGTGAGCAGGCCGGCCACTGCCCCATCGCCCTTGCCCGACACACCATGGCAACTGGCGCAACTCGACTCGTACTCGCTTTTGCCCAAGTCAACCCGGGGTTGTGCGAAGGACATTTGGCTGAACAAGGCAACCAGCATCAACGATGCCGCTACGCCTTTCGGTGCGTGTTTCATGATTTAACTCCTTGGTTGCAGATCAGACCTTCTCATCCGCTGCAGCCAGTCTGGAGATTTGCGGGGCGAAATCATTGATTTTTCTCAAAACCGACGAAAGGGTGAGGTCCTCATCTGCTTGGCATTTGACCGGCTGCATGCGGGAGGAAGGACGCCTCAAGCGGCTTTGACAGCGATTGATTTTTCGCAAGAACGCGCGGGGGTGCGTGACTATTCTCGGTATTGCAAATCGACACTGAAATGGCGCAGGAGGATAGAGCATGAAGACAGATCTGGAGTTGAAACAGGACGTGCAATCGGAGTTGTTATGGGATCCACTGGTGCCCGAGGCTCGTATCGGGGTGGCCGTGAACGAAGGTGTCGTCACTCTGACCGGTCACCTGGATACCTACTCCCAAAAGATTGCAGCCAAGCGCGCAGTGGAGCGGGTGAGCCACGTCAAGGCCATCGCCATTGAGCTGGATGTCATTCCCTCAGGTCTCCACCAACGCAGCGACACGGAGATCGCCGCAGCCGTAGAGCACGCACTGAGTTGGAACACCTCAGTGCCACAAGACCGCGTCAAGGTCACGGTGGAAAAGGGCTGGGTGACGCTCAGCGGTGAACTGGACTGGAATTTTCAGCGTCGGGCGGTAGAGCGCATGATTCGCCCGCTCAAGGGTGTCGCTGGCATCACTGACAACATCCGGCTCAAAACCTTGCCCTTGCCTGTGAACCTGAGCCACCGGATTGAAGAGGCCCTGACCCGCCAAGCGACGCGGGAAGCCAAGCGCATTGAAATTGTGCTGGATGGCAGCGTGGTGACCCTGCGCGGGCGCGTGCACTCCTGGGCAGAAAAGAATGCCGCTGAAGGCGCCACCTGGTCAGCGCCTGGCGTGAGCCGGGTCAACAACGAACTCATCGTGGAGGCCTGACACTGCCATGACCTACGCAATCAAAGACTTTTCGACCTCGGTGGTCGCCGTGGTGGAGCCCGAGACGCCCGCCGTGGTGGTAGCCAAGCTCATGCGCCAGCACCACATTGGCGCTCTTGTAGTGGTGGATGCGACCGAGAAAACCCGTGCAGTGGGTATCGTCACCGACCGCGACCTGGTGCTGGAACTGATGGCCGAGGGGCTTGACCCCGCCGTGTTCACGGCCGGCGACATCATGTCGGTGGACCTCGTTACCGCGACGCCGGAGATGGATGCCATGGACGCCGTGCAACTCATGAAAACCCACCGCCTGCGCCGTCTGGTGATTGTGGACGAGCGCGAGCGACTGGTAGGCATTGCCACGATGGAAGACGTGCTGGAACTGCTGGCACGGGAGTTGGCCAGCCTGGCGGCCGGCCTGGCTGGAGCCCGGGACCGGGAAACGCTAGAGCGACCTTGAGGCGCCCCATGAACAGGCCCCTCATCATCCACAAGACTGCCGCTGACCTGCGCCTGCCGCCTCACTGGAATGACTTTGAGGGCGCGCGCCGACCTGATGTTTGGGAGGTCGCGCGCAGCGCACTGCAAGGTTTGCCTGACGGCGGCCTGAACATGGGGTTTGAAGCTGTGGACCGACACGCCAATGGACCGCTGCGCGACCATGTGGCCCTGCGATTTGTAGCCCGAAATACCCCCCCGGTGGATGTGAGCTTTGCCGAGCTGGCCCGCCAGACCAACCGCTTTGCCAACCTCCTCCAAAGCCTGGGCATCGGCAAGGGTGACCGTGTGTTTGTGCTGAGCGGGCGCCGGTTGGAGTTGTATGTGGCGGTGCTGGGCGCACTCAAAAACGGCTCGGTGGTTACACCCTTGTTTTCAGCCTTTGGCCCTGAGCCGATTGCCACCCGCGTGCGCCTGGGAGCCGGCCAGGTGTTGCTCACGACCGACGCACTGTACCGGCGCAAGGTGGCCCAGGCGCGGGCGCAGATGCCCAGTCTGCGCCATGTGCTGCTGGTCAGCGAAGAAGGCGGGCTGACCCGGGAGCCCGACACGCTGGACCTGGCCACGCTGATGACCGCCAGCGCCGACAGTTTCACCACCGTGGCCACCCGCCCGGATGACCCCGCCCTGCTGCATTTCACCAGCGGCACCACAGGCACACCCAAAGGCGCGCAGCACGTGCATGGTGCCGTGGTGACCCACTACGCCACAGGCCGCTATGCGCTGGACCTCCACTCCCAAGACCGATACTGGTGCACCGCCGATCCCGGCTGGGTCACCGGCACTTCTTACGGCATCATTGCGCCGCTGTTGCAGGGCGTAACCTCCCTGATTGACAGGGAAGAATTTGACGCCGAGCGTTGGTACACATTGCTGGAGCAGGAGCGCATCAGCGTCTGGTACACCGCGCCCACAGCCATTCGCATGCTCATGAAAGCGGGCACCGAGCTGGCCCGGCGCCACAGCTACCCCGACCTGCGCTTTGTGGCCAGCGTGGGCGAGCCGCTCAACCC
>CALRWE010000139.1:0-12971 GCA_943371745.1 Rhodoferax sp. OV413
CACCTGGATGGCCCTTTGTTGTTGTCCAATCAATACTCTGTGGGTCCGCATGTGCTACCGTTGCCCCCCTTCTACGCTGGAGCTACTCATGACACGCTGGTTTTATATTTTGGTGGCAGCCTTGACCCTGTCGGGCTGCGGTTACAACGATTTTCAGCGGCTCGACGAGCAAACCAAGTCAGCCTGGAGCGAGGTGTTGAACCAGTACCAGCGCCGCGCTGACCTCGTGCCCAATATTGTGGCCACGGTCAAGGGTGAGGCCACGTTTGAGCAAGAGACGCTGACCAAGGTGATTGAGGCGCGCGCCAAGGCCACGTCCATTCAGGTGACGCCCGAAACCTTGAACAACCCCGAGGTGTTTCAAAAATTTCAAGCCGCTCAGGGTGAGTTGGGCAGCGCGTTGAGCCGGTTGATGGCAGTGTCCGAGCAGTATCCCAACCTGAAAGCCAACGAGGGGTTCCGGGACCTGCGGGTACAACTCGAAGGCACGGAAAATCGCGTCACAGTGGCCCGTAACCGCTACATTCAGGCGGTGCAGGCTTACAACGTGCTGGCCCGCAGCTTCCCAAGCAACCTGACTGCCATGGTGTTCAGCTACCAGCCGAAACCCGTCTTCGCGGTCCAGAACGAAGCGGCCATCTCAACGCCACCGGTGGTTGATTTCAACAAAAAATAGACATTCGCGGCACCGCCTCATGCGCTTCCCGGCTTTGCTGTTCATCCTGATGGGCCGCCATCTGCGCGACAGACGCCTTTGGCGCTGGCTGGTCGGCGCCATCTGGGGTGGCTGGCTGCTGGTAGCGCCTGTGCTGGCCCAGTTGCCCGTGCCCGCACTCTCGGCCCATGTGATGGACACCACGGCGACGCTCAAACCCGAGCAGATCGCCCAACTGGAGGCCAAGCTCACCGCGTTTGAGCAAAGCAAAGGCACGCAAATGGTGTTTTTGCTGGTGCCCACCACCGAACCCGAGGACATCGCCAGTTACGCCAACCGGGTCGCCAACACCTGGAAGATCGGCCGCCGGCAAGTCGGGGACGGGCTGCTGCTGATCGTGGCCAAGGACGATCGCAAGGTCCGTATTGAGGTGGCCAAAACGCTCGAAGGTGCGATTCCCGACCTCGCCGCCAAACGCATCATCGACCAGGCGATCACCCCACGCTTCAAAGCCGGTGATTTTTCGGGCGGGCTGGATGGCGCCGCCGACCAGCTCATGGCACGCGTCACCGGCGAGGGCTTGGCGGAACCGGCTGCAGTGGCCTCGGGGTACTCTGCAGGCTTTGACTGGACAGACCTCGCGATCTTCGCCTTTTTTGCCATCCCGGTGATCGGTGCCGTCGCTCGCAGCATGCTCGGTTCGAAGTTGGGGGCGTTGGCGACTGGAGGTGTTGTCGGCGGCGTAGCGCTGCTGGTGACCTCCAGCCTGCTGATCGCCGGACTGGCCGGCATCGCGGCCCTCGTTTATGCCTTGTTCAGCAGCTTCTCACTGGGGCAGGCCCTCAAAGGGGGGCGCGGATCGGGGCTCGGCGGCTGGCATGGCGGCTCAGGTGGGCCGGGCGGCTTTGGAGGGGGCGGCTTCAGCTCCGGTGGCGGGGGTGATTTTGGAGGCGGTGGAGCCTCGGGAGACTGGTGATGCTCAAGCGTGTACAACGACTACTCAAACACCGCTGGGCCCATGCGACAGGCACTGAGCACGCGCTGCCCCCGGCGGTAGTGACGCAGTTGGAAAAACGTGTGGCGGCAAGCGAATTGCAGCATTCGGGTGAAATACGCATTTTTATCGAAGCAGGTCTGCCCCACAGTTACCTGTGGTCCGACGCACCCAGCGCACAGATTGCGCGGCAGCGTGCACTCTCGATGTTTGGCAAATTACGCGTCTGGGACACAGCCCGCAACAATGGGGTGCTGATTTACCTGCTGCTGGCTGAGCATGCCATTGAGCTGGTGGCAGACCGGGGACTGAACGATTGTGTGCCACCCGAGGTCTGGCAATCGGTGGTCGCCCGCATGAGGGGCGCCTTCCGGAAGGGCGATTTTCAGCTGGGCTTGACTCAGGCCATTGACGAGGTGACGGCTTTGTTGGCACAGCACTTTCCCTTGGTGCCGGGTGAAAGCAATCCGAATGAGCTACCCAACGCGCTGGTCGTGACGCGACCTCGGACATAGCTCGGCAACACCTGCAATGTCAAAAGCCCTGAACCTCGCGGTTCAGGGCTTTTGCGGTACTGCGAATCTGCCCCTGGATCAAGGGCAAACCCGCCTCACTTTTTCTGACGGAACTTGCGCAGGGCGGCAATCTGGGCCGCCATCACCAGCAACTCGGATTGGGCGCGGGCAATGTCGAGTTCGCCTTTGGCGTTTTTCAGGGCTTCTTCAGCCAGTGCCTTGGCTGCATTGGCTTTTTCGTCGTCCAGGTCTTTGCCGCGAATGGCGGTGTCAGACAACACCGTGACGCAGTTAGGCTGGACTTCGAGAAGACCACCAGCAACGAAGATGAACTCTTCACTGCCATCGGCTTTTTCAATGCGCACTGAGCCGGCCTTGATGCGGGTGATGAAGGGTGTGTGGCGGGGGTAAATACCAAGCTCACCAGCTTCGCCAGGCAAGGCCACAAATCGTGCCTCACCGGAGAAGATGGATTCTTCGGCACTGACCACATCAACGTGGATGGTGTTCATGCTGTCGTGTCCTTAGATCGTGGATCTGAGTACTTAGATCTTCTTGGCTTTTTCGAACGCTTCGTCGATCGTGCCAACCATGTAGAACGCCTGCTCGGGCAGGTGATCACACTCGCCGGCCACAATCATCTTGAAGCCGCGAATGGTCTCGGCCAAGCTGACATATTTGCCAGGCGAGCCGGTGAACACTTCAGCGACGTGGAACGGCTGCGACAGAAAACGCTGGATCTTGCGGGCACGAGCCACAGCCAACTTGTCTTCAGGTGCCAACTCATCCATGCCCAAAATCGCAATAATGTCGCGCAACTCTTTGTAGCGCTGCAAGGTTCCCTGCACCGCACGAGCCGTTTCGTAATGGTCTTGACCCACCACCAAAGGATCAAGCTGACGGCTGGTGGAATCCAGTGGATCCACCGCTGGGTAGATACCCAGTGAAGCAATGTCACGGCTCAACACCACGGTCGAATCCAAGTGAGCGAATGTTGTTGCAGGCGATGGATCGGTCAAGTCATCCGCAGGGACATAAACGGCCTGGATGGAGGTAATTGAACCCACTTTGGTAGAAGTGATCCGCTCTTGCAAGCGACCCATTTCTTCAGCCAGCGTAGGCTGGTAACCCACAGCGGAAGGCATACGGCCCAAAAGCGCAGACACTTCGGTACCGGCCAATGTGAAGCGGTAGATGTTGTCCACGAAGAACAACACGTCCTTGCCTTCGTCACGGAAGGACTCGGCAATGGTCAGGCCGGTCAACGCAACGCGCAAACGGTTGCCTGGAGGCTCGTTCATCTGACCGTACACCATGGCCACTTTGGACTCTTCGAGGTTCTCAAGATTCACCACGCCGGAATCGGCCATCTCGTGATAGAAGTCGTTACCTTCGCGGGTACGCTCACCCACACCAGCAAACACGGACAAGCCGCTGTGTGCCTTGGCGATGTTGTTGATGAGTTCCATCATGTTCACGGTCTTGCCGACTCCAGCACCGCCGAACAGACCCACCTTGCCGCCTTTGGCGAACGGGCAGATCAAGTCAATCACCTTGATACCGGTCTCAAGCAACTCTTGCGAGGGATTGAGTTCGTCATACGACGGGGCCTTGCGGTGGATTGAGGCCGTTTGCGTGGCAGCAACTGGTCCGCGCTCATCAATGGGCGCGCCCAGCACGTCCATGATGCGACCCAAAGTGGCTTTGCCCACAGGCACCATGATGGTTTGAGCCGTGTTTTGCACGACCATGCCACGACGCAGACCGTCAGACGAACCCAGCGCAATGGTACGGACAATGCCGTCACCCAATTGCTGCTGAACTTCGAGGGTCAGTGTCGAACCATCCATCTTGAGTGCATCATAAATCTTGGGCATCTGGTCACGTGGAAACTCCACGTCAACCACCGCACCGATACACTGAACAATCTTGCCTTGGACTTGAGCCATTTTTTGCTCCAAAAATAAATACGTTTAAACCGCTGCGTGTGACCGGGAGGTCAAACTGCCGCTGCACCCGCAACGATTTCCGAAAGTTCTTTCGTAATCGCAGCCTGACGCGTTTTGTTATAGATCAGCTTGAGCTCGGAAATCACGCTACCGGCGTTGTCAGTCGCTGACTTCATGGCCACCATGCGCGCCGATTGCTCGGACGCCATGTTCTCGGCCACAGCCTGGTAGACCAGCGCCTCAACGTAACGAACCAGCAAATCGTCGATCACCGCCTGGGGGTCCGGCTCATAGATGTAGTCCCAACCATGCTGGGTTCCCGATGCTGACTCGTGCGCCTCGGCTTCATCCTTCATGACGCTGGCCGACAAGGGCAGCAACTGCTGCACCACGGGCTCTTGTTTCATGGTGTTGATGAAACGCGTGTAACACAGGTAGACCGAGTTCACCTCGCCCTTGACGTAGGCATCCAGCAGCACCTTGACTGGCCCGATGAGCCGATCCAGGTGAGGGGTATCACCCAACTGGGTGGCATGGGACACCACCTTGGCGCCAATGCGGGTCAGGAAGCCCAGACCCTTGTTGCCAATCGCCACAGCCTGGGTAGATACCCCGGCGGCCTGCTGCTCGCGCAGCTTGGTGGTGACACCGCGCAACACGTTGGTGTTCATGCCGCCGCACAAGCCCTTGTCCGTTGTGACCACGATCATGCCCGCCGACTTGGCGTCATTGGTTTTCATGAACGCGTGAACGTACTCGGGGTTGGCGTGACCGAGGTTGGCTGCAATGTTGCGAATTTTCTCGCTGTAAGGGCGGGCGGCGCGCATGCGCTCCTGCGCCTTGCGCATCTTGCTGGCCGCTACCATTTCCATGGCCTTGGTGATCTTCTTGGTGTTTTCCACCGATTTGATCTTGCCGCGAATTTCCTTACCTGCTGCCATGAATGACTCCTTGTGTCTTCAGGTGCGAATCAAGCAAACGACTTCTTGAACGCAGTTACCGCAGCCGTCATCTCAGCTTCAGCATCCTTGTCCATGGCCTTGGCTGCTTCCAGCTTGGCCAACAGCGCCGCGTGCTTGTCTTTGAGGTACGCATGGAAACCATGCTCAAAAGCCAAAACGCGCTTGACGTCGACGTCGTCCATGAAGCCCTTGTTCACCGCAAACAATGTGGCGCCCATCAAGCTGATGGGTTGGGGGCTGTACTGCGCCTGCTTGAGCAACTCGGTCACGCGGGCACCGCGATCCAGCTGCTTGCGGGTGGCTTCGTCCAGGTCGGATGCGAACTGCGCGAACGCAGCCAATTCACGGTACTGGGCCAAGTCGGTACGGATACCGCCGGACAAATTCTTGACCAATTTGGTCTGAGCGGCACCGCCGACGCGAGACACCGAGATACCGGCGTTGATCGCAGGACGGATGCCAGCGTTGAACAGCGACGTTTCCAAAAAGATCTGGCCATCGGTGATCGAGATCACGTTGGTCGGCACGAAGGCTGACACGTCGCCAGCTTGCGTCTCAATGATGGGCAGTGCGGTCAGTGAACCGGTCTTGCCCTTGACAGCACCTTTGGTGAAGTCTTCAACATACTTCTCGTTGACACGAGCGGCACGCTCCAGCAGACGGCTGTGAAGATAGAACACGTCGCCGGGGTAAGCTTCGCGGCCTGGTGGGCGACGCAACAGCAGGGACACCTGACGGTAAGCCACGGCTTGCTTGGAGAGGTCGTCATACACAATCAGCGCGTCTTCACCGCGGTCGCGGAAATATTCGCCCATGGTGCAGCCAGAGTAGGCGCTCACGTATTGCATGGCAGCGGACTCGGAAGCCGTCGCAGCGACCACAATGGTGTATTCCATGGCGCCAGCTTGTTCCAGCGCGCGCACCACGTTCTTGACGGAAGAGGCTTTTTGGCCGATCGCGACATAAACGCAGGTCATGTTCTGACCCTTCTGGTTGATGATCGCGTCGATGGCGACGGCAGTCTTGCCGGTCTGACGGTCACCAATGATCAATTCGCGTTGACCGCGACCCACCGGCACCATGGAGTCAATGGACTTCAGGCCAGTTTGCATCGGCTGATCCACCGATTTACGGGCGATCACGCCGGGCGCAACCTTTTCGATCACGTCGGTCATTTTGGCGTTGATCGGGCCTTTGCCGTCAATCGGCTGACCCAGGGCGTTCACCACGCGGCCTTTGAGCTCGGGGCCCACGGGCACTTCCAGAATACGGCCCGTGCATTTGACGGTGTCGCCTTCGGAAATATGCTCGTACGCACCCAAAATCACGGCGCCCACGGAGTCACGCTCCAGGTTAAGCGCAAGACCGTAGCTGGGCTGACCTTCGGCGTCAGCCGGGAATTCCAGCATTTCGCCTTGCATCACATCGGACAGACCGTGGATGCGGACGATACCGTCAGTCACCGACACAACGGTACCCTGATTACGGATATCAACGCTGGAAGACAAGCCTTCAATACGGCTCTTGATCAATTCAGAAATTTCTGCGGGATTGAGTTGCATGACTCTTTCCTTCTTTCTTTAGTTGGGCTTTGACATCAGGGGCTCACGCCTCAGGATGTCAACGCCACTTTCATTTGTTCCAGACGGGCCTTGACGGAAGAGTCAAGAACCTCATCACCCACCACCACACGAATGCCACCGATGAGTTCGGGCTGCAATTCGACGGAAACATTGAGCTTGCGACCGAACCGCTTTTCAAGCGCTACAGCAAGATCTCCAAGTGCGCCGCTGTCAATGGCGAACGCGCTGTAGACCACGGCGTCAGAAGAGCCACCCTGGGCGTTTTTCAACGTCCGAAACTGCTGCGCAATTTCGGGCAAGGCACTCAGGCGTCCATTTTCAATCACAGCGCGAAGGAAGTTCTTGGCCATCTCCGGCAGGGCCGTCTTGACCACGCCCGAGATAACTTCAAACACCTGATCGTCTGACACATTGGGGTTGTCCGCGAATTGCTGGAGCTGCGTATTGCTGGCAATTTCCTGCAACTGGTCAACCCAGACGGCGGCAGCGCTCAAGTCAGACAGCGACGCCTTGTACAAGGCATCAGCGTAAGGTCGAGCAATAGTGGCGAGTTCAGCCATGGTTGTCCTCTTACAGCTCTGTCTTCAAACGACCGAGCAAATCAGCATGAACGCCAGCGTTGACTTCCTTGCGGAGAATCTGCTCAGCGCCTTTGACGGCCAGCGCAGCCACTTGCTCGCGCAGTGCCTCACGCGCTTTGGCGCCTTGCTGTTCTGCTTCGACCTTGGCGGCAGCAATAATTTTGTTGCCCTCTTCGGTCGCCCGGGCTTTCGCCTCGTCCACGATCACCTGGCCACGACGCTCGGCATCTGCCAGACGGGTAGCGGTTTCGGTGCGCGATGCCGCCAGTTCGGACTCAACGCGCTTGTTAGCGGAAGAGAGTTCAGACCTGGCCTTGTCAGCGGCCGCGAGGCCATCGGCTATTTTCTGTGCCCGCTCGTCCAGCGCCTTTGTGATTGGGGGCCACACGAATTTCATCGTGAACCACACCAGGATCGCAAAGACAACCGCCTGCAGGAACAGGGTTGCATTGATATTCACTGCTTATTCCCTTTCAAGCGTGAAAGCTTCGAGAAAATTAGATGGCAAAAGGCTTGGCAAACGCGAACAACAACGCGATCGCAACACCGATCAGGAAGGCGGCGTCAATCAGACCAGCCAAGATGAACATCTTGGTTTGCAGTTCGTTCATCAATTCGGGCTGGCGAGCAGAAGCTTCCAGAAATTTGCCGCCCATCAAGGCGATGCCGATAGAGGCACCAAGTGCGCCCAAACCAACGATCAAACCGCAAGCCAGTGCCACGAGGCCGAGAATGTTTTCCATGATTGCTCCTAAGTACAGAAAAAAAGATAAAGAAAAGAGAAAAAAGATCAGTGTGAATCGTGGGCCTGCCCCACATAAATCAGCGTCAACATCATAAAGATGAAGGCTTGCAGCGTGATCACCAGAATGTGGAAGATGCTCCAAGCAGTTCCAGCAATCACATGCCCGATTCCTAGCCAAAACATCCCTTCAGCAGGGTTGAATTGCCAAGCCCATGTACCACCCATCAAGGCGATCAACATGAAAATCAATTCGCCGGCAAACATGTTGCCGAACAGCCGCATGCCGTGCGACACGGTCTTGGCGGCAAACTCAATCATTTGCATCAAAAAGTTGACGGGATACAGGTAGAACTTGTCGCCAAAGGGTGCCGCCACCAATTCATGGGTCCAACCGCCCAGGCCCTTGATCTTGACGCTGTAGAACAGACAGATCAGCAACACACTGAACGACAAGCCCAACGTGGTGGACAAGTCAGCCGTGGGAACGACCCGCATGTAATCCTTGTAACCCATCGCCGGACCCGCCGTGTGCCAAAGTGCAGGCAGTGCATCGACCGGCAGCATGTCCATCGCATTCATCAGGAAAATCCAGACAAATACCGTCAGGGCCAGTGGCGCAACCAGCTTGCGGCTCTTGGCATTGTGAATCACCCCTTTAGCCTGGGTGTCTACCATCTCTGTCAGGATTTCAACCGCCGCCTGAAAACGCCCAGGCACACCAGGGGTGGCCTTGCTGGCCGCGCGCCACAGCACGAAACAACCAATCACACCCAGAATCACCGAATAGAAGACGGAGTCCAGATTGAACAGACTGAAGTCAACCAGACTGGTCTGCTTTGCACCTTGAAACGAGAAGTCCATTTGCAGATGTTGCAAGTGGTGCTGGATGTATTCCCCAGCCGTCGGGGCATGTGTTCCAGCATTTTCAGCAGTAGCCATATGTCATCAATTATTCAATTCGTTAAATCTTTGCAACCGACTTGGCCCGTTTTGAGTGCAACCACATGGCCACCCAATACACCTTCATCGTCACCACGAAACCGGCCAGCAAGGCCAACCAGTTCAAACCCACAACCAGTCCCGGTGCAGCAAACAGCATTGCTACCGTCAAAGCCACCTTGACCATCTCCCACACAAAAAAGCCACCCAAAGCAGAACCCGCATTGGGAGCGCGCTGCTGGCGAGCCAGACCACGCGCAAAAACAGCAGCAGGTACCACCACAGCCAACGCACCGTAAGCCGCCGACCAGAATGCAAGCTCAGAACCCACCAACCAACCGGTCAGGCCAGCCATCAGAATCCCTACAACCACCTGGGCTATCACCACAACCCAAGGCGAGAGCCTTGGACTGGATTTCCGCAAGGCTTTTGCCTCTTCAGCCGTTAGCACCTTGAAGTTCTCGTCTTCGAGCCCATCTGAATCCAGTGCCGAGTCTCTGTCTGCGCCTTGAAACAATTATCGTTACCTCAAATTACACGCAGGTTACATGCAGCACCAGCCGCAAAGCCTTCTATTATACGTAGAAACCCGGGGCCCATTTCTTGACCCAGGACGATAATTCCACAATGAATAACCTCCCTGCACTTCCTTGCTATCTCAACGGCGCGTTCACGCTGCTGCCCGACGCCAAAATCAGCGTCATGGACCGCGGTTTTATTTTTGGCGATGGCGTGTATGAAGTAGTGCCCGTGTACGGCGGACACTTGTTCCGGTTCGCACAACACATGGCTCGACTGGACCGCAGCCTGGGCGAGTTACGCATTGCCAACCCATTGACCCCTGTGCAATGGGCTGCGCTGGCGTACCAACTGATTGCCAATTACGCGCAGTCCATGCCGGCGGGCACCGCAACCGGCGATCAACTGATCTACATCCAGATCACGCGTGGCGTGGCCATGCGCGACCATGTCATGCCCACTGACATCACACCCACCGTGTTCGTGATGACCAACGCCATGAAGCTCCCCAGTGCTGCGCAGCGCAGCCAGGGCGTGGCCTGCGTCACAGCCGACGACTTCCGCTGGGAAAAGGCCCACATCAAGAGCACGAGCTTGCTCGGCGCCGTGTTTGCGCGCCAAATCAGCTTTGACGCCAACGCACTTGAAACCATCATGTTCCGTGGGGGTTTTCTGAGCGAGGCCGCCGCCAGCAACGTCTGGATCGTCAAAGACGGCCAGGTGCTGGGCACGCCCAAAGACAACCTGGTGCTGGAGGGCATTCGCTATGGGCTGATTGAAGAGATTTGCCGCTCGCGCAACATTCCTTATGCACTGCGCCGCATCAGCCGCGACGAAGTGCTCCAGGCCGATGAAGTGCTGCTGTCATCTGCCACCAAAGAAGTGCTGCCCGTCACCACACTGGACAGTCGACCCGTCGGCACAGGACGGCCTGGCCCCATCTACAGCCACTTGTTTGCGGGTTACCAGGACGCCAAGGCCCAAGCCCGCCAAGAGACCATTGCATGATTGATCCTGCCGACTCCCTCATTGTTTATCCGTCGCTGTTTCCCATCAAGGTCATGGGCCTGAAAGTGGACGGACTCGTGCATGCGATCACCCATGTCGCCCTCCAGTTTGATCCCGCATTTGATGCCACGACGATCGAATTACGTGAAAGCAAGGGCGGCAAATACCTGGGCATCACCATCACCGTGACGGCTACCTCACGGGCGCAACTCGACGAGCTGTACCGCACACTCAGCACCCACCCCATGGTCAAAGTGGTGTTGTGAGCCCCACCGGTTTGTCACCCCGTCACCTCGGGCTGGTACCCTACCTGCCGACGTACGAGGCCATGCAGAGCTTCACCACGGCGCGCACCACCAGCACGCCTGATGAACTCTGGATTTGTGAGCATCCACCGGTTTATACCCAAGGTCTGGCGGGCAAAAAGGAACATATTTTCATGCCTGGCAAGATTCCCGTCGTGCAGACCAACCGGGGTGGCCAGGTGACTTATCACGGGCCAGGCCAGGTGGTGGCTTACCCATTGGTGGACCTCAAACGCGCGGGCTATTTCGTCAAGGAATATGTCTACCGGATTGAAGAAGCGGTGATCCGCACGCTGGCGCACCTGGGCGTGACCGGGCACCGGGTGGACGGCGCTCCCGGCATCTATGTGCGCCTGGACGATCCCGGCTCGCACGCCCTGCTTCCCCAGCGACCCCGTAAGAAGACGCTCGACGCCGCCGGACATCCGCTGCAAGACAGTTCCCCCGACTTCACGGGCCTGGGCAAGATCGCGGCTTTGGGTATCAAGGTCAGCCGCAACTGCACCTACCACGGCGTAGCCCTCAACGTGGCCATGGACCTTGAACCCTACTCGCGTATCAACCCCTGCGGTTACACCGGCTTGCAGACCGTGGACCTTTCTACAATCGGTGTTTCGGTGCCCCGGCAGGATGCGGCTGATTTTTTCAGCAAGAAGCTTGCAACCTACCTGGCACCCTGAGTCCTGAGGCGCACGAGCGCCAGGGCCACCACAGACAACCCCGGGAAACCCCATGAGCACGATTGATACTGTCCGCGAAACACAAACGCTTGAAAACTACGACCCCTTGGCCAAGCAAAAGGCCGCGGCCAAGTTGTCGCGTATTCCGGTCAAGGTGGTGCAGGGCGAGGTGCTGAAAAAGCCGGACTGGATTCGCGTCAAGGCGGGCAGTCCGTCCACCCGCTTCTATGAAATCAAGGATGTGCTGCGTGCCAACAAACTGGTCACGGTGTGCGAAGAAGCCAGCTGCCCCAACATTGGCGAATGCTTTGGCAAGGGCACGGCCACCTTCATGATCATGGGCGACAAGTGCACCCGGCGCTGCCCGTTTTGCGACGTGGGCCATGGCCGCCCCGACCCGCTCGATGTGAACGAGCCTGACAACCTGGCCCGCACCATTGCCCAGCTCAAGCTCAACTACGTGGTCATCACCAGTGTGGACCGTGACGACCTGCGTGATGGGGGCGCCGGCCACTTTGTGGAATGCATCCGCAAGACCCGCGAGCTTTCGCCCCGGACCCAGATCGAGGTGCTGGTGCCTGACTTCAGGGGCCGCGATGACCGGGCGCTGGAAATCCTCAAAGCCGCCCCGCCGGATGTAATGAACCACAACCTGGAAACCATCCCCCGTCTCTACAAAGAGGCGCGCCCCGGATCGGACTACCAGTTCTCCCTGAACCTCCTCAAGAAGTTCAAGGCCATGTTCCCCAACGTGCCGACCAAGAGCGGCCTGATGGTGGGACTGGGCGAAACAGACGAAGAAATTCTGGAAGTCATGCGCGACATGCGCGCCCACAACATCGAGATGCTGACCATCGGCCAGTACCTCGCGCCCTCCTCCTCGCACCTCACCGTCAAGCGCTATGTGCACCCCGACACCTTCAAGATGTTCGAGGTCGAAGCCTACAAAATGGGCTTCAAACACGCGGCCGTGGGCGCCATGGTGCGCTCCAGCTACCACGCGGACGAGCAAGCTGGCCACGCCATGGGTCAATTGCCAGGCTAAATAACGCTCTATTTTTTAGCTCAACAAGCCAATTAACAGGCTGGCCAGAGGCCGATTTGATGACAAATAGCCATCCTCTGGGCGGGTTGTGGTTTGACCTGCCTTCGCTCATGCAGCGGTGTGAGAGTGCCACCTACACCCGGGGGCTGATGCTGTACCGCAGCCAGAAGGTGCTAAGCCTGGACATCGAGCCGCTCAAAAAAAACTGGCTGCTGCTCGGCGAGGTCCAAGGCAGCCAGCGCGCACCTTATGAAGTCTCGATTGAGCTCCAGCTCGGGCCCAACGGCCACGTGATCAACTGGGACAGCGACTGCACCTGCCCCGTGGGCCACAACTGCAAACATGGCGCGGCGCTCATGCTCAAAGCGGCTTACCAGGGCCTGCATCTGCTGGGTGCAGACGCGCGCGCGCCGGTGTTCACCCCGCCCACACCCGAGGAGGTTGAGGCCAACCGCCAGGCGGCGCTGGCCCGGGCGCACGAACTGGTGCAG
>CALRWE010000140.1:0-12929 GCA_943371745.1 Rhodoferax sp. OV413
GGCACCACGCGGGGGCCCAAAGCCTGGTCACGCAGCAGTGTGGTCAAGAAACGCACATAGGCCTGCGTGGTCGAGATCTCGCGGCCTTCGGCGGTGGGCTCGATCACGGTCTTGAAGGTCTGCAGCGACGGCACGGTGAATTGCTCGTCTGCCTTCACACGACGGTGCGGCAGGTAGCCACCCAAGGCCTTGCGGCGCTCGTGCAAATACTTCATCTCTGGCGTGTCATCAGCCGGCTTGTAAAACGGGATATCCGCAATCTGACTGTCTGGCACGGGAATGTTGAAACGATCACGGAAGATCTTGATGTCTTCATCGGTGAGTTTCTTGGTCTGGTGCACGTTGTTTTTGCCCTCGCCGCTCTTGCCCATGCCGTAACCTTTGACGGTCTTGATGAGCAACACGGTGGGTTGGTCTTTGTGATTGACCGCCGAGTGATAAGCCGCATACACCTTTTTAGGGTCATGGCCGCCCCGCTTCAGGGCCCAGATCTCGTCGTCGCTCATGTGCGCCACCATCTCCAGCGTGCGCGGGTCACGGCCGAAGAAGTGCTTGCGAACATAGGCGCCGTCATTGGCTTTGAAGGACTGGTAATCGCCGTCCAGCGTTTCCATCATCAGTTTCTTCAAGGCGCCATCTTTGTCGCGCGCCAGCAAGGGGTCCCACTCGCTGCCCCACAGCAGCTTGATCACGTTCCAACCCGAACCACGGAACTCGCCCTCGAGCTCCTGCACGATCTTGCCGTTGCCGCGCACCGGGCCGTCCAGGCGCTGCAGGTTGCAATTGATGACAAAAATCAGGTTATCCAGCTTCTCGCGGGCGGCAAGACCGATGGCGCCCAAAGACTCCACTTCATCCATTTCGCCGTCGCCGCAGAACACCCAGACCTTGCGGTTTTCGGTGTTGGCAATGCCACGGGCATGCAGGTATTTCAAAAAGCGGGCTTGGTAAATCGCCATCAGTGGGCCCAGGCCCATGGACACCGTTGGGAATTGCCAGAACTCGGGCATCAGCTTGGGGTGCGGGTAGCTCGACAGACCCTTGCCATCGACCTCCTGGCGAAAGTTCAGCAGCTGCTCTTCGGTCAGGCGACCTTCCAGGTAAGCGCGGGCGTAGACGCCAGGCGACACGTGGCCCTGAATATAAAGACAGTCACCGCCGTGGTTCTCGCTCTCGGCGTGCCAGAAATGGTTGAAGCCCGCTCCAAACATGTGGGCCAGTGAGGCGAATGAACCAATGTGCCCGCCCAGATCGCCACCGTCTGCGGGGTAATGCCGGTTGGCCTTGACCACCATCGCCATGGCATTCCAGCGCATGTAGGCGCGCAAACGCTCCTCAATCTCGATGTTGCCGGGGCAGTGCGCCTCCTGGTCTGTTTCGATCGTGTTGACATACCCCGTGTTCGCAGAAAACGGCATATCGATGCTGCTTTGGCGGGCGTGCTCCAGAAGTTGTTCAAGCAAATAATGGGCTCGCTCGGGGCCTTCAGCCTGGATGACGGCGCTCAGGGCGTCCATCCACTCGCGGGTTTCCTGGCTGTCCGCGTCAGGCGCGCTGAGTCCCGCCGAATTCTGGGGTAATGCTGACATGTTTGTCTCCGTAGTTATATATGAGTCGAATATTAACGGGATTAACAGCCCCGGAAATTGAAATAAATTATCTGTCAGTGCGCTGCAAATTTCAATTGATGATTAAACTTTTTATAATGTGAAATTATTTGTCGTGTTTTTTTAACACAGACATCGCCCGCTCTTGCCTGAGCACTGGCTTACACTTTGTCCGATGCCGCTGCCTCGATCGATCTCCATGCCAAGCCCCATCGTTTTACCGCCCCTGTCCAAGCTGAATGCGTGGTGGCAACACCTGCCTCCTCAACGTCAGGACCGCCTCGCCGTGCTGGCTCCACTTGCGGCGGTGCTGCTGTTCTTTGCAGCTATCGCTTCGGCGTTCGGGTACTTGCAGATTGAGGAAGTTGAGCGGGAACAAGAGGCCGTCAGCAGGGATGTGGAATACACCCAGCAGCGGCTGCGGCTGCGGCTACTTGAACGCCAGGAACAGCTGATGCGGATCGCTCGGGAACTCTCCAACCGGGAGCTTGATGCGGATGACTTTCAAAGCCGGGCCGAAGGCATCGTCAACCAATACCCCGAACTACAAGCCCTGACCTGGATCGATGACCGAAAGCGCATCAAATCCAGCTTTGGGGCGGCCAACCTTCCGGCCAACCAACTCAGAGTGGTCGGCAGCACCTTGACCAACGGGGAAACCGAAAGCGCCTACCGTCTGGCCCGGGAGATGCAACAACCTGTTTACACGCAAAATCCTGCTGCCCCCGATGCGCAGGCCCTGCTGCAACTGCACATTCCCTTGAGTGACAGGGCCCGTGCCAGTGGGGTTCTTTTGGCCGAGTACTCCGTTGATGCGGTTTACCGGTATGGGGTGCCCAGTGATGTATCTGCACGCTATGCGGTGTCTTTTCACGCTGCAGATGGAACCTTGCTGGCGGGCACGCCTTTGCCCGTGCGTAATCGGGCGACCCGTTTACTGCCCTGGACCAGCGCCACCCAGGCTTATGAGGTACCCGTCTCCCCGGTGGGCAATGGCCTGATCATTCGGGGTCAGGCCTACCGCACCTCACTCGGCCTGATTGGCAACGGTCTTTTCTGGCTGGTGACAGTTCTGAGCATGATGACGGCCTGGATGTTGATTGCCAACTGGCGCCATACCCGCCGACGTCTGCAGGCACAGCAAGCTTTGGTGTCGGAGACCAATTTTCGCCGCGCCATGGAAAATTCCATGCTCACTGGCATGCGCGCCATGGACATGCAGGGCCGCATCACGTATGTGAATGTCGCTTTTTGCCAGATGACGGGTTGGAGTGAATCAGACCTTGTGGGCCGCACTGCGCCATTCCCGTACTGGCCCGAAGAGGACCACGATACGCTGGCCTACAGGCTGGCCGAGGAACTGGCGGGCAAAACCCTGCCGGGTGGCATTCAGGTGCGCGTCAAACGCCGAGATGGAGGGCTGTTTGATGCGCGGCTCTACGTGTCGCCGTTGATCGATGCGCGAAACATCCAGACCGGGTGGATGACCTCCATGACCGACATCACCGAGCCCAACCGCGTTCGGGAGCAGTTGTCAGCCTCCCATGAGCGTTTTACAACGGTGCTGGAAGCGCTGGACGCCTCGATCTCTGTTGCCCCGCTGGGGAGCGACGAGTTACTGTTTGCCAACAAGCTCTATCGATTGTGGTTTGGTACATTGGCCGGCGGCCACCTGCAAATGGTGGCTGAAGCGGGCGTGCCGGCGACCCAAACTACCGACGATGGCCTGGACGATGTCGACGGTTTTGCCGGCATGCCCACCACGCTGTTGCCTGACAATGAGGCTGAGAGCGCAGAAATTTACCTCGACAACTTGAACATGTGGCTGGAGGTGCGTACTCGCTACCTCAGCTGGGTGGATGGCAGGCTGGCCCAGATGGTTATCGCCACCGACATCACGGCAAGGCGTCTGGCCGAGGAACAATCCGCCATGCAGACCGAACGGGCCCAAAACGCCAGCCGCTTGATCACCATGGGCGAAATGGCCTCTAGTGTGGCGCATGAGTTGAACCAACCACTCACAGCCATCAACAACTACTGTAACGGCATGGTGTCCCGAATAAAAAGCAAGCAGATCACCGAAGAAGACTTGCTGGGAGTACTGGAGAAAACAGCCAAACAGGCCCATCGGGCGGGTCAGATCATCCAGCGCATCCGCTCTTTCGTCAAGCGGAGTGAACCCAATCGCACCCCGTCAGACATTGAGGGCATGGTGGACGAAGCCGTGGAGTTGGCCGAGATCGAGATGCGACGGCGCAATGTGCGACTCACCCACTACGTAGCACCCCGCATGCCACCCTTGCTGGTAGACCCAATCCTGATCGAGCAGGTGCTGGTTAACCTGCTCAAGAATGCGGCCGAATCGGTTGATTCGGCGCAGCGCCCTACTGCACAACGCAGCGTCAAGCTGCGGGTCGCACCGGGCCACATGGACGGCAAGCCCGTGGTTGAATTTACCGTGCTGGATTCCGGCAAAGGCCTCGCCCCGGAAGTCGTTGCCAGGTTATACGAAGCATTTCACTCGACCAAGGCCGACGGCATGGGCATCGGGCTGAGCCTGTGCCGCTCTATCGTCGAGTCCCACTTGGGCAGGATGAGAGCTGAGAACCTCTACAATGACACCGAGCTGACGGGCTGCCGCTTCTCGTTCTGGATTCCAGTGACGGAGTCTTCCCAGCCCCAAGGCTCCATTCACAGCAAGACAACCAAGGACACCGGGGTAAGCCCAGGTTAAGGCATGAGTTTGATACCGAAAAAAGGCACTGTCTACGTGGTCGATGACGACGAAGCCGTGCGCGACTCGCTTCAATGGCTTCTGGAGGGCAAAGATTACCGGGTTCGATGTTTCGAATCCGCAGAATCATTCTTGAGCCGTTACGACGCCCGTGAAGTCGCCTGTCTCATCGTGGATATTCGTATGGGCGGCATGACTGGTCTTGAGCTGCAAAATCGTCTGATCGAAAGCAGCTCGCCCTTGCCCATTGTGTTCATTACCGGCCATGGTGATGTGCCCATGGCGGTCGATACCATGAAGAAAGGCGCCATGGATTTCATCCAGAAGCCGTTCAAGGAAGAGCAACTCGTGTCCTTGGTGGAACGCATGCTGGACCAAGCTCGGGAAGCCTTTGCGGAGCACCAGATCGCAGTCAGCCGTGGTGCCCTGATGGCGCGCCTGACCCTGAGAGAAGCGCAAGTACTGGAGCGGATTGTGGCTGGGCGGCTCAACAAGCAAATTGCCGACGACCTGGGTATTAGCATCAAGACGGTGGAGGCTCACCGCGCCAACATCATGGAAAAGCTCAATGCCAACACCGTCGCCGACCTTCTTAAAATCGCGCTAGGCCAGACATTGACCAAAGCTTGAGGCGGTGCGACCCATCGCCATGCCAATGACTCAGCCTTTCAAATGCCCGCCCGAACAGGATCAGCGGGCTTTTTTACTTATGAAACGAAACCCATGACAAGCCAACAAACCGGCCAGATTATTGATGGTACGGCCCTCTCCACCGAACTCCGAGCCAACGTCGCCCAGCGCGTGCAGGCGCTCAAGTCGAAGGGCGTCACCCCTGGACTGGCCGTGATTTTGGTCGGCGACGATCCCGCGAGCGCCGTCTACGTTCGCAACAAGGTCAAGGCATGTCTGGATACCGGCGTGCACTCCGTATTTGAAAAATACGAAGCAACGCTCACGCAAGCCGATTTATTGGCCCGCATTGCCGCACTCAACGTTGATCCATGCATCCACGGCATTCTGGTGCAAATGCCTTTACCCAAGCACATTGACCCCCACAGCGTGGTTGAAGCCATTTCCACCACCAAAGATGTCGATGGTTATGCCACCCTGAGTGCAGGAGAGTTGATGACCGGTCAGCCCGGTTTTCGGCCCTGCACGCCCTACGGCTGCATGAAGCTGATTGAGCGCACGGGCATCGACTTGAAAGGCAAGCATGCCGTGGTCATCGGACGCAGCAACACGGTGGGTAAGCCCATGGCGCTGCTGCTCTTGCAAGCCAACGCCACGGTCACGGTGTGCCACAGTGCCACGGTCGACATGGGTCATTTCACCCGACAGGCCGATGTAATCGTGGCTGCAGTGGGCAAGCGCAACGTGCTCACCGCCGACATGGTCAAGCCTGGTGCCGTGGTCATCGATGTGGGCATGAACCGAAATGACGAAGGCAAGCTGTGCGGTGACGTTGATTTTGCAGGCGTGAAGGAGGTGGCCAGCTTCATCACCCCAGTGCCCGGCGGCGTGGGCCCCATGACCATCACCATGCTTTTGGTGAACACACTTGAAGCCGCTGAACGCACCACCAAGTAAGCACCATGAACAATCCCCTGCTCTCCTTTGATGATTTGCCGTTGTTTGACCAAATCAAGCCTGAAAATGTGGCGCCTGCCATTGAGCTTCTGCTGAAAGAGTCAGATGCTGCCCTGGAAACCGTGACTGCCCCCGGTTTTCCGGCGCGTTGGGCCGAGATGGCACGTGTGCTCGATGTGACCACCGAAAAACTGGGGCGAGCCTGGGGTGCCGTCAGTCACCTGAACAGCGTGGCTGATACGCCCGACCTGCGGTCAGCCTACAACGAAGTGCTCCCCAAAGTAACCGAGTTCTTCACCCGGCTGGGTGCCGACGAGCGCCTGTATGCCAAGTACAAAGCCATTGACCCAATCTCCCTGAATCCGGAGCAAACGCAGGCGCACAAAAACGCCATGCGGAACTTTGTGCTGGGAGGCGCCGAACTTACAGGTGCCGACCGCGACCGGTTTGCCGTCATTCAGGAGCGCCAGGCCGAGCTGGGTCAAAAGTTCAGTGAAAACGCGCTGGATGCGACCGATGCGTTTGCCTACTATGCATCAGCGGATGAGTTGGAGGGCGCGCCCGAGGACGTGAAACAAACCGCGTTGGCTGCCGCCCAGGCCGAAGGCAAAGAAGGCTACAAGCTCACACTCAAGATGCCTTGCTACTTGCCTGTGATGCAGTTTGCTGCGAGCAGCGCCTTGCGCGAGCGGCTTTACCGCGCCTATGTCACCCGCGCCTCTGATCAAGCCGAGGCGTCCACCCTGAAGTTCGACAACTCTGCCATCATCACTGAGATGCTGGCTCTCAGGCTTGAAGAAGCCAAGCTGCTGGGTTACCGAAGTTTTGGCGACCTCTCGGTGGTTCCCAAAATGGCCGAGTCCCCTGAGCAAGTGATCACCTTCTTGCGCGACCTGGCTACCAAGGCCCGCCCCTTTGCCGAGAAAGACTTGGCAGACCTGCGCGAATTCGCGGCCCAGAGTCTGGGCCAGACAAATCCACAATCGTGGGACTGGCCGTACATCAGTGAGAAGCTCAAAGAGGCGCGCTATGCCTTCAGCGAGCAGGAAGTCAAACAGTACTTCACGGCACCCAAGGTCTTGGACGGCCTGTTCAAAATTGTTGAAACCTTGTTTGACGTACAAATCCGTGAGGACCACGCGCCCATCTGGCACCCCGGTGTCCAGTTCTACCGACTTGAGCGCGCAGGCGAACTGGTCGGACAGTTTTACCTGGACCCTTCCGCCCGCAGCGGCAAACGCGGAGGTGCCTGGATGGATGACGTGCGCGCCCGCTGGCTGCGCCCCGATACGAATCAGCTGCAGACCCCGGTGGCACACCTGGTCTGCAACTTCGCCGAGGGTATGGGGAACAAGCCTGCCCTGCTCACCCATGATGACGTGACCACACTGTTTCATGAATTCGGTCATGGCCTTCACCACCTGTTGACCCAAGTCAACGAGCGCGACGTCTCCGGCATCAGTGGCGTCGAATGGGACGCGGTGGAGTTGCCCAGCCAGTTCATGGAAAACTTTTGCTGGGAGTGGGATGTCTTGCGGCATATGACTTCTCATGTGGACACCGGTAAGCCGCTGCCGCGTGATCTGTTTGACCGTATGTTGGCCGCCCGAAATTTCCAGAGCGGCATGCAAACCCTGCGACAAATCGAGTTCTCGATCTTTGACATGCTGCTGCACACCAGCCATGACCCGGCACAAGACCTTATGCCCTTATTGACCCAGGTGCGTGAAGAAATTGCGGTGCTCCACCCACCGGCTTGGAGCCGCACGGCACACACCTTCAGTCATATTTTTGCAGGGGGTTATGCGGCCGGCTACTACAGCTACAAATGGGCTGAAGTGCTCAGTGCCGATGCGTATGCAGCGTTTGAAGAAACAGCTGGTGACGATAATTTACCCAATGCCGAGACCGGCAGAAAATACCGCGAGGCTATTTTGGAAGCCGGCGGAAGCCGTCCGGCAATTGATTCGTTCAAGGCTTTCAGAGGTCGAGCCCCCAACCTGGACGCCCTGCTGCGTCACCAGGGCATGGCGAGCACAGCCTGAAAGGCCATTTTTTGGAAGCAACCCTTCATCCAGGCACCCGATCTCTGCGGGCTATGATGTTGCTGGCCTGCTTGAGTGGGTTAGGGGTGGCCAGCTTTGCACACGCCCAGACGATCTACCGCGCTGTCGGAGCGGACGGAAAGGTCACGTTCTCGGACAAACCAACGGTTTCAGCAACGAACGTCACGGCGACCCGTGGTGGCGGCAAGCCCCAGGACATCGGCGGACCCGTGTTGCCTTCGGAATTGCGTCAGGTGGTCAGCAAGTACCCGGTTACGTTGTACACCTCCAGCAATTGCGCACCGTGCAACACCGGCAGATCCCTCTTGAATGGGCGGGGCGTACCCTTCAATGAAAAAACTGTCAGCACCAACGATGATGCGCAAGCCCTGCAACGGATCAGTGGCGACACGTCACTGCCGTTTTTGACCATCGGCGGCCAACAAATCAAAGGCTACTCGGACGCAGAATGGACGCAGTTTCTTGATGCGGCGGGTTATCCTAAAACATCCGCACTGCCCGCGACTTACCGCAATCCGGTCGCTACCCCTTTGGTGGCGGTGCAAAAGCCGCCAGCACCAGACAAAGCAGAAGAAACCCAACGCGACCGAACTCCCGCAGACTCAAACACCGGCCCGGTGATCAACTCATCCAACCCGGCGGGCATCAAGTTCTGATCAGAAGGTCAGGGTTTTGACCCCGTTGGGGGTTCCCAACAAACAGACCTGCGCCTTCTGGAAGGCAAAAACTCCCACCGTCACCACCCCAGGCCACTGGCTCACTTGGGCTTCAAAGGCCACCGCGTCGGTGATGCTCAAGCCAGTGACGTCCAGAATGATCTGACCGTTATCGGTAATCAAGGGCTTGCCATCTTTCATACGGACCATGGCCTGTCCGCCCATGGCCGCAAATTGATGGGAAACGCGCCGTGCCGACATGGGAATGATCTCCACCGGCAGCGGAAACTTGCCCAGGGTTTGCACCAGCTTGGAATCGTCGGCAATACAGACAAACCGGGTCGCCAAGGCAGCTACAATTTTTTCGCGCGTCAGTGCTGCGCCGCCGCCCTTGATCATGCAGCCGCGGCTGTCAATCTCGTCTGCACCGTCGATGTAGACCGAGAGACTGTCCACCTCGTTGGCATCAAAAACAGGGATACCAAGCGCCAGCAGGCGCTCCGTGCTAGCCACTGAACTGGAAACAGCCCCCTTGATCTGGTGCTTGATGGAGGCCAGTGCGTCGATGAATTTATTGACGGTTGAGCCTGTCCCCACACCCACAATTTCACCCGGTACCACGTAGTCAAGCGCGGCCTGCCCTACCCTGGTTTTGAGTTCATCTTGAGAAAGCGTGGCGGGAGAAAGGGAAATGGGGTGTGTCATCAGGGAAAATCGGGTGAGTTACAGAAAATGTCAGGAATTATCCAATGTCTCTCATCCCCTACGCGCTGGCCCGTCCGTTTTTATTTGGCCTTGATCCAGAAGTTGCCCATGAGCTGACGCTGCATAGCCTGGCACGGACCCAAGGTACACCGTTGCAACTCGCCTATGGCGCCACTCCAGTGGATGACCCGATTCAATTGGCGGGCCTGACCTTTCCCAACCGGGTGGGCCTGGCCGCCGGGCTGGACAAGAACGCCCGGTGCATTGACGGCCTGGGCGCCATGGGTTTTGGATTCGTTGAGGTCGGCACCGTGACACCGGTGGCGCAACCAGGCAACCCCAAGCCCCGCATGTTTCGCCTGCCCAAGGCGCAGGCCCTCATCAACCGACTGGGATTCAACAATGACGGCCTGGACGCCTTCGTGGCCAACGTCAAGCGTTCCAACCTCTACCTGCAGCGCAGCAGTTCAGCGGCCAGTAAAACCGGCAACGCAAGAGTGATGCTGTTGGGGCTGAACATCGGAAAAAATGCCGCTACACCAATTGAGTGCGCCACCGACGACTATCTGCTCTGTCTGGACGGTGTCTACCCCTATGCAGACTACGTGACCGTCAATATCTCCAGCCCCAACACCAAAAACCTGCGGGCTTTGCAAAGTGACGAAGCGCTGGATGCCCTGCTGGGCGCCATAGCCCGGCGGCGAGAACAACTCGCGGTTCAGCATGGCAAGCACACCCCCATTTTTATCAAGATAGCGCCTGACCTTGATGAAGCCCAGGTGAGCGTGGTTGCAGCCACCCTGAAACGCCACGCCATGGACGGCGTGGTTGCCACCAACACCACCCTGAGCCGCGATGCGGTCAAAGGCCTGCCCCATGCAGACGAGTCCGGCGGTTTGTCGGGCGCACCGGTGTTGGAAATGAGCAACCGGGTCATCACCCAATTGCGCAGCGCACTGGGCCCCGGCTTCCCCATCATTGGCGTGGGCGGCATCTTGAGCCCGGAAGATGCCGTGAGCAAAATCAGGGCGGGTGCCGATGTAGTTCAGATTTACACCGGCCTGATCTACAAAGGCCCAGCTTTGGTCAAAGAAAGTGCTAATTTGATAAAAAATAGCTTCTAGCCACTGTATCTATTGGTTTTTCATATCTTATTTGATAGCAAAAAAGTTTCATCAACGTTGCGTCAACAGGCTCACGACATGGTCGCCAATGGCCATGGAACTGGTCAAACCCGGTGACTCGATACCAAACAGGTTCACCAAGCCCGCGACACCGTGGTCGGCGGGGCCCTGTATCAGGAAATCACTCGCCGCTGCATCAGGCGCATGTATTTTGGGTCGAATCCCGGCGTAACCCGGAATCAATGCGCCATCCTTCAGGGCCGGCCAGTACTTACGCACCTCCGCATAAAAGGCATCGCCCCTTGCCGGGTCAACAACCAGATCCTCCGGAGAATCCACCCATTGCACATCAGGCCCGAACTTGGCCTGACCACCCAAGTCAAGTGTGAGATGAACTCCCAGGCCGGCAGCCTGCGGCACCGGATAAATCAGGTGGCGGAATGGGGCGCGGCCAGCCAGAGTGAAATAAGTGCCCTTGGCAAACCAGGCTCCCGGCACGTGCAGCGAAGGCAAACCCTGGAACCGTCGCGCCAGTGCCGGCGCTTGTAAACCCGCCGCATTAACGACTATTTGGGCTCGCAGTCCGGTGCCATCCCGGGTGATCAGATCAATTCCGTCGTTGTGGCAATCGGCATCTGCCAGCGCTGAGTTGAGCACCACCATGCCACCGGCACTCTCAATATCGCCCTGCAACGCCAGCATGAGTGCGTGGCTATCCACAATACCGGTGCTGGGCGAAAAAATAGCGGCTTCGCACGCCAATTCTGGCTCCAGCGCCAGCGCCTGCGGCTGACTGAGCATGACCAAATCATCGACCCCATTCAACGCCGCCCGCTCCAGAATACTGTGAAGTTGCGCGACCTGCTGCGGCTCGGTGGCCACCAGCAGCTTGCCGCAGCGCTTGTGCCCGATACCGCGCTCTGCGCAATACGCATAAAGCTGCTGCTTGCCCTGCAAACACAACCGGGCCTTGAGTGAGCCTGCAGCATAGTAAATGCCTGCGTGAATCACCTCGCTGTTGCGCGAACTGGTGCCTGTGCCAATCGCTGAGGCGGCTTCCAACACCAATACCTCGTGCCCAGCCAGCGCAAGCGCCCGCGCCACAGCCAACCCGACAACGCCGGCACCCACCACGACACATTCAATCTGATCCATGCTCAAACCTCTTCAATGAGAGTTGCTCCCTGGGCCTGATCACAGCACCTTGCGCGCCAAAAGCCCATGAACAACACACTGTGGGATATTCTGCTGCATCCAGGCATGGCGCGCGCTCAGGGCAGTAGGATTCGTTGCTTGACCATTCAATGCATTCACCAAAGAGGGAGCGAGATTTGATTTACTTTCCTGCAATCATGGGTTTATTGGTTTTGGTTGGATTGGCCGTTTTTTTCTGGGCACATAACGGCCCGGGGTCGGGCCGTGCATTCGGCAACCGAGTCGCGGCCCACCTTGGCATTCCCAAGAACGTCTTCTATGTGCTTCTGGAAAACGGCGTCAAAGGCTCATCCCGTGATCTTCTGGCCTCTCTTGAGAGGTCAAAGCTGGGCCTGGACGAGGCTGGCATCAAACTAGGCCCAACGCTTGGCAGAGGGATAGAGCGGCTGGAGCGTCGTTTTGGAGCCCAGGAGATGTACGACAAAGCAAAACCAATCGTTGCCAGGCTTGTCGCGGCGTCTGAGGATAAATAACGAGAGATCACAAGAAAAAAGCCACGTAACTCATTGAATTACATGGCTTTATCTTGGTGGGAGATGCAAGTTTCGAACTTGCGACCCCTGCAGTGTGAATGCCCGGAATAAAGTACGGAATTCTCAAAAAACTGCTTTTAAATCAATAACTTACATATTCCATTGTCCACCATAGTCCAGCCTGATACAGTATGGTTTTCCGTACTATTTCCGTACTCATTCCGTACAAGGCTATATGGCAACCAAGATCGACACTGTAACGGCCCGAGAGAAATTAAAAATCAGGCGTGAACCCTACTGGCATCGAATCGAGAAAGGTGCGTTTCTGGGTTATCGCAAGATGATGACGGGGCCAGGCGGCAGTTGGATTGCAAGATACCTCGACGATGACACCGGCAAACAAAACTACAACGCTCTGGGCGACTTTTCCGATATGCCCGACCACCACCGGTTCGACTTGGCCAAGAAAGCCGCTGAGGGTTGGTTCAAGCACCGCAATGAAGGCGGCTCTGCTGAGGTCATCACCGTGGGTGAAGCCTGCCAACGCTACGTTCAAAAGCAAGCCGACGAAAACAAGGTTGATGCTGAAAAAGATCTCGACCGGCGTTTCAAACGGTGGATGTTTTCCGACAAGAAACTGAGCGACACCCCCCTCACGAAGCTCACTCAGGGCATGGTGAACGACTGGCGCGTCAAGCTGACCAAGACACCCGCGCTGCTGCAGGACAAGACCCAGACCACAACGAAGCTCAAATCACCAAG
>CALRWE010000141.1:0-12849 GCA_943371745.1 Rhodoferax sp. OV413
CTGGTGGGAGCTGAATACGTGGTGATGGACGACCTGAACAACGGCGCGCGCAAGCCGATTCAAATCGACTTCACCGGGCCGGATTCGCGCAAGCTGCTGGAAATCACCAGCGCCTACATGGACCAACTTCGCCTGGTTCCCGGGGCGGTCGATGTGGGACTGTCCCAACAAGACCCCAAGAAGGAGCTGAAGATCGAACTCAACCGCGGCCTGGCCAACTCCCTGGGTATCTCAGCCAATGACGCGGCACAAGCCTTGCGGATTGCATTTGCCGGCATTGAAGTGGGCGATTGGGTGGACCCCACGGGTGAGACCCGTGATGTGGCGGTGCGCCTGCACCCCGATGACCGGGTCAGCAAGGAAAACATCGAACGCCTGCCCATTGCCGTGGCCGGCACCAACCTGATGGTTCCGCTGGACCAGATCGCCACCATCACCATGGGCAAGGGCCCCTCCGGCATCCAGCATGCCAATGGCAAACGCAACATCACGGTGTCAGCCAATGCGCAAGGTCGCTCCCATGGCGAGGTCACCGAAGACGCCCTGAAACTGGCCAAGTCCTTCGACTATCCGCCCGGCTACGGCTTGGCCCTGGGGGGCGCCGGGCAAGACCAGAAGGAGCTGTTCACCGAAATGCTGATTGCGCTGCTCTCGGGCATTGGCTTGATGTACTTGATTCTGGTGATCCAGTTCGGCTCCTTCACGGCACCGCTGGCGGTGATGCTCTCCTTGCCCTTGTCGCTGATTGGCGTGGTGCTGGCGCTGCTGCTCACCGGTGGCTCGCTCAATCTGATGAGCTTTATCGGCGTCATCATGCTCATGGGCCTGGTCGCCAAAAATGCGATTTTGCTGCTGGACGCCGCCCGCAAGCGCGAGGCCGAGGGTTTTGATCGTGAAGAGGCGCTGATGCATGCCGGCCGAATGCGCCTGCGCCCGATTTTGATGACCACATTTGCCCTGATTGCCGGCATGCTGCCAGTCGCCCTGGGCCTGGGTGAAGGCGGCGAGTTCTACCAACCGCTGGCGGTGGCCATCATTGGCGGAACAATGACCTCCACCCTGCTGACCCTGCTGGTGGTCCCGACCTTTTATGACAGCATTGAAATTGCGCGCGACCGCATGGTGGCCAAGTTCCAGCGCCGGGCGCTTGCAGGCAATGGCTTGTTGGCGTTTCTACAGACCGCTGCGGAGGTCATTTTTACCCTGCTGCTGCTGCGGGTGCTGTACCGTGGGGCGGGGCAGCTGTTCAACCGCCGGGGCGCCGCGTCGTCATAGTGCCCGGGGCAAAGCTTCGGCCAAAAAGTCGAACACCACCCGGATGCGTTGGCTGGTGCGGATTTCGCGGTGCACCGCCAGCCACATCGGCAGCGGCGGGATCCGCAACACCTCTGGCAGCACCCGAAGCACATCAGAGTCGGTTCTGGCCATGTAGTCAGCACAAAAACCCACACCCAACCCGGCGCGAACCGCCTGCCATTGCACGATGAAGTCGTCGCTGCGCAGCACAAAGGCGTCGCGCGTCATGGGAAAACCACGCGCCTGAAAACCCTGCAGGATGGCGGTATCGGCATCACAGCCAATCAGGTCGAGCCTGAGCAAATCGGCGGGGGTCTTTGGGGCGCCGCGCCGCGCCAGGTAATTGGGGTGCGCGTAAGCGCCCAGACTCACATCTGGTTGCTGGACACGAGCTCCACCAAAATTTCGGGCAGCGCCAGACGCAATTGCGCCAGAACCGGCGGCATCAGGATAACGGCCACTGGCACGCTGGCCGTGCGCTCAAACAAGACCACACCAAGCTGACTATCCAACTCCGCCACATGGCGGCCCACGGTGGGCTGGCTCATCTGCAAGACCCGCGGCACCCAGCAGGCTGCCTTGGTCCAGGGCAGCCAGAAAGGAGCGAATCAAGCTCTAGTCAAAGTTTTGCAATTTGGGCGGCTGGTGATCGGAGGTATTCATTGATGGATATCAGGTATGGCTATGTATGCAATTGTGTCGCAGGCACAACGTTCGCACAATCAAGGCATCACACCCAGAGAGAACACCATGCAACGCAGAAACTTCATTCGCCTGACCAGTGGCGGCGTCATTGCCGCCGCCACCTTGAGCACCGTCGGACTCACGGGCTGTGCCCCGGGCATGCCACCCGAAGCCATTGAGGCCTGGCGTGGCCCGTCGCCCGACCTGGCCACCACAGATGTACGCCGCTGGCTGCTGAGCTACGCCATTTTGGCGCCGCACTCGCACAACCTGCAATCCTGGATCGTGGACCTGAGCACCCCCAGCGAAATCTTGCTGCGCTGCGACTTGAAGCGCTTGCTGCCCCAGACCGACCCGCTGTCGCGGCAGATCATGATGAGTCACGGCACCTTTCTGGAGCTACTTGACCTGGCCGCCAAAGAGCGCGGCCTGCGGGCCGACATCAGCTTGTTCCCCGAAGGCGCTTTTGGCCCGGAGCAGCTTGATACCCGCCCGGTGGCCCGCATCCGCCTGGCACCTGACGCTTCTGTGCAAAAAGACCCGCTGTTTGCCCAAGTGCTGTTGCGTCACACCAACCGAAGCCCCTACGACCTGAGCCGCCCGGTGCCCACCGGCGCCTGGCAGGCCATGGCTGACGCCACCAAACCCCATGCTCTGCAATTTGGCAAGGTGGGCACGGATCAAGCTGAGCTGATGACAAAGCACCGCCGGATTGCAGCCGAGGCCTGGCGCATTGAGCTGACCACGCCGCGCACCATCATGGAGTCTTTTGACGTGCTGCGCGTGGGCGCGAAGGAGATTGAGCAGCACCGTGACGGCCTCTCGCTGCTCGACGCCAAGGTGGTCTGGCTCAACCGCCTGGGCCTGTTTGACCGCAGCAAGGCGCCTGGGCCCGATGACTTCGCCACCAACAGCCAGATCAAATCGTTTGGTGTGAATCTGGAGGCCACGCCCGGCTTTTTGTGGATGGTGACCGAGGGCAATGACCGCGTGACCCAGGTCAACGCCGGGCGGGCTTACGCCCGGGTGCAATTGGCCGCCACCGCGCAGGGGCTGGTGATGCAACCGCTCTCGCAGGCGCTGCAGGAATACCCCGAGCAAAAGAAACCCTATGCCGACATTCACGCCCTGACCGGCGCCACCCGCCCGGGCCAGACGGTGCAGATGTGGGCGCGTGTGGGCTATGCGCCGGCGGCCGTGCTGTCTCCTCGCCGGCGGATGCAGGACTTTATTCAGGCCTGAGGCTTCACCCGGCCCTCGGCCAAACAGTCCTGCCAGATGCACGCCAAAGCACGGAGCGCCGTGCCACGGGAGACACATCCACCGTGTGACCCGTGCCTCTCGCAAGCGCTGAAGAAACTATTTCAAGGTGTTTTTTGCTTGCTCTTTGAGCCATTCCACAAATACCTGGACTGTCGGATTCTGCGCCTGGGCCTTGCGGTAGCACGCGTAGTACCCACGCCCTGTGGACACGGTTAGTTTGAAGGGCATGATCAGTTCACCGCTGGCCAGTTCCCGCGCCACCATGAAGGGATGGATCACCGCCACGCCCATCCCGATGGTCGCTGCGACGATGAGATTGCTGCCAAGGTCAAAACCCGGACCCAACTCGGGTTGGGCTTTGGGCAAGCCCGCACCGTGCAGCCACACGGCCCAGTTGTCTGGGAAGTTGGTGTGGTGCAGTAGTGTTTCGTTCAGCAGGTCATCCACGCACTCAAGCCGGCTGGCCATGGCCGGTGCGCAGATGGGGGCGATGTCTTTGCCCAGCAGATAAATGTGTTTGTAACCACGCGGCCAGGTTTTGGCGCGCTTCACGTCGATCCATAGATCCACGTCGTCGCGGTTGAAGTTTTCATCATGGTGAAACTGCCGAAGCTCGACCGACACCTCGGGATTCGCGGCTTGAAACTGCGGCAAGCGCGGCATGAGCCAGCGCGTGCCAAGCGTGGGAATGACACTCAGACGCAATTTGTCTTTGGTCTTGCCGGCCTTGTTGTTGGCGCTGTTGAAAAGCGCTGTTGCGTTTTCCAGGCCCACCACATGCGCCTCGACCAAGGCCTGAAATGCCAGGCCTTTCTCGGTGGTTGCCACACCCTCAGCCGTGCGCTTGAACAAATGGCAATTCAGTCGTGCCTCCAGACGCTGCACTGCACGGCTCACCGCAGCTTGCGTCACAAACAAGGCCTGCGCAGAGCGGCTAAAACTACCGTGATGGCAAACGGCCAAGAAAGCGTGTAGTTCGGGCAAGGAGGGCGAGTTGAACTTCATGATTGCATTTGAGCACGTGACAAGTCAGTATTACAAAAAGTAATAGGGTGCGATCAAAATGTCGCTTGAGTTGCATCAGCTCCCGTCCTACAGTGCAGCATGGTCAAAACAGAACACCCAGGCACCGATGCCATTCCCCTGGTGTGCGACTCGCCTCATAGCGGTACGCACTACCCGGACGACTTCAACTACGCTGTTGATTTTTCAGATTTGCGGAGATGTGAAGACACGCATGTCGAAAAGCTGTGGGCCGCAGTGCCCAGCTTGGGGGGTACGCTGATCCACGCCACGTTCCCCCGAAGCTACACCGACACCAACCGCACGGAATTTGACATTGATGTCCGCATGATGGCGAGCGCTTGGCCAGGCCGCGCTGAACCCAGCAAACGATGCCTTGAATTGGGCAATGGTCTGATTTTCAGCAAGACCACGACCCTGCAAGCCATTTATGACCGCAAGCTCAGCATTGACGAGGTTCAGCACCGCATCCATACCTGCTGGCGGCCTTACCGCCAGGCGCTAGCGCAGGCGCTGGAGGACGCCAGCCAACAGCACGGCAAACGATGGCACCTGAATTTGCATTCCATGCCCAGCAATGCCTACGAGCGACTGGGGCTACCCCCAGGCAAAGTCTTGGCTGATGTGGTGCTGGGAGATTTGAATGGCACGGCATGCAGTGCAGAGTTCACCGCGTTTGTTGCGCAAGCATTCAAGCAACGGGGTTACACCGTGGCCATCAACGACCCGTATGTGGGCATGGATTTGCTGACCACGCATGGCGACCCTGAAAACCAGCGTCACAGCCTGCAGATCGAACTCAACCGCCGTTTGTACTTGAATGAGCAAACGCGTGAGCCATTGCCGCAGTTTGGCCAGGTCCAGGCAGACCTCACCAGCCTGCTGGCCGACCTTGCCCGCCATGTTCAGCAACAACTTTGATTTTTACGCCACCCAAGGAACCCAGCATGACCCCCTTACATTCCAAGACTTTTAACCGCCGTCAATTCATGGGGACGGGTGCTGCAGTTGCGGGGGCTATCGGTTTTCCCGCCTTGGCACAGGACGCCAAATATCCCAACAGAACCATCACCATCATTGTGCCGTTCCCCCCGGGTGGCTCGGTGGATACCGCGGGGCGCGCCATTGGTGAGCGCTTGAGCAGGGTGCTGAACCAAACCGTGATCATCGACAACAAGGGCGGCGCAGGTGGCGCGATCGGCAGCACCTTTGTGGCCAAAGCCAAGCCGGATGGCTACACGCTGGTCGTCACCTCGCAGTCCTCCCATGTTGCCAACCCTGCGTTCTCACCCAACCTGCCTTACGATGCGGTCAAAGACTTTGCCCCGATCACCTTGATCGAGCGCTTGCCCAACATCTTGCTCATCAACCCTTCGTTGCCAGTCAGGAACATGGCAGAGTTTGTGGCCTACGCCAGGAAGAACCCGGGCAAGCTCAATTACGCCTCCTCCGGCAACGGCTCGATGCTGCAGCTGAACATGGAGTTGCTCAAATCACAGTACGGCATATTTTTGACGCACATCCCTTACCGAGTGGCGGGAACGTCGCTCACGGATCTGATGTCAGGTCAAGTCCACGCCTTGTTCACCAACGTGCAGGCCAGCAATGTGGGCTACGTCAATCAGGGCAAGCTGCGCGCGATCGCGGTGGCATCCCCTGGCCGGTCCGAACTCTTGCCCGATGTCCCCACTTTTGGTGAACTCAAACAACCCGACCTCAACCTGACCTCTTGGACCGGGCTTGCAGCACCCGCAGGCACGCCCGACGCCATCGTGGATCAGCTTTATGCCGCCATGCGCACGGTGTTGCAGGACCCTGCCACCGTAGCTGCGTGGCAAAAACGCGGCTCCATCATTCCGGAAGCCGTGACGCCATCGGAATATCGCCAGGAAATATCAAACCGTATCGCGTTTTACAAGAAACTGATCAAAGCAAACAACCTGTCAGCGGATTGATATGAGACGCGCTGCGAAGGCGCCTGGGCCAGCAGCGCGGTTACTCATTCAATGTCGGCAATGTCATGGGGGGCTTTCAAAGCGCCGGTCGTATTCGGTCAATGGCTCAATCTCAACCTCGGCACCGCCCAGTGCCACCAGGCCGATTCGTTCGGCCGCAGCGTGGCTCAAATCCAGCACGCGCCCCGGGTGAAACGGACCCCGGTCGGTGATGCGCACGATCACCTCCTCGCCGCTGGCTATCCTGCGCACACGCACATAGCTGTGAAAGGGCAAGGTGCGGTGGGCAGCGGTAAAGTTTGAGGCGTTAAAACGCTCGCCGCTGGCCGTGCGTTGGCCATTGAATTTCTTGCCATACCAGGACGCCAGGCCCCGCTGATTCAAGGGCACATCGGCCACCCGGGGTGGCGGCGTTTGACCAAGGAGTGGAATGTCAGAGCCCTTGTCGGCCGACGCAAGGGCCTGCACCGGGCGTTGCGGCGCGGCTGGCCAGTCCTTCGTCAAGTGGGGCTGCGCCAGGCTCGCGGTCAGCGGCAATGAGGCGGCGGGGGGTGTCGTGCAGCCCACCAAAGTGAGCACACCGATAGCCACAGTCCGCTTAACGCACCAGGATGTCATCCGTGGGATTGGCACGGTTCAGGGCCTGCGCCAGTGGCGCATAGAACCCATCGGCAACACGCTGCAATGGGGTTTGAAGAAGGCGGTCGTTGGGAGCCATGCAGGAAACTGACACCATCAACCTGCTCGTGCTGACGACTGCCGGGCTGGTTCTGGATCTGGATCTGGTTCGGCGACAGCATGAACGACGAGCCGCGAACGCGTCTTGGCGACTCTGAGGCAACGACGCAAGGGCGAAGCGATTGAAGGTGACCAGGGATGAACATGACCTGCCTTACCTCAGCAATTCCGCCAGGCGGGTGAAGGCGTAATGCACCGTGGCCGTCCGCACCGCCGCGCGGTCACCCTCAAAATGACACTTTTCGGTCACCACCTGCCCCGGCACGGCAAAGCCGAACCAGACCGTGCCCACTGGCTTGGCCGGGCTGCCGCCCGTGGGGCCGGCCACACCAGTCACCGCAACTGCGACCTGTGCGTGGGAATGCGCCAGCGCGCCGACCACCATGGCGCGCGCCACGCCCTCGCACACCGCCCCGGCCCGGCGCAAGAGCCGCGCCTCAACGCCCAGCAACTCCATCTTGGCGTCGTTGGAGTAGGTGACAAAACCGCGCTCAAACCAGGCACTGGACCCGGCCAGATCGGTGCAGGCGGCTGAAATCAGGCCGCCGGTGCAACTCTCGGCAGTGACGAGCTTCAGATTTTTTTTTACAATCAAATCAGCCACCAGCCGGCACATCACCTCGGTAGAGGGTGTCGTTTTCAATAGCAAATCAGTCATGTAAAAAATCTCCATCCCGCAATCACCAGCAAGGCGCAAGCCGCGGCCACCAGGTCATCGAACATGATGCCAAAGCCCGCCTTGCGCCAGGCGTGGCCGTCGGTGGCGGGGTTGACGTCGTGAAACAGCTGATCGGCCCAGCCCACTGGCCCAGGCTTGACCGCATCAAAAAAACGGAAGAGTGCGAAGGCGGCGATCTGCCCCCACAGGCCCGCCGGCATCACCAGCCACAGCACCAGCCAGAAGGCCACCACCTCGTCCCACACCACGGCGCTGGGGTCGAACACACGCAGGTTGCGGGCCGTTACGGTACTGGCCCACCAGCCCATGACGGCCGAGAATGCCAGCAAGAGCGCCCAGCGCGTGTCGTTCATGTAGGGCTGCATCACCAAAAACGCCAGCCAGGCCCACAGCGTGCCGGCCGTACCAGGCGCCACCGGACTCAGGCCGGAGCCAAAACCCAGCGCGATGAAGTGGGCCGGGTGGTGCAGCATGAAGCGCACGCTGGGACGCACAGGACCCAGCGGGCGCGGCGGCGGGGCCACGGGTTCTTGCAAGACAAAGGGGAACTCAGACATGGCGCAATAGCTCAGGCAATTCAGGCAAAGTGATCAAAGGATGCAAAGGTGTTGGCTACCGCCTCGCCCTGGCTATCCACCAGGCGCAGGCCCCGTTCAGCTTCGATCGAGCCGATGCGGGTCACAGGCGTGTGGCTGATCTGCGCTGCAGCTTCCACCTGTACCCGGGCGGCAACCGGAGCCGTAAACAGCAGCTCATAGTCGTCGCCCCCGGCCAGCGACCAGGTTCGCCATTGCTCGGACGTTAAATATGAACCAAATAGGCCTCCAGCCATTGTATTTATTTCCTTTGATGCTACTAATTTTGAAACATCATCAACCTGAATCGTGGCGCCCACGCCCGACTGCAACAGGATATGACCCAGGTCGCCCAGCAAGCCGTCGCTGACATCCAGGGCCGCCGTGGCGACACCGCGCAACGCCAGGCCCAGCGCAATGCGCGGGGTCGGGCACTCCAGCCGCCACCGGGCCGCCACCAGCACTTCAGTGGGTACCAACACCTTGCCCTGCAGCGCCTCCAGCGCCAGCCGGGCATCGCCCAGCGTGCCACTCACATACACATCATCACCTGCTTGGGCTCCCGAGCGCAACAGCGCCTGAGAGCGACCCGCCACCACCGGCACCTCACCAAAAACCGTGATGCAGATGTTCAGCGGGCCTTGGGTGGTGTCGCCTCCCACGAGTTCACAGCCGTGGGCATCGGCCAGTGCCAGCAGGCCTTCGGAAAACGGGGCCAACCAGGCTTCATCCGCACTTGGCAAGGCCAGCGCCAGGGTGAAAGCCAGCGGGCGCGCACCACAGGCCGCCAGATCGCTCAGGTTGACGGCCAGCGCCTTGTGGCCCAAGGCACGCGGGTTTACGTTGGCAAAAAAGTGGCGCCCCTGCACCAGCATGTCGCAAGAAATGGCCAGCTGGGTACCTGGAGTGGGCTGTAACAGCGCACAGTCGTCTCCCACGCCCAGCACGGCTTGGCGCGCGGGGCGCTTGAAATACCGCGCAATCAGGTCGAATTCACCCATGCGGCTTCTCGGATGCGGGCTCTGGCGTTGGCGCAGCCTCGGCCAGGGCGCCCTTCACCGGCCAAAAAAAGCTGCTCAGGTTGGTTCGGGCGCGGGCGCGAATGGCACGGCCAATACGCGAGCGGTCCACACCGCTGACATTGTGGGCGCGCAGGGCCAGCCGAAACGCAAGATAAAAGCTCACACCCACATTCAGCAACCCGGTAAACACCAAGCCCGCCACGCAGAGCCAGAACACCGGCAACAAAAATACATCCAGACCCAACGTGGCCCCCGCCGCTGCCAGCTGGCCAGTCGACAGGGTCACATGGCGCACATCCAGCCCCAGGCCAAAGAAGGTGGCAAACGCCGGGGTAAGGCCCAGCATCATCCCCAGTGAAATATTGGCAGCCAGGCCCGAGATGTTGTCGCGCATGAAGCGCGACCAGCGGGCCGCCCGGGCCACGCCCAGCGCCCCGGTGATGCGGGGGTTGTAGCGCATGGCCGAATCCAGGCGGTGCAACACAAACCAGTTCTCGGTCCAGCCCGCAATGATGCTCGACGCAAACAGCAAGACGCCGGTGAGCGCGGCAAAGAGGACGGTTGGCCCCATCAGATTGAGGTTGTGCAGAACATAGTGGGCCTTGTCTGCATCAATCATCGGGGAGCCAAAGGCCACCCAGATCACGGCGTTGAGCAGCAGCACACAGGGCGCTACCAGCGCCAGGTTGCCGACGATGGCCGCCACCTGGGTGCGCACCAAATGGGTGACTTCGGTCACAAAAGTGTCCACGGCGCCCGGCGCGGTGAGATCCTTGAGCTTGGCGGCCATGGCTGGGGCGGTCATGGCGGGCTGTTTGGTCGCTACGGTGAAATGCAACAGCTGGATCAGCACAAAACTCAACGCGTAGTTCATGCCGGCAAAAAAACCGCCCCAAAACGCCGAAAAACCCAGCCCCATGATCACAAACTTCATCAGGGTGGTGACCGACATCACCGCGCCACCGCCGGCGGCATTGCCCAGCATGGTGGTGTACTCGGCTTTGGTACGGGTGATGTAGTGTTCGCCGGTCTCGGAGCTGCGCTCGGCCACCTTGGAGGCCAGCATGGAGGAGTTGGCGGTGATGAGCGCCCGCACGCTGCGACGGTCCTGGCCCACCAGCACCAAAATCGCCATCAGGCGCTGGGTGCTTTGTGCCGGGCTGCTGGAGATCAGACAGTCCAGCAGGGTGCGGATGCGCAGCACCCGCTCGCGCAGCTGGCGCAACTGGAACACCAGATTGACCGAGATGCCATGCGCATCTAGGTGGGTGTAGACCGAGGCCGCCGCGCTGCGACAGGCCTCCAGCCGCTCGCGCAGCGCTTGCTGGGCCGCCTGGCGCGCGTCGCTGTCGCACCGGGGCGATCGCAGGAAGGCCTGGCGCATGGCCTCGACGTCGTGCACCAGGGTGTGGAACGGGCCCGCATCCCGGGCGGACTCGCTCATCCGCAGCCGCAATTCAGGCGAAAACCCGGTAGCACTGACCTGGCTGGCACAAAACGTGATGGCCTCCAGCACCGTGGCCTGCCAGGGCGTGATCACCAGCGCCGCGTGGCTGGCGTCCGGCAGTGATTGAGGCTGCAGCAAGCCTGCAATGCGGGCCAGCGTCGGCTCGTCCAGCGCAGCTAGCCACTCGGCGTCAAAGGGGTCGGAAAACACCAGCGAAAACAACGCCGAGGCATCCAAGGTTTCCGGCGTGCCCGGCAAAATTTTGAGACGAACCCGCTCGACAAATTCGCTGATGAACGCGCTCCGGGACGAAAATCCGTAGTCGGCCAGCAAGGTGGTGCCATCCACCGTCTCCAGCAGACGGGCCCACCAATCCTGCAGTCGCGACCTCAACTCCGGGCGGGCTTGCATGGCATCGAGCAACAAGGCCAGGCGAGACAGCGCAGCAGGCACGCTACGGCGGTTACCGCGCAGCCACTCAAGAAGAGAAATCAACCAAAGATGACGCTGCACCATCTCGGCGCCCGGGTTCAGGGCATCCAGCAGGTCAGGCAGATCGTACTGTCGGGGCATGCGGGGTCCCTTCGTTCAATGCAGCGTCCGCGTGCCGCCACTGGCGCTCAGGGCGTCCAGCACAAACATGGGCACGTCGGTGTCAAACTTTTCGCCATCTTCAGCCACACAAAAGAAGCTGCCATGCATCGTGCCGGTGGGCGTGCGCAGGCGCGTACCGCTGGTGTACTCAAACTTTTGACCCGGCTTGAGCAAGGGTTGCTGCCCCACCAGCCCCAAGCCCTTGACGCGCTCGGTGTGCCCATTGGCGTCATTGACGTTCCAGGTGCGCGAAATCACCTGCGCCGGCACCTGACCCACATTGGTAATGGTGACGGTGTATGAAAAGACATACAAACCCTGCTGCGGGGCAGATTGCTCGGCCAGATACTGGGGAGCAACTTCAACTCTGAATTGGTATTTGGACATCCCGTGATGCTATCCTGAATCACCGAAAGCGCCGTGCCGGGAGACCTGACCCAAATGGGTAAACTGACGCCATGACCTACCGCATTGCCCCCTCCCTCCTCTCCGCCGACTTCGCCCGCCTGGGTGAAGAGCTCAAAAATGTGATCGCAGCTGGCAGCGACTGGATCCATTTTGATGTCATGGACAACCATTACGTGCCCAATCTCACGTTTGGCCCCATGATTTGCAGCGCCCTCAAACCGCATGCCCAAACAGCCGCCGGTGTCGCGGTGCCCATCGATGTGCACCTGATGGTGCAACCGGTGGACGCCCTGGCCAGCGCCTTTGCCGATGCGGGCGCCGACTACATCAGCTTTCACCCCGATGCATCCAACCACGTGCACCGCAGCATCCAGGTCATCAAGTCCAAGGGCTGCAAGGCCGGACTGGCCTTCAATCCGGCGCAACCGCTGGATGTGCTGGACTGGGTAATCGAAGACATTGACCTGATTTTGATCATGAGCGTCAACCCCGGCTTTGGTGGCCAAAGCTTCATCGACTCAGCGCTTCGCAAGATCGAAGAGGCACGGAGACGCATCACAGCCAGTGGCAAGGACATTCGCCTTGAAGTCGATGGCGGCATCAAGATTGACAACGTCCGCCGCGTGGCCGATGCCGGGGCAGACACTTTTGTGGCCGGTAGCGCCATTTTTGGGAAACCAGACTACAAGGCGGTGATCGATGCCATGAGGGTGGCACTGGCTTAGACCCACTTGGGGATCAAACGCATCTGTGACCTACTTCAGTGAGTTGCGACACCGGTGCAGCTTTGGGCACGCGACCCATGCCGGCGCCCTGTCGGAGTGAGACTCGACAGTGCGCGAAAACAATGACTTGACTCAGAAGCAGTTGATGGGCCGGGATGCTGCGTGGCTTGGGGAAGCAGGCGCAAGACTGGCGTCTAACGCGGCGCGAGAGGCGGCAGATCCAGCTTCAGCGCCTGGGGCGCATCCCGCGTAGCGCCCAGCGCGGCGCTGCGGGCACTCACCGATTGCAGCACCAAGGTGTCGCCCACAGGACTGCCCACCCGAAACGGTTTCGCGGGCTGCCCGTCCACGGAGATCAGGGCATAACCCCGCCGGCTGTTGCCCGCCACCACACCTGTGAGCGTATATCGGCTGGGGGCTGCCATTGCCGGCGAGGCGGC
>CALRWE010000142.1:0-12615 GCA_943371745.1 Rhodoferax sp. OV413
AGCTTCAATGAGTTGACCCGCGACGGTCAGGACGCCGAGCGCCACAACCTACTGCACCCCGTGGGCGAGCAGCGGGTGTCGTTTGTCAGCAAGCAACTCGCAGGCTCCACCGGTCCGGTGGTCGCATCGACCGACTACATGAAGGCGTATGCCGAGCAGATTCGCTCGTTCATCCCGAAGGGCCGTACTTACAAAGTGCTGGGCACCGACGGTTTTGGCCGCAGCGACTTCCGCAGCAAGCTGCGTGAGCATTTCGAGGTCAACCGCCATTACATCGTGGTCGCGGCCCTCAAGGCGATGAGCGAGGAGGGCACCGTGCCGGTGGCCGACGTCGCCGCCGCGATTGCCAAATATGGCATCCAGACCGACAAGGTCAATCCGCTGTACGCCTGATAACCAGAACGCAAGGAGACACCTATGTCCTTAATCGAAGTAAAAGTACCTGATATCGGCGACTTCGCCGAAGTGACCGTGATCGAGTTGATGGTTAAACCCGGCGACACCGTCGCGGTCGATCAATCCCTGATCACCGTGGAGTCTGACAAGGCCTCCATGGAAATCCCGAGCAGCCATGCGGGCGTGGTTAAAGAGCTCAAGATTGTCTTGGGCGACAAGGTCAAAGAGGGTTCCGTGGTCATGATGCTGGAGGTGGCCGGTGAGGCTGCTGCCACAGCACCCGCCCAGGTCGTCGCACCCGCTGCAGCGCCTGTTTTGGAGCAAAAACAGCCTCTAGCCGTCGTATCAAATGCCTCAGTAGCTACTGAATCAGTAGCGAATTCGGCAGCAGCATCTGCGACCGGCCCCATCGAAGTGCACGTGCCCGACATTGGTGATTTCAAGGATGTGGCCGTCATTGAGGTGTTTGTGAAGCCCGGCGACACCATCAAGGTCGAGCAGAGCTTGGTCACGGTGGAGTCAGACAAGGCCGCAATGGAGATTCCATCTTCCGCAGCCGGTGTCCTGAAGGAACTCAAGGTCAAGGTCGGTGACAAGATCAACATTGGTGATTTGTTGGCCATTCTGGAAGGAGCGGTGGCTCCTGCCAAAGCTTCGGCTGCCCCCGCACCCGCTCCTGTCGCTGTTGCTGCCCCTGCCGCAACGGCTCCAGCGCCAGTAGCCGTCCCCGCGGCGGCGGCCCCTGTGGCTGCCACCCTGGCCGTGCCTGCGCACAACCCCACCATAGCGCCGATCGGCCTGCCGCATGCCTCGCCTTCAGTGCGCAAGTTTGCCCGTGAGTTGGGTGTGCCTCTGAATGAAGTCAAGGGCAGCGGCCTCAAAGGCCGCATCACCGACACCGACATCCAGTCGTTCACCCGCTCCGTGATGAGCGGCGCGGTGCAAACGCTGGCCATTGCGGCGCAGGTCAAGCCGGCAGCGGCAGCGGGCAACGACGGCGCCGGCCTGGGCCTGATTCCGTGGCCCAAGGTCGACTTCACCAAGTTCGGCCCGATTGAGCGCAAGGAAATGTCGCGCATCAAGAAAATCAGCGGCGCCAACCTGTTGCGCAACGCCATCATGATTCCGGCGGTGACCAACCACGACGACTGCGACATCACTGATCTCGAAGCTTTCCGCGTCTCCACCAACAAAGAGAACGAGAAGAGCGGCGCCAAAGTCACCATGCTGGCGTTTTTGATCAAGGCCTGCGTGGCCGCGCTCAAGAAGTTCCCCGAGTTCAACAGCTCGCTCGACGGCGATGCGCTGATCTACAAGCAGTACTTTCACATCGGTTTTGCGGCTGACACGCCCAATGGCCTGATGGTGCCGGTGATCAAGGATGCCGACAAAAAAGGCATCATGCAAATCTCGCTGGAGATGGGCGAGTTGGCCAAGAAGGCGCGTGATGGCAAGCTGAGCCCGGCTGAAATGTCAGGCGCATCGTTCACCATCTCGTCTTTGGGTGGCATTGGCGGGCGTTACTTCACGCCCATCATCAATGCGCCCGAGGTGGCGATTTTGGGTGTGTGCAAGTCGACCATTCAGCCGGTGTGGGACGGCAAGGCTTTCCAGCCGCGCCTGATGTTGCCCCTGAGCCTCACCTGGGACCACCGCGTGATTGATGGCGCGGCGGCTGCCCGCTTCAACGTGTATCTGGGTCAGATCCTGGGCGATTTCCGCCGGGTCATGCTGTAAGAAAGAAACCAACACTATGGCAATCCTAGATATCAAGGTCCCCGACATCGGCGACTTCGCCGAGGTCACCGTCATTGAACTGATGGTCAAGCCCGGCGACACCATCAAACCCGACCAAAGCCTGATCACCGTGGAGTCTGACAAAGCCTCCATGGAAATCCCCTCCAGCCACGGCGGCGTGGTCAAAGAACTCAAGGTCGCCGTGGGCGACAAAGTCAAAGAAGGATCACTGGTTTTGACCCTGGAGGTCGCTGGCGAGGCTGCAGCACCGGTTTCGGAGCAAAAACAGGCTCCAGCCATCGCATCTATTGCCTCGGTAGCTCCTCAAACCGTAGCAGTAGATCCCGCAGCATCTGCGCCGGCCGCCGCCAGCTTTGGCGGCACGGCCGACCTGGACTGTGACCTGCTGGTGCTGGGTGCCGGCCCCGGGGGTTACTCTGCGGCCTTCCGCGCCGCTGACCTGGGTCTGAAAGTGATTTTGGTCGAACGCTACGCCTCTCTGGGTGGCGTGTGCCTGAACGTCGGCTGCATTCCGAGCAAAGCGCTCTTGCACGTGGCCGCCGTGATGGACGAAGTGAGCCACCTCGGTGCCCTGGGCATCGAGTTTGGCGCGCCCACGGTCAATATTGACCTGCTGCGCGGTCACAAAGACAAGGTGATTACCAAGCTCACCGGCGGCCTGGCCGCCATGGCCAAGATGCGCAAAGTGACTGTGGTGCGCGGCTATGGCTCGTTTGTGGGTGCCAACCACGTGACGGTCGAGGAAACCGGGGGTCCAGCGCAGGAGAAAACCGGCAAGATCCAAACCATCGCGTTCAAAAAAGCCATCATCGCCGCAGGTTCACAAGCCGTGCGCCTGCCTTTCATGCCCAACGACCCGCGCGTGGTCGACTCCACCGGTGCCCTGGCACTCAAGGAAGTCCCCAAACGCATGCTGATTTTGGGTGGTGGCATCATCGGTCTGGAAATGGGCACCGTCTACAGCACGCTGGGTGCGCGCCTGGACGTGGTGGAGATGATGGACGGCCTGATGCAAGGCGCTGACCGCGATCTGGTGAAGATCTGGCAAAAGATGAACGCCAAGCGCTTTGACAACATCATGCTCAAGACCAAAACGGTGGGCGCACGCGCGCTGCCCGAAGGTATTGAGGTCACGTTTGCAGCGGCAGAGGAGGGCGGCACCGCCCCCGCGCCGCAGGTCTATGACCTGGTGCTACAAGCCGTGGGCCGCACGCCCAATGGCAAGAAGATCGCGGCGGAGAAAGCCGGCGTGGCCGTCACAGACCGTGGCTTCATCAACGTCGACATCCAGATGCGCACCAACGTGCCCCACATCTTCGCCATTGGCGACATCATCGGCCAGCCCATGCTGGCGCACAAGGCAGTGCATGAGGCGCATGTGGCGGCTGAAGTGATTGCCGGTGAGCTGCAAGGCAACAAAGAACTGGCAGCCGCGGCGTTCAATGCCCGCGTCATCCCCAGCGTGGCCTACACCGACCCCGAAGTCGCCTGGGTGGGCCTCACCGAAGACCAGGCCAAGGCGCAAGGCATCAAGGTCAAGAAGGGCTTGTTCCCCTGGACGGCATCAGGTCGCGCGATTGCGAATGGACGGGATGAGGGCGTCACCAAACTCCTGTTTGACGACAGCCCCGAAGCGCATGGCCACGGCAAGATTCTGGGCGGTGGCATGGTCGGCACCCACGCGGGCGACATGATTGGCGAGATTGCACTGGCCATCGAGATGGGCGCCGACGCGGTGGATATTGGCAAGACGATTCACCCGCACCCGACCCTTGGCGAATCCATCGGCATGGCGGCGGAAGTGGCGCATGGCAGTTGCACGGATTTGCCGCCGGTGCGCAAGTAACGCCAAGGTCGAAACCTGCACGCAAAGCCCGATCTGGCAACAGTTCGGGCTTTTTGCTGTCCGGCGGCTCGGCAAGAGTTGTTGCCTTGTGTTACATGAAACAAATGTCTAGAATGTTTCATGTAACAATTTGAAGGAGAGCGATTCATGGGCGCTACGACAACGGAACGAGTTCAAAAACACCGTGACGGACTGCGGGCTGCGGGCATGCGGCTGGTACAGATCTGGGTGCCTGACACCCGGCGAGAGACCTTCGCCCTGGAATGCCAGCGGCAGTCACGTTTGCTTAAGAACGATGCCCATGAAGCACAGACCTTGGATTGGCTGGAGGCGACTGCTGACACCCAAGGGTGGAAATGAGGCGAGGGGATTTGGTGACTATTGCGCTGCAGGGTGACTATGGAAAACCTCGGCCGGCGCTCATCGTTCAATCAGACCTTTTTAATGAACACCCCTCAGTCACAATATTGCCGGTAACAAGTGAGCTGCGAGAAACACCGCTTTTTCGTATTCGTGTAGAGCCGACGCCAGCCAATGGGCTGCAAAAGGTATCAGAGCTTATGGTGGACAAGACGCAGTCGGTTCCGCGGGAGCGGATCGGGGATGTCTTTGGCCACTTGGGTGAAGAAGAGATGCTGGCTGTCAGCCGATCCCTGGCGGTGTTTCTCGGCATCGTTTGAAACGGGGAATCCAAGCCAAGATAACTACTGACACACTTATCCAGATTGGAAATTGCCTCGCCGGAGAACAGCACAGTCTCCTGCGGCACGGGCCGCGTCAACTTTGCTGGCATAGCCACCCACCGTGCGGCAAGGGGGAGGGTGTGCCAATCCAGCCAGAGCCGGTGCCACCCAAGCGCTCACCTGTACATTACTTGTGGGCGGTGTTGATTGCCCGCATCTACGAAGCTTTTCCGCTGCTATGCCCGATGTGCGGTGGGCAGATGCGTCTGATTGCGTTCATTACCGAGGGCATGCAGATCAGGCGCATCCTCGATCACATCGGTGTCGACTCGGAGCCACCACACATATCCCCGGCGCGCGGGCCACCGTTGTGGGATGACTGCGGTGATGCGCAGATGGATGACGGGGCGCAAATCGAGCCAGCAGACTGGGATCTGGCGGCGCAAGCGGCACCCAACTTTGAGGTTGATCAGCGCATCAGTTGGTGAGGGAACAAAGTAGTGAATTCGCAAGCATTGCGGGGGGTGGCTGCGCGCGCGGCAGACCCAAATCCATCTGTCGACCAGTGGACTCGCTTTCACGCTGCCGGGACCGCTGAAACTGCCCCGCTCAAAGGCGCCTGCTCGCCCAAAACCCATGCCATACTTGCCTCGATGCGATTGAATTTCCTATCCTCTGTGCTGGTCAAAAACTGATGACTGGCGGATGAGTGGCTCTACGGTCCGCCTGACCGATCAGGCGGCCCAAGATGTAACGATGCGCTGGAGGTCTCGAATGAAGGGCCGACTGCTGCAGGCGTGTATTGGCACCCTGAGTTGGGCGAGGCACTGGCTACATTGCACGTGGCGCGCCAAGGCCGCAAGGGACGACATCAGCTGGTTATTTGTGTCAGCGCGTCTGGCAGCGTTGTCGAGGTGCTGCGCGCACTGCACGACAGCATGGATTTGTCGCGACATCTCGATTCATGAATACGCTGCAACGCATCACCACAGACAACCACACCTACGACCTCGACGACCTCTCCCCTGACGCCCGTGCCCAACTGCAAAGCCTGCAGTTCTGTGATGCCGAGCTGGCCCGCCTGCAAGCGGCATTGCCGTCGGTGCTGGGGCACTCCCACCTCAAGACCAGCCAGCGGTGGATGCATCGGCCCATGCGGCCGGGACCGACTGGGTTACAGTCCGAAGTGCGAAAGCTGGTGGGAATTCAGGAAATGGTTTGCGTTGGAAATATACGCAACTCACTGACGAAGCGCACAGCGCGTTGGAAAATGAGCTGATGCAAAACCCTCAGGGAATTGAATCGCCCCGGGTTTGATGCTTGGTGAAAATTTGCGGCTCAAAGCTGGCGTGGCGGTCCCGGGGAACTTCGATGGACAATTCACCAAAGTCACCTTTGAGCGTTTTCTTGCTTTTGCCGTTGCGGGTGTTACTCGCTGGGGTGGCAACGGTCTCATTTTTGGCGTGACCCAAGTGGTGGGCCATTTCGGCTTCGAGGGCTCGCTCCACCAGCTTTTTAGTGGGTTGCTTCGGTGTCAGTAGCTGGGCAGCAGACCATTTGTGAGCACATCAATGTGCTAGTTTCCGAATCGTGCCTGTGGTTCGGCTCAATCTATCGGATAGAGCCAGAGAATCTCCTGCAACGCCATTGGTGATGCACTGTCAGCTTTCGCGCAACATACGGTATCCAACACCCCGCACGGTCTCCAGCGGCAAACTGAGTCCGGTGCTGCGCTCTACCTTGGCCCGCAGACGGCTCACAATCACTTCAGCCCGGTGTTTGTTGAATTCTTCCGGGAGCAAGCCTAACGCCAACGCCAATTCGGCCGGGCTGCACACGGCACCGGCTTTGGCATCCAAAGCCCGCAGCAGCCGGATTTCGGTGGAAGAGAGGCGCACCTGTATTCCGTTTGGCGCGTTCAAAACCCCGAATACCGCATCAATTGACCATCTCTCAGAGAGAGCAAAGGCACCCAAAGAGTCGCCAGGCGATGGCGCTTGCGTGACGGTCGGTAACACAACGCGCTTCGCCAAACGCTTGAGAACCAGCACCAACTCATCCATGTCCACTGGTTTGGTCAGGTAGGCATCTGCGCCAAGCGCCAAACCCGCCAAACGGTCATCACGCAGTGCGCGCGCGGTCAGAAGGACGATGCCCATCTGGCTGTCATGGGCCCGCAAATGGCGACAAATTTGGAGCCCATCTTCACCTGGCAGGCCAATGTCCAGCACGGCAATGGTGCTGGGGCGCACGGCCAGACTGCGGTAAAAAGCTGGCGCCGAGTCAAAGACATCCACCATAAAGCCCATGTGCCCGAGTTGGAAAGCCATTTCCTGGCGCAGCACTGGCTCGTCTTCGACGAGGGATATCGTCATCTGGGTCTGCTGGGCGTGTTCTGGTGGCATGGGGGCGCTCATATTGCGTAGATACTTACGGCATGAAATCTTTGCTGAACTGGCGCATTATCTTCTTGCTGATGTTGGGTTGTCTGGCAGGGCAACTTCAGGCCCAGCCTTTGGCGGTTAACGGCCAAACCCATCGCTCGTCACTGGCAGGGTACTTGTTCGCCAGCCCGGCCCAAATGCAAAAAAATGGGCCCAATAGCGCCCCGGTCGTCAGCGCGCAGGAAGCACTTGCGCTGTACCGCAGCGGCGGTTTTGAGAAGTTGCCAGGCTACCTCGGCCGGGGCTTCAAGGCCGATGCTGTGTGGGTTGCTTTCGACCTGCAGGCCTTACCCAATGCGCCTCAGACGCTGATCGTCGAAGTGGGTCCGGCCGTGTTGGATCGCATCACAGCCTACCAGACTGACGCGCTGGGCCACTTGGTGGAACTTGGGCAATCGGGTGACCAAGTGCCCAAGGCGCAGGTCACGTTGTTGGCAATCAACCCCAGTTTTTCGGTAATTCTGGCCCCCTTGGCCACGACGACGGTCTTGCTACAGATTAAAACAACCAGTTCACAAGCAGCAGTCGTCAATATTTACCCCGCAAACGATTTTCCGTTCGCTCAAACGACGCTTGGTTTAGTGCTGGGTGCACTGTTTTCGTCCGCAGTCATCATGATGATGATGGCGCTGGGTTTTTATGTCGTGTTCAAGGAGCGCGGCTACCTGACCTGGTTGGTCTATCTGTTGTTTGGCACCTCGCACTGGTTCATGATCGATGGGCTGGGCTACCTGTACTTCGACTGGGTAGATTTACGCCTTGTCAATGCGATCTCCAGCCTGCTTTCCATCTTCAGTTTGAGCTTTGCGGCCTTGCTCTTCAGTTCACTTTTCCAGTTTGCGCTGCTTAACCGCTGGCTACATCGCGGGTTTTTGGCGACCTCTGTGCTCTTCGTTGTGGTCGGTGGGGTGGGTGTTATGTTGGGTTACCCTTTGATCGTGGCGCTGGTGTCGCTCATAACCTTTCCTGTCATGGCCGTCACCGTAGTGGCCGTGCTACTGCAAATGCTGCGCGGCCACACGGTGAGCCTTTGGCACGGTCCGCTGCTGCTGCTGTATTTGGGTTGCGTTTTGACCTATATGTTGTCGACCCTGGGTTGGTTTCCCTTCTCGGACATGTTGTTTTACGGTTGGCAAGTCGCTGGCTTTTTGAATCTGCTGTCTTTGCAGCTGGCCATGTTTTTGCGAGCGCGACAACTGCTGCGCCACCATGCGCAAGAGCGGGCCCAGCTGCTGCTGCAGTTGACCGATCAAAACCAGGTTTTGGAGGAGCAGGTCACGGCCCGCACGCAGAGCCTTGCCACTGCGCTGCGCAGCGTGCAGCAAGCCGAATCCGAACAACGCAAGTTGCTGTCCATGGCCTCGCATGAGTTTCGCACCCCTGCCGCCGTGATCAAGGCGTCGCTTGACTCATTGGACTACTTGCAAGAGCACATTACCCCCGAAGTGCAAACGCGCTTGGTCAATATGCGCCAAGCCAGTCTGCGCATGATCGCCTTGTCCAATAACCTGATCGACCAGGACCGATTGATTGAGCTCTCCCTCAAGCCCCAGTTGCTCAGCGTGGACATGGTGCAGTTGGTCACGGGCGTGCTCACCCGTTACCCGGAGTCATGCCATATTCAAGCGCGGCTTCCCGTGATGGCGCCAGTGATTCAGGGCGATGCTGCCTTGCTCAGCATTGCGCTGCATAACCTGATTGACAACGCACTGCGCCATGGTCAGTCACCCCAAGGGCTCAGTCTGCCCGTGACCGTGTCACTCAGCCTGCAACCTGGCCAGCTGGTGCTGGAGGTGGCCGACAGCGGCGTTGGCATCGCAGATGACCAAAAAACCAAAGTGTTTGAGCGCTTTCACGCCATACAAAATAGCCGCCGCGCCACTGATTCAGCTCCCGAAGATGCACCCCCGCCAACGACCGGCAGCGGCCTGGGCCTGGCGATTGTGCAAAGTATCGCCCAGGCCCATGGTGGGCGGGCATGGGTGCGCGACAACCTGCCCCACGGGGCTGTGCTGGCGCTGTTTTTGCCTATGCCGATTTAAGTGTCCTTGCAGTTAGGTCAATCCTCTCAAAACCGAGAGGTTTTGAGAGCCAATTTGCAAAAAATTTCTATTAAATGCCCCGCAGTGTTTGCACCCAACCTGACGGAGCTACTTTCATGAATAACCCCCTTTCCGCTGCCGCCGACCCAGCCAACCCATCCTCCGCCGTTTACTTTATTGACGCCACGCTACCCGACCTGCACACGCTGCTGGCGGGCTTGCCGCTAGGGGCGGATGTGCAACTCATACCCGCCGGACAAGACGGCCTGCAGTTCATGGTCGATGCGCTGGCCGGGCGCAGTGGGCTGGGTGCCCTGCACATCTTGTCGCACGGTGCCAGCGGTGCGCTGCAATTGGGCATTGCCACGCTCAACGCGGCAACGCTGGCCAGCCGGGCGGCTGATCTGGCGCTGATCGGCCAGTCGCTGAACGGTGATGGCGATATTTTGTTGTATGGCTGCAACGTGGCGGCGAGCGAGGTGGGGGCGCAGTTTGTGGGCACACTGGCGCAGGCTACGGGAGCAGATGTGGCAGCGTCTGATGACCTGACCGGCGCGCAGGCGTTGGGGGGGGACTGGGAGCTGGAGTTTGCCAGCGGTGATGTTGAAGCCGCAGCAACCCTGGATACCCAAGCACAGCAAGCCTATGCGTTTGTCATGGCTAAGCCGCGAAATGGAACGACGACATTCGATGGGTCAAATTCCAGTCCATTTTTCGGTGCATCGCCGTTTACCACCGTGAATGTCGGCGGGTCAGGGTGGGACATTTCTGCGACGGAGGGTGTGCTTGACACGAACACCTATGTCTCGGCTATTCAAGCCAGTGACCAGCTGGATTTTTACGCGTATGGTCAGAAACCTGGCAGCGAAACTCTCGCCAATGGCTGGATAAAGGCGAATGACGGTAGCGATTTCAGGCTGATTTCATTCAAGGCAAAATACGATAATAAAATCATTGGAGATGTTCAGTTAACGCTGTTGGAAATTCAAGGTTACAAAGATGGCACGGCTGTCAGCGGTACATCAACATCTCTCACTCTCACACCCATTTACCAAACCTTCAGCTTTTACGCCATCAACGCCAGCTATGCCGTGATTGATGAGATTCGCTGGACGGTTACCAATGGAAATTTCAGCAGCCTCAAGATTGATGATCTCGCCATTTCGACGGACCCCTATGTGAGTTCTGTTTCGGTGCCCACCAACGGCACGTATGCGGGGGGCCAGCACCTTGATTTCACGGTGAATTTCAGCGAGGCTGCGACGGTTGTCGCCAACAGCGGTACACCAAGGCTCGCACTGAATATTGGCGGAGATATTAAGTACGCAACCTATCTTTCTGGCAGTGGCACGACGGCTGCGGTTTTCCGCTACACACTAGAGTCCGGCTTGCAGGACTTGGACGGTATCGGGGTGACGTCGCTGCAGGCGAACGGCGGAACGATCACGAACGCTGGCTCAGCAAATATGGCTTTGGCACTCAATTGGGTCGGCTCAACAGCGTCCGTGAACGTCAATTCCATTAACAGCGCGCCCACCCTGACGGCCAACGGCTCCAGCCTTACTTTCACGGAAGATGGCAGCGCCGTCAGTTTGTTTGCAAGCGCCAGTGCAAGCACCGTGGATAGCGGCCAGACTTTCAGCGGACTAACGCTCACGGTGACCAACGTGGCCGACGGGGCCAGTGAAATCCTGTCCATCGGTGGCACGTTGGTCTCGCTGGTGGCTACGGATGCCAGCCCCATCACCATCAACGGTGGTGGCAGTGCTGCGGTAACCTTGTCTGGTGGCACAGCCACCGTCGTTATCACAGGCATGACGCGCGACAGCACTGCGCTGCAAACGCTGGTCAACGGTATCAGCTACAGCAACATAAGCCACAACCCCACTACCGCCAGCAACCGTGTCGTGACACTTATCGAGGCGAAGGACTCTGGCGGCGCGGTCAATGGTGGCGTGGATACGTGCGTATTAAGCCTTGCCTCAACGGTCAGCATCACCGCAGTGAATGATGCCCCCACGATCACCGGTGTGCCAGGCACAGCCCAATCGGCAACATTTGGTACGGCGATAACTCTAGCCGACTTCACGGTCGCAGACCCAGATGGGGCTTCAGTCGATCTCAGTAGTGTCCCAACGTTCTTCAGAGGAGAGCGATCTGATTTGGCTCGGAATCCACCTCTGAATTTTTCGAGGGTGGCGTAAGTAGTTGATTTATCGGGATATTTTCAAACATGGACAGACTCAGGATTTGTAGGATTTCGTACAGGCTGTGATGATCAAGATGCAAGCGTTTTTTGGTAATGGCGATCAGCAAGTAGGTGGATATGGCTATCCAGATCTGCGTCTTGACGGCGTTCTCGCTGGTGCCGAAGAACACCTTGATACGCAAATGCTGCTTGATCCACTTGAAGAACAGCTCTACTTGCCAGCGTTGGCGATACAGGTCGGCAATCAACTCGGGTTTGAGCGTGAAGTTGTTGGTCAGAAAAACCAAGCGCTTGCCCGTATCGTCCTTGACCACCACCCGGCGCATCGTCGTGGGGTAGTCCTTGCCCGCAAGCTGACCCGACAGCACGCCAGTCTGATCGCAGATCACCGCAGTGGTCGCTCGGTCCACGGGATGCGAGTAACGCCGCTTGAACTTGGTATTGCTTTTGGCACGGGTCACAAAGAAGGCCTTGGCCTCGTGAATGACAAACAGTCTTGCGAAATCCAGATAACCCCGGTCCATCAGGTAGAAAGCCCCTGGCTCCAGATTCAGCTCGTCCATCACGTTGACCTCGTGGGTCTTGCCGTCGGTGATGTGAATGAAGCTGGGGATGTTGCCTCTGAGGTCCAGCAAGGTATGCAGTTTGATGGCTGCCTTGGTCGAGCGAAATGGAGCCCAGGCAAACACAGACAGGCACAAGTCGATAGTGCTGGCATCGAAGGCATAGACCGCCGCATCGAGTTCCACGCCAAACGGCTCCGTGGCATACAGCGGTCTTGCAATACCGATCAGGTGCTGGGCGAAGTCGGCGTAGATTTGCCACGGTCGGGTGGCGTTCGCATTGGCCAACGTGTTGCGCGAAATCGTTTGGCAGCGAAACCCCATGTGGTACAGCCGCCGCGCTTGCGCACGCAGATTGACTTCGATGTCGCGCAACGACTCCCGGTAAGTCAACTGCGCGAAGGCCATGGCGAAGAACTGGTCCAGACACGAGAAGTCTTTGACTTTGTGTTCTCCGTTGTGATCGGCCACACAACGGCGAAACGTACTCAGCGGCAGGTACAGCATGAGTTGCGCAAATACGAGCTTGCCTTGGTGCATGGGAATTTTTGCGGTTTCCCGCCCAAAAACCCCAAGTCTGACCTTCGGCGTTCAAATCGAGACCAGACTGAAACACCAAATTCCACAAGCAAATCATTAACTTACGATGCTCCGACGTGACAACGTTGGGACAC
>CALRWE010000143.1:0-12521 GCA_943371745.1 Rhodoferax sp. OV413
AGTCAATTCGGGGTACGAGTCGGTGAAGGCGCGCCAAGTTAGATATCGGGGTGTTAGTCCCCAAAGAATTTTCTCGGCATCTACCTCAGCACCTCCACCCTCAAGTTTCTTTCATCATCCGGGGCGTCGCCCAGCTACATGACAGTTAGCCCAAACGCCGGCAAAGCAATCGGCCTGCAATTCCATACTCACACTCAGGGCGTTCAACTCCGACTGACTGGCACGACCCCGCATCTGGTCCATCCTGGCGCTGATACCTAATAAATTCTGAACATGATGACCCACTTCGCGGGCAATCACATAGGCTTGCGCGAAGTCCCCCGGCGCACCCAACCTGATAACAGGTCAAGCATCGTCATCGGATTAGCACAAAAAAATTAGGATGCGACAAGTCGAATGGCAATCGAGCCGATCCCCAAGCTGCGCCCACCCAAGCCGCCTCGCCCCGCCGATCCATCGCCATCCCGGCGGTCTTCCACATGGTCAGATTCACGATTACCTTCCCACTTCATGGCAAGCCACCTTGACTGCGGTCACGTGCCACAGGCTGGATGCTGGGATCATGGTCAGGCCCTGGGCAGCGTCACGCCGACCTGGCCCTGGTATTTGCCGCCGCGATCTTTGTAGCTGGTCTCACAGACCTCGTCGCTCTCGAAAAATAGAACCTGGGCACAACCCTCGCCAGCGTAAATCTTGGCAGGCAGGGGGGTCGTGTTTGAAAACTCAAGCGTGACGTAACCCTCCCATTCGGGCTCAAACGGCGTCACGTTGACAATGATGCCGCAGCGCGCATAGGTACTTTTTCCCAGGCAAATGGTCAACACGTTGCGGGGAATACGGAAATACTCCACGGTGCGAGCCAGCGCAAAGCTGTTAGGTGGAATGATGCAACTGTCACCATAGAAATCGACAAAACTCTTTTCATCAAAATTTTTGGGGTCCACGACAGTACTGTGGATATTGGTGAAAACCTTGAATTCCGGGGCGCAGCGGATGTCGTAGCCATAACTGCTGGTGCCGTAGCTGATGATTTTCTTGCCCTCCCGTTCGCGCACTTGCCGCGGTTCGAACGGCTCTATCATTCCGGTCGTCTCGGCCATGCGGCGAATCCATTTGTCACTTTTGATTGTCATGGTGGCGAAACTCCTAATTTATGCAGATTGTAAGCTCGGTTCTCGCTATAAAAAAAGACAACAAGACCCAATAGATCATTTGGCTGGAAGCCGATTTGACATTAATTTCAGGAAATCACAGTCTTTTCAATCAGCCGGTCATCACCCAGAACGATCATGGCAAAAAGCAGTTCGTCCAAACTGCTGGAATTGCCTGTCCTAAAGGACAGCAAAGGCGTAGCCTGCGGGTTCAGGACGACAAAATCGGCCTCGCAACCCGGCAGCAAATTACCCACCGCCGGGCCACCGTGGCGCCCATCCAGCCCCAAGGCCGACGCCGCACCCGCCGTGTGCCGCCACCAAAGCTGCTGCGGCGATAACGACAAACCTGGCTTGGTCTGCCCCTCTCGCCCGACGTAGTAGGCCGCCAACATGGTGTGAAAAGGACTGAAGCTGGTTCCCCCGCCCACATCGCTCGCCAGCCCATAAAAAAAGCCGGCCCGATCCGCCGCCGCGTAGTCAAAGAATCCACTGCCCAGGAACAGGTTGCTGGTCGGACAAACAGCTGCTGCTGTTTTCGTTTCAGCCATCAGGATACGGTCTTCAGCGTCAAAATGGATGCAATGCGCATAGACGGCGCGTTCACGCATCAAGCCAAAATCGGCGTAAGTCGCCAGGTAACTGCGCGAATCAGGGAACAACTGGCGTGCCCAGGCAATCTCGTCCTTGTTTTCAGCGACATGCGACTGAATCCAGACATCGGGATATTTCGCAGCCAGATCGCCCGCCCCGCTCAATTGCGCCGGCGAGCACGTAGGCGCAAAGCGCGGCGTAATGGCATAGCCCAGCCGCCCCTTGCCATGCCATTTTTGGATCAGTACCTCAGAATCAATCAGACTTTGTTCGGTGGCATCACGCGCGCCATTGAGCGCGGCACGGTTCAACAGGTCGGCAGGCGCATGCCGATCCATCAGGCACAGCCCGGTAATGAGACGCAGGCGGTGCCGCAATGCCTCGCTGAACAAGGCATTCACGGATTCAGGATGGGAGGTTGCAAATGCCAGGGCGGTGGTCACGCCATTGCGAAGCAACTCAGATATAAAAAAAGTAGCTGATTGCTGACTGTATTCAGCGTCTGCAAAGCGTTTTTCTTCTGGAAAAGTGTAATCCTCCAGCCAAGGCAGCAAGCCCTCGGCGGGTGATCCAATGACGTTGGTCTGTGGGTAGTGAATGTGCAAGTCAACAAAGCCAGGGGCAATGATGCGGCCCGGCAGGTGCTCGACAGGCACCTCGGGAAACTTGCACTCCACGTCCTGATATGGACCCACGGCTTGCACGACCTGAGTGCCTTGAACATCGGGACCTACCACCAATAAACCATCTTTTTCAAAGATGGCTGAGTGGCGCGGCTCCCGATCAGGGGCAAAGTAAAGGATGGATGCGCGGTAGGCTTTCATAACGCTGGAGCTTAACTCCGCGCCCTTGTCAATCCATACCCCATGACCAATAGACTTTATTGCCGCAACGGCCTGACCCTGCAGCAAGCGGTCAGGGGAGCCTTCCCTGGACACCTTGCACCAGCCAGTTCATTTTGAGAATTTGCTCATCCGTGAGCGTCTGGCCTTTGGCGATCACCTCACGACCCTCGTTGTCCAGCACCGACTGCTTGGCGTGAAATGGGTGCAGTTGACCCTTGGCGATGTCACGTTGACGCGCCAGCACCTCAGTTTGCACCGTTTTGGGCACTTTCGAGCCAAAGCCATCGACCTTGATCATGCCTTCGCGCACGCCTCCCCAGACCACACCTGTTTTCCAGGTGCCATCCAGCACCGCCTGTGCCCGGCGGGTGTAGTAGTGGCCCCACTGGTGCGTGACAGCCACAATTTGCGCATCAGGCGCCACTTTGCGCATGTCCGAGTGATAACCGACCGCCAACTTGCCGCGCTCCTGAGCCGCCACCATCACCGCCGATGAACCGGTATGGAAAGCAATGACATCCACGTTCTGATTGAACAGCGTCATCGCCGCGTCGCGCTCGCGCGTTGGGTCGAACCAGGCATTGAGCCAAACGACCTTGACCTCGGCCTTCGGGTTGACCGAGCGCATGCCCAAAGCAAACGCATTGATGCCTTGCAACACCTCAGGAATGGGGAAACCTGCGACGTAACCTGCCACGTTGCTGGTGGTCATGCGTCCACTGGCGACGCCGGCCAAATACCGGCCCTCGTAATAGCGGGCATTGGCCACCGCCACGTTGAGTGCGGTCTTGTAACCCGTAATGGACTCGAACCTGACATCCGGAAACTCCTTCGCCACTTTCAGGGTCGGCTCCATGTAGCCAAAACTGGGCGTAAAAATGAGCTTGTGACCGGTGGCGACCAAATCGCGAATGACGCGTTCTGCGTCCGGTCCTTCGGCCACGTTTTCGACGTAAGTGGTCGTGACCCGGGCCCCCAAGGTCGCTTCAACTGCACGGCGCCCTTCGTCATGCTGGCGAACCCACCCCACATCATTGAGCGGCGCCACATAAAGAAAACCGGCCTTGAGCGGGGTTCCACCGGACAGTACTGGATCGATTTGGGAAAAAGCGGGCGAAATAAAACAAGCGGCCGCGAGCGCGGCGGCGAGGTTTTTGTACATGGTAGTCCTCTACATGGCTCCGAAACATAAAAGCAAGGCCCGCCGGAGCAACGGGTCTTAGGCAGGATTTTAGCGGGTCACTTGACGTGGCCCTTTGTGGGGGTGCCTATTGGAACGTCTCAAAAGTGGACGCAAGGCGATCATGGAAGGCCCGCTTCTGCGCTTCGTCAATGAAGCTCGCCTCAAAACTATTGTGTGCCAACTGGTAGGCGTCCTGGGCTGTGAGTGCCAGGGCGGCGAACGTCTCGGTGAAATTTTGATTGATGTAGCCACCAAAGTAAGAGGGGTCATCGGAGTTGACGGTCGCCACGATACCAGCCTGCAACAACTGCCCCAGATTGTGTTGGGCCAGATTGGAGACCACACGCAGCTTCAAATTGGAAAGCGGACACACCGTGAGCGGGATGCGGTCTTTCACTAGGCGCGCCATCAACGCCGGGTCCTTTATCGCCTGGACACCGTGATCAATGCGTTCGACCTTGAGTACATCCAACGCGCTCCAGATATAGGCAGGCGGCCCCTCTTCCCCTGCGTGCGCCACCAGGCGCAGGCCCAACGCGCGACAGCGGGCGAAAACCCGGGCAAATTTTTCGGGCGGATGCCCCATTTCACTCGACGCCAGCCCCACTCCAACCAACTTGTCGCGCAGCGGCAAGACCTGCTCCAAGCATTCAAACGCGGCATCTTCACTCAAGTGGCGCAAAAAGCACAGGATAAGAGAAGCGCTCATGCCAAATTCAGCTTGGGCATCCACGCAAGCCCGATGCAACCCATTGATAACAACATCGACGCTCACGCCATGGCCAGTGTGCGTCTGGGTATCGAAGAACAACTCCGCGTGCACGACGTGGTCTGCTGCTGCGCGCGCCAGATAGGCGTGCGCCATGTCATAGAAGTCCTGCTCAGTGCGCAGTACCAAGGTGCCAGCGTGGTAGATGTCAAGAAAACTCTGGAGATCATCGAACACATAAGCCCGGCGCAGTGCTTCAACATCCGCGTACGCCATGGCAACGCCGTTGCGTTGTGCCAGCGCAAACATCAACTCAGGCTCCAGCGAGCCCTCGATATGCATGTGCAACTCCGCCTTGGGCATCAATTGCAGTAGCGCTGGCAGGCGATCAATCGCGACAGGCTTTACTTTCAACACAGTGACTCACTCCCTGAAAAATAAACATTAAAAATAGTGACGGGGTCATCTTACTTGGCGGGTCATCAGGTCACCCCTGCGCAACGGCCCGTGTTTGCATCCATGCATTTGGCACTGCCGATCCCCTCAAACCTGACCAGGCTTGCCTTGTCGTCTGCGGGTTGAAGATCCATTTTTGATGGAATCAGGCACTGACCTGCAAGAAGTGGGGAACTTGGACGAGCAGGCCGCGCCTGATGAGACTTGTTTGATCCACCATACGCCCCTACTTCGTCACCCAACTCACAACCATCAGCACACCAATCAGAACCGGCTGATGAACCATGTAATAGCTCAAGCTCCAGCGCCCCAAAACCACTAGCGGCTTGAACGGGGCTGGCAGAGGCCGCGTGAACACCGCATGGCGATGACGGGCCAGCCAGTCGCCTGCCGCCACACCCCACCACATCACACCCAGCCAGGGCAGCAGCGGCACGTAGTCTTCTGTCACCGGATTGCGAGTGACCAGGCCCAGCCAGTTGAGCAGGGGGGAGTTCATCATTTCAACAAACTGCCCTGTAGCCGACGTTTTGATTGAATCAGCATAAATGAATTTAATAGCAATGGCCACCGAACCCGCCAACCACAGCCAGGTGCGCCAGTGGGCGGTCAGGCGCACGATGAGCAGCATCACGGCCATGCCGTGCAGCACACCAAAATAGATGAAGCTTTGCGGATACATCAGCCACGACCCCACGCTGACCAACAGCGCGCAGCCTGCTATTTGCGCCCAACGGCGGCCAAAACGGGGCCAACTCTGTCCCTGAGCGAGTGCAATGGCTTGGCCCAGGCCGGCACAGAACAAAAACAGACTCAGGATGAACGTACGCTGACCGGTCCAAAAAGGGTCGCGGTAAAAATCCTGCTGCCAAAAACCAAAGTGGTTGAGGTCAAAGCTGAAGTGAAACGCAGTCATCCAGACCATGGCCAGCCCTCGCAAGGCGTCCACGGCCTCAAATCGGCCGGAAAAAGTGGGGGGTTGTTTGCGGATCATCATTTGACGATACCCGATCGTCACCAACAATTTGCAACGTGATGGCGCTTCAGGCTTGAGCATGAGGCCCCCAGACCCGGGAAGCCGGTTTTATCCACCCACAGAAAGTACCCATGGCGACCACCCCCACCAGCGCAGAGGCCGAGGCCCCCAAGGCCACCCCTACCCGCAAACCCCGTGCCGCGCCACCCATCGCAGCAGCCAGAAAGCGCAGCCGCACGGTGGCAACCCAAGCCAGGCTCAAAGCGCTTGCTCCAGCCGCACGCCCCACGTTAAAACAAGTCGCCACCAAGAGCCGTAAAAAAGTCAATACGGTGGTGCATTTGACCCGCGACGCCTCTCTCAAGCTCATTGACTCCCAGCGCGCCATCTGGCTTGCCGGCCTGGGCGCACTGGCCAAAGTCACCACCACTACCGGCACCAAGGGCGAGCAGGCTTTTGAGGCCCTGATCAAAGCGGGCGAAAAGCTCGAATCCCAGGCGCGAGGCGCCATCGACACCAACGCCGACCTGCTCAAGCTGAAAATCAACGATGCGAGCAAGGTGGTGGATCATGGCATCGACACCGTGGGCGACGCGTTTGATGCGCGGGTCAAGCAGGCACTGGCCCGGTTGGGCTACCCTAAACCCCGGGTAGCCACCAAGTAGTTTGCCGGCACGCTAGCGCTTGTATTGTGTGGGGCAATAAGCCCTGTTCACCTCAGGCAGTCGCAGCGCCGCGTGTTTGGTCACGCGCCCGGTGACCCGTTTACGCCACATGCGGTAGGAGCTTGGCTTGAGTTCTCGGCGCATCAACTCGATCACACGGGATTCGTTCAGGTCATAAAGCCGCTCAATGGCATCGAACGAGGTCCGATCCTCCCACGCCATCTCGATGATTCGGGACACGTCACCTGCAGCCAGCAGCGTCTTGGGCGCGCCCATGCTCAGCGCAACGCCTTGTGGATGGCAGCCACCAGCATGGGACTTTCGGGCTTGACCTCGCTGGCAAAACTGCCCACTACCTTGCCATTTCGGTCAATCAGGTATTTGTGAAAATTCCACCGGGGTTCGTGGCCTGTGGCTGCAACCAGCCCCTTGTAAAAGGGATTCTTGCCAGCGCCGGAGACCACGGTCTTGCTCATCATGGGGAACTTCACGCCATAGGTGTTGAAGCAGAAGTCGGCAATCTCTTTGGCTGAGCCAGGTTCCTGTTTGCCAAAGTCGTTGGACGGGAAACCCAGCACCACCAGCCCCTGCCTTTGGTACTTGGCGTACAACCCCTCCAGCCCCTGGTATTGGTTGGTGAAGCCACAGTAGCTGGCGGTGTTGACCACCAAAATTGTCTTACCGGCGTACTGGCACAGGTTCTGGGGCGCCTCGTCCTGCAGGCGCGGAAACTGGTGTTGCAGGAGGCTGGGGCAAGCCGCCGCATCTTTGGCCGGTTGGGCGGCGCGCGCCACAGCAGCGGGGTAAACACCCCAGGTGAGCGTCAACATCGCGGCTAGAACAAAATTGGACAAGATTTTCATAAATGTGTAAGGGTATGTGCGCTTTTTTTCAACTTTATCCGACTTCTGACAGCACCCGGTTTAGCGGGACTTTGAGCCGATGAACCTGCAGGTGGTCTGGTTCAAACGCGACCTTCGCCTGCATGACCACGCGGCCCTGCACCATGCGGCGGCCAGTGGCCCGGTGCTGTGCCTGTATGCCATCGAGTCCAGCATTTGGGCGCAACCCGACGTCAGCAACCAGCATTACCAGTTCATACTGGAAAGCCTGCGTGACCTGAACAGCGAAATGCGCCACTACGGCGGGCAGGTGCATGTTATGGGCGGCGAGGTCACTGCCCTGCTGACCCAATTGCACGCAGCCACACCTATCACAGCTCTGCATTCGCACGAAGAAACGGGCAACAACGTCACGTTCCAACGCGACTTGGCTGTAGCCCGGTGGTGCCGGGAACACGGTGTAACGTGGCGTGAATACACCCAATTTGGGGTGATTCGCCGCCTCAAAGACCGCAACCTGTGGCAAGCCCACTGGCAGGCGCACGCCAACGCCCCGCGCTGGCCCACCCCTGCGCTGGGCGAATTGCAATTTGTCGCGATGCCAGTGCAGGGGTGGGTGAACCAAACCCCGCCAAGCCCGCAGGCGCTGGGGCTCGCTGGCAACCAGCCGCCCCACCGCCAGACGGGTGGCCGACGCTCGGGCTTGGCAGTACTCAAGAGTTTTCTGGAAAACCGGTCTGCCCAGTACCGGGGTGGCATCTCCTCGCCGCTGTCGGCCCCCAGCGCCTGCTCGCGGCTCTCGCCTTACCTGGCTTACGGCTGCCTGAGCCTGCGCGAGGTGGTGCAAGCTACGCGCCGACAAACGCTGCGACTGGCCACCGAGAGTGGTCACCACAAGCGTGGTTTGAGTGCTTTTACGAGCCGACTGTTCTGGCATTGTCACTTCATCCAAAAGCTGGAGAGCGAGCCCGAGCTGGAATGGCGCAACGTGCACCGGGGCTATGACGGCTTGCGTGAGCCAGGCTGGGACCGTGCGCACTTTGAGGCCCTGGTGGCCGGGCGCACCGGTTGGCCCATGGTGGACGCGTGCGTGGTGATGCTGCGCGAGACTGGCTGGATCAACTTTCGGATGCGGGCCATGCTGGTGTCGGTAGCGGCCTACCCGCTGTGGCTGCATTGGCGCGAGGTAGGCCTGTGGCTGGCGCGGCAGTTTCTGGACTACGAGCCCGGCATCCATTGGAGCCAGATGCAAATGCAGTCTGGCACCACCGGCATCAACACCACGCGGGTCTACAACCCCATCAAACAGGCGCAAGACCATGACCCGCAAGGGCACTTTGTCCGGCGTTGGCTGCCGGCGATGCGCCGCGTGCCGGACGCCTGGCTGTTCGAGCCCTGGCGCATGCCAGCTGATTTGCAGGAGCGCTACGGCGTCCAGGTTGGTGTGGATATTGCCATGCCGCTGGTCGACCTTGAGGCCGCCACGCGCAGCGCCAAGCAACGCTTGCATGCCCTGCGTGCCCAGCCCAAGGTGCGCGCGGCCAAAGCGGCGATTGTCGCTAAACATGGCTCTCGCCAGCGCCGAACCAACCAGCGCACCCAAACCAAGGCGGACAGCCACCAACTCGGACTGGAATTTGAATGAAGATGCGAAAAAAATCAGAGCTACCCAGCAAGGTCTGCGTGACATGCGGGCGACCCTTCAACTGGCGCAAAAAATGGGAAGCGGTTTGGGACGAGGTGAAGTACTGCTCCGACCGCTGCCGCCAAACCAAAAAAACAAGCCCATGACCACCCTGATTTACTGGTTCAGAAACGACCTGCGCCTGGCGGACAACCCAGCCCTCTTGCAGGCTTGCTCTGACGCCACCCATGTGGTGCCGGTCTACTGCCGCCTGCCCACCACCCCACAGCTCCCCCGCTGGGGGTTTGAGCGCATGGGGGTGCAGCGCCAACGCTTTTTGACTGACACCCTGCGGGACCTAGCCACCCAACTGCAGGCGCGGGGCAGCCAGCTCATTGAATGCATGGGTCACCCGCATGAGGTACTGCCGGCGCTCGCGAAGTCAGTGCAGGCTGCGGGCGTAGTGTGCGAAGACATTGCGGCCCCGGAGGAAGAAGCCCAGGTAGCTGCCCTGCGCTCGGCAGGTCTGGCCGTGAACACCGTCTGGCAATCCAGCCTGCTGGACCTGGACGACTTGCCATTTGATGCTGGCGCCTGCCCGGAGGTGTTCACGGCCTTTCGCCAATCGGTTGAGCGCGCAAAGGTCTTGCCGGCAACCCCCTTGAAGGCGCCAGCGATGTTACCGCCATTGCCACCGTTACATGAGGGCCTGCTTGCAGACATCGGCAGACAGGCGCTGGAACGCGCGCAGCCTGCCGCCCTGCCCGATGCCCGTTCGTCTTTTCCCCACCATACGCCGGCGTTTGCAGGGGGTGAGGCAGCGGCGGCGGCCCACATACAGCGCTATTTCTCCACGCCCCAGGTCAGCAGCTACAAAGCCACGCGCAACGGTTTGACGGGCACCGACTACTCCAGCAAGTTCTCACCCTGGCTGGCCACGGGTGCTTTGTCCGCGCGCACAGCTTATGCCGGGCTAAAGCGATTTGAGAACACCCACGGCACCGATGACGGCACCTACTGGCTGTGGTTTGAGCTGCTGTGGCGGGACTACTTTCGGCTGATCCAACTCAAACACGGTGCTTACATGTACCGTGCACGCGGCCTGCGGGACGACGCGCCACCGCCCGCACACAACCCAAGAGGATTTGCGCGCTGGTGCGCCGGCACCACAGGAGAGCCGCTGGTGGACGCCGGCATGCGCGAACTGAGCGCTACGGGCTACTTGTCCAACCGGCTGCGCCAGGTGGTGGCCAGCTACCTCATTTACGACCTGAACGCCGACTGGCGCGCAGGAGCAGCCTGGTTTGAATCACAACTGCTGGACTACGACGCCTACAGCAACCAGGGCAACTGGCTCTACATTGCCGGACGTGGCACAGACCCCCGGGGCGGACGCCGCTTTAACGTTAAAAAACAGGCGCAAGACCATGACCCCGACAAAAGCTACCAGCGGCTGTGGCAACGGGTATGAACGGCGCAGCCCCGCTTTAGAGGCGGCGGCGTCAGAGCCTAGTCGGGCGCTGCGACGGCTTCGGGTGGCGCCGGGATCGCATCCGGCCTGGTCCAGCGCTGGGGCGGGGCTGGAGAACCTGACTCGATGAACAGCCGCTTGATCATCGGAAACCGCTCCCGGACCCGACGCTCCACCTCGGCTATTGCCAGCGCGGCATCGGCAGTGTCCGTCCCCGCGTCGAAGTCCAGGTCCATCGTGACCAGCGCGTCATTGGGGCCCACGTACATCGACAGCACGCGCCCGACATCGCGCACGCCGGGCTGTGCCAAGGCGATGTCGCGCAGGGCGTGCGCGGTTTCCGGGCGAATGCCTTGACCAATGAGCAGGCCGCGCGACTGCCAGGCGAGCAGACCCGCTACGCCGGCCAGCAAGATGCCGATCAGCACCGACGCGGCGCCATCCAGTACCGGCATCTCCAGCCAATGGCTCAATGAGATGCCCACCGCAGCGATCGCCAGGCCCACGAGTGCGGCCGAGTCCTCGGCCAGCACGGTGTAGGTGCTCGGGTCCTTGCTGCTGCGCACGAACTCCCAGAACGGGGTAACGCCGGCCAGCCGCTGGAACTGGCGCAGCGCGATGGCGAAACTGATGCCCTCGAAGACTGCCGCTGCGCCGAGCACCAAGTAGTTCCAGGTGGGATCGAGTAAAGGCTCCGGATGGCGAATATGCAGCACGCCCTCGTAGAACGAGATGCCACCGCCGAGGCCGAAGATCATCACGGCAACGATCAGGCTCCAGAAGTACAGATCCTTGCCGTGCCCGAACGGGTGTTCGGGCGTAGCGGGCCGCTGGCTCAGGCGGATGCCGACAAGCAGGAGCACGCCGTTGAAGCTATCGACCGACGAATGGATACCCTCTGAAAGCATGGCCGAACTGCCGGTGATGCCGGCCACCACAAGCTTGGTCACAGCGATGGCGATGTTGGCCGCGATAGCCGCGTAGATAGCCAGCTTCGAAGATGTCCGCCAGGTGGACCTCATCGCGAGGCCGATCCGGCAGTGACGCCGTGCCGCCGACGCTGTCGTCCGCCACGGACATTGCCGGGTTGCCAAACTACGGTAAATGGCGATTCAAGGTGTACATGCATGATGAACGCAAGGTAGTGCAAGACCGCGGCACGGTCGGTGCGTTCTCGTACAGATCCGGGCGCATTGCCATTCACCGCAGGCTCGGTTCGGCAGCACACCGACGGCGCGGTATACCCGAGTCACAGTTCGTCTGGGCTGGCAACGCAACGCTTACGGCGGGCCCCAGCCCATTTTTCCAGTGAACCCACCTTCGGCGAGCCTGCGATGGAAATCCCTGATTTTGATGCAGGAGAAATACCATGACCCCTCATATTCGAAATCCACTACACAGTTACGAGTTGACCTGTTCACAGGGCGTGTACCCCCTCGCTGCGCAGAAGTTGTCGCTCCTGCAACCATGCTGGCCATGACAAGACGTCCTGCTCGTTGCTCCAGAGCCAGATGATGGGGCAAACTGAATGACTCAGCTGGAAGCGACGTTTCCGCCATGAAAGCCGGCGCCGTCGAGTACGAGTTTCTGCCGCACGAGCAGCCGCTGATGGCCGGCTCTCCGGCGACGCCGGCGCACCCGCAGCGTCGGGCCGCCGCTTATGTAGTTACCGGTATCCTGCTATCGATCACCGCAGGCCTGAGCAACGGCCTCTTGCTGGCAAACCTCTCGCAGATCCAGGGGGCCCTCGGCCTCACCAGCGTGGAAGGGGCGTGGCTCGTCACCGCCTATGCCGTCGGCAACGCGAGCATGGCCATGCTCGTGGTGAAGTTGCGCCAGCAACTGGGCATGCAGTGCACCAGCCGGTTTTTTCTGCTTGGCTTTGTCGCACTGGCGGGGCTCCAGTTGTCGTCATATTCCTACGGGTCCGAACTCGCGCTGCGGGCCTTGGGGGGCATGATCGCCGCCGGTTTCGGGCCGCTGGGCATGTTCTATGTGATGCAGG